>NZ_JBHSQO010000001.1:0-450224 GCF_042658445.1 Saccharothrix lopnurensis | reverse complement strand
CCCACCACCGCGCGCACCGTGTACGACGCATCCACCGCCGCACCACCATCCAGGAAATTGGTCGACGCGGTGACCGGCGAGGAATTCACCTTCGCGCCACCCCGGTAGACGTTGAACCCGACATCGCGCGCGTCACCGGCCAACAACCGCCAACTCACCAGGTTCCCACTGCCCGACCGCACACTCACCACACCACGATCCAACCGCTCCACCTGCTTACGACCCGTCGGATCACTCGGACCACCCGGGTTCTGGCCGGTCGTCGTCGTCGTGGTCGTAGTGGTCGTGGTGGTCGTCGGTCCGGCATCGCCCGTGCACGTGGTGCCGTTGAGCGCGAACGACGCCGGCGTGCCGACCTCGCTGCCGCTGGTCGTGGCGTTGAACCCGAACGACGCCGTACCACCGGTCCCGATCACCCGGTTCCAGTCCACGTTGGACGCCGTCACGCTCGCCCCCGAGGCGGCGAACGAGGCGTTCCAACCCTGGCCGTACCGCTCCGAGCCGGGGAAGCTCCACACCAGGCTCCACCCGTCCACCGGATCACCCAGATTCGTGATCGTGACACTGGCGGAAAACCCACCCTGCCACCTGTTCTGCACCACGTAATCGACCCCACAGCCTGGAGCGGCCGACGCCACCCCCGCGACCAGGAGGCCGCCCGTCAGCGCGGTGACCGCCGTGGCGGCGGCGATCGCCCGCGCTCTGAACGAGTTGGTGAGCACCGTTGCTCCATTCGTCCGCAGATTTTCCGGGAGCGCTCCCAGGCGGCGGCAGGGTAACGCCCTGCGCGACATCACAGCACCGCGCCCGAGCGCCCGTCAAGGATGAAACGATTCATTCAGCGTCTCACCCGAACGCCGATCCACTGATCCGGACCAGCGCTTTCCGCCGTTACAACGGTTCAACGACTGAACCAATACGAGCCAGGCGGGGCTCAGTCGAGGTGGAAGACCTCGGTGAGCGGTCGCATGGCCTCGTCGGGGTCCCGGCCGTCCAGCGCGGTGAAGAACTCGGCCATCTCCGCCTGCCACCGGTCGTTGACCTCGCGGGCCCGCATCCCGCGCTGGGCGGCGTCCCAGTCGGGGGTCTCCAGGTAGCCGACGAGCAGCCCGTCCTCGGCCAGGAAGAGGGCGTAGTTGCCCCAGCCGGTCTCCCGCAGCGCCTCGCGCATCTCCGGCCACACCTCGCGGTGCCGCTCGCGGTACTCCGCCATCCGCTCGGGGCGGACCCGCAGCAGGAAGCACACACGTCGCACGACTACCTCCGGGATCGGGTGTTGGCACGGGACCGTCGGATCAGGACGCTGTCGGATCAGGACGGTGGCCACCGGGGTCGCGGGTCGTCCGGGACGCGCACGCCGTCGTGGAAGGCGACCCGCACGGTGATCTCCCGCCGCCGGCCGGGTCCCAGCACCAGCGGCCGGTCCCAGGCCAGTGCCGAGCCGATGCCCTGGTACTGCCCGACCCGGACGAACCAGGGGTCGGTCGGTCCGGAGAGCAGGGCCGTCCAGGGCCGGCGCGGGTCGGTCACGACCACCGCCAGCCACGGCGCGGGGCGCCCGTTGACCTGCTCCTCCCCCGTGCCGCCGGGGGTGAGCACGTGCACGGTGGCCGGGTCGAGGTCGGGCAGCCGCCAGAACCAGCCGCCGTAGCCGGCGCCGGCCCGGCCCTTGCTGCCGGGGCTGTGCAGCACGGCCTCGGCGTCGGCGGTCAGCACGCTGGTCCACTCCAGCTCCCAGCCGCCCTCGACCAGCCGGCGGCGCACGCGTCGCCGTTCCGCGAGCAGCACCGTCCCGGTGGAGTCGCACCAGTGCAGCTCGTCGGGGCCGACCTCGCGGACCACGCCCAGCTCGCCGGGCACGTAGCCCCGGCCGGGGACGTAGTTGCGGCCGCCCCAGAGGTTGACGCCGTTGACGTCGGGCAGGGCCAGGCCGATGCCGCGGTGCCAGGGGTGGTCGGCGGGGTGCTCGCCGGTGACCACGACCCCGCCGAGCGTGCGCACCGGGTGCAGCGCGGGTCGGGGCACGACCAGGGGCAGCCGGGCGGTGTCGCGACCGTGGTGGGCGGCGGCGCCCAGCGGTGACCACGGCACCTCCAGCTCGCCGAAGGTGCGCAGCCCCTCGGTGGCCCGGGTGACGGCGTGGTCGACGCCGTCCACGTCGACCCGGTTGCCGTTGCGGCGCAGCCACGCCGGGTCGATGGGCACGGGGTCGGGGGCGGTGCGCACGGCCTCCACCACGCGCGTGAACGCCCCGGTGTCGGCCAGCGGGGCGTTCAGCGGCACGGCGGGGTCGGCCAGGTGGTCGAGCAGGTTGGCCAGCGGGGTGTCGTGCCCGAACCGCTCCTCGACGCCGTCGACGACGAGCCGGTGGCGGGTGTAGTGCAGCTCGGCGCGCTTGCGGGTGCCGTGCACGACGAGCACCGGGTCCGCGGGGACCTCGGCGCACAGGGTCACCGCGACCACCACGGTCGTGCCGCGGCGGGTGCGCAGCCGCAGGCAGGAGGTGTCGTCGGCCTCGATGTCGCGGGCGCGCAGCAGCTCCAGCTCCAGGTCGGCCACGTCGTCCACGCCGGTGCTGCCGTCCAGGGCGAGCGCGGTGGCGATGCCGTGGGCGAACGGGTTGGTCAGGGCGCCGTCCACGACGGGGACGCCGTCGAGGGTGCGGCGGCCCGCCCAGGGCGCGCGGGTGTAGTAGGAGTCCTCGCGCGACCACGTGCCGCGCACGCCGATGCCCCGGACCGCGCCCAGCGCGCCCGAGCGGATGAGGTGCGCCAGGCGGCGCAGGGCGGGCGAGCCCAGGCCCTGGAAGCCGACCTGCACCACCCGGCCTGCCGAGCGCCGCAACAGGTCGCGCCAGTCCTCCAGGGTGGCCGTGGGCGGTTTCTCCAGCAGCAGGTGCGCGCCCGCGCCGAGCACCCGGTGGGCCAGGTCGACGTGGGTGTGGATGGGGGTGGAGACGATGCCGATGACGGGGCCGCCGCCGGCCGCCGGCAGCAGTTCGCCCAGGTCGGCGGACACGGGCCGGTCGCCGACCAGGCGCCGGGCCTCGGCGTCCAGCGGTTCGACCTCGCACACGCCCGCCAGCTCCAGCCGCCCGGCCGCCTCCAGGGCGGCGATCTCCCGCAGGTGGAACCGCCCGTACCCGGCAGCCCCGGCGAGCACGACGCGCGGGGTCACCGGCGTTCCACCGCGACCGCGGCGAACACCAGCAGGCCCGGCGCCACGACCACGAACGCGGGCGCCTGGAGGAGCACCAGCACGATCACGGCCAGCGCGACGACCAGGTAGGCGTGGCCGGCGGGGTCCAGCGGGGGTCGGGTCAGCAGCGCGGCCCAGCGCTCCCCCGGCCGCCACCGCGCGGCGGTGCGCAGCAGCACCAGCGCCGCGGCCGCCAGCACCAGGCCGATCGCCGGGCCCAGGACCGCCGCGCCGGGCAGCCCGCCGGCCAGGGCGAGCAGGTCCAGCGCGCCGACGGCGAGCACGGCGAGCGGCGCGAGCACGGCCACCGGGTCGCGCAGGACCCGCCCCAGCAGCACGGCGAACCGCCGCGCGGTCGGCGTGCGGCCGTCCTCCACCAGCTCCCGCAGCAGCACCGCCCCGGCCGCCAACGCGGGCACGGCCGTGACCAGCGGCAACGCCGCCAGGCACACCAGCACCCCGATCAGCAGCACCTCGGCCAGCAGCGTCAGCGGCCGCGCCCACGCGTTCATCGCTACCCCTTCAACCCGGAGGTCGCCACACCGTCCACCAGGAAACGCTGGAACGCCAGGAAGAACAAGCCGATGGGCAGCAGCGCCAGCACCGACATGGCGAACATCGGCCCGAACGCCGACTCGGTGGCCTGGTCGACGAACAGCTGGAGCGCCAGCGGCAGGGTGAACTTCTCCGCGTCGTTGAGGTAGATCAGCTGCGAGAAGAAGTCGTTCCAGGTCCAGATGAAGGTGAAGATCGCGGTGGTGATCAGCGCCGGGCGCAGCAGCGGCAGGATCACGTGCCGGAAGGTGCCCACCGGGCCGCAGCCGTCCAGGGTGGCCGCCTCGTCCAGCTCGCGCGGCAGGGTGCGGATGAACTGCACCATCAGGAAGACGAAGAACGCGTCGGTGGCCAGGAACTTGGGCAGCACCAGGGGCCAGAACGTGTTGACCATGTCGAGCTGCTGGAAGATGACGTACTGCGGGATGAGCACCACGTGGTGCGGCAGCATGATGGTGATCATCATGAAGCCGAACAGGGGTCCCCGGCCGCGGAAGTGCAGCCGCCCGAACGCGTAGGCCGCGAGCGAGCAGGACACCACGTTGCCGATCACCGCGCCGACGGAGATCAGCAGGGAGTTCCCGAAGTAGTGCAGCACGCCGAACTCGCCCACCCCGTCGAACACCTGGGCGTAGTTGTCCCCGGTCGGTTCCCGGGGCAGCAGCGAGAGCGTGGACAGCACCTCGGTGGCGGGTTTGAACGAGGTGGACACCAGCCACCCCAACGGGTACAGCAGCACCAGCAGCGCGCCGATCACCACGACGTGCCACAGGACCTTCCTGGCCGGCGTCACCGGTCCTCCCCCGCGTAGAACACCCAGCGCTTGGAGCCGCGGAACACCAGGGCGGTCAGCAGCGCCACCACGACCAGCAGCACCCACGCCATGGCCGAGGCGTAACCCATCCGGAAGTCGGTGAACCCGCGCTGGTACAGGTAGAGCGGGTAGAGCAGGGTCGAGTCGCTGGGCCCGCCGCGCCCGCCGCTGACCACGAACGCGCCGGTGAACGCCTGGAAGGCGTTGATGGTCTCCAGCACGAGGTTGAACAGGATCACCGGCGAGAGCATCGGGAGCGTGACGTCGAGGAAGCGCCGGGCCGGGCCCGCGCCGTCGATGGCCGCCGCCTCGTAGAGCTCGCGCGGCACCTGCTTGAGGCCCGCCAGGAAGATCACCATGGGCGCGCCGAACTGCCACGCGGCCAGCGCGACCAGGGTGAGCAGCGCGTACTGCGGCTGGTCGACCCAGCCGCCGGTGTCGATGCCGATCCGGGCCAGCAGCCCGTCCACGGTGCCGTCGGTGGAGAACAGCGCCCGCCACACCAGCGCCACGCTCACGCTCGCGCCCAGCAGCGACGGCGCGTAGAACGCCGACCGGTAGAGGCCGACGCCGCGGCGGGGCCGGTTGAGCAGCAGCGCCACGGCGAGCGCCAGGGCCAGCTTGAGCGGCACCGACAGCAGCACGTACTCGGTGGTGGTCCACGCCGCGTGCCAGAACCGCTCGTCACCGGTGAACATGGTGACGTAGTTGTCGACGCCCACCCAGTCCGGGTCGTCGAACAGGTCGTAGTCGGTGAACGACAGGTACAGCGAGGCGGCCATCGGGCCGATGGTCAGCAGCACCGCCCCGACGATCCAGGGCGACAGGAACAGGTAGGCCACGCCCTGGCCCCGTCGCCGGCGCGCGGGGGGCGCGGGTGCCGGCGGCGGGGTGTCGGGGGTGCCCGCTCGGGCAAGCACGGACCGCGTCATCTCGGTCAGGACCCCAGCGAGGTCTCGGCGTCCTGGACGACGCGGGCGGCGGCCTCGGCGACGCCGACCCGGTTGAAGATCACGTCGTCGTAGGTGCGCTGGAAGTCGCGCTTGACGGCCGAGGAGCCGGTGGGCCAGGCGCCGAAGGCGGGGCCGATCTTGTCCTGCTGGGCCTGCTCGTAGTCGCACACCGCCTTGCTGGCCTCGGTCGAGCCCGCGCAGACCTGCGCGCGGACGTCCTCGTTGGGCGGCACGCCGCGGGAGGCGCCGAGCAGCCTGCCCGCCTCGGGGTCGTTGAGCAGGAAGTCCAGCAGCTCCACCGCGGCCTCCCGGTGCTCGGAGCGGCGGGCGACGGCGAAGGACACCGGGGGCAGCGCGGCCATGCCGCTCTCGGCGACGTCGCTGGGCACGGGGGCGAGCCTGAGGTTCGGGCCGAACGCGCCGAAGTAGCCGGTGGCGGTGGAGTCGTAGCCGATCTCGGAGGCGGACTGCCCGGTGACGATGCCGGAGTTCTGCACCGAGCCGTCCATCTTGGTGGTCACCTCGGCCGCGGACACGCCCTTGCCGGCGCGCATGGCGCCGATCATCTCCCAGTACCCGGTGAGGTCCTCGGCGGTGAAGCCGAGTTCGCCCTCGGGGGTGTAGAGCTGCTTGTCGTGCTGGCGCAGCCAGACCTCGAACCAGTCGATGGCCCAGCCGAAGTCGGTGGTGCCGGCGACGGTCCCGGCCGCGCCGACCTTGCCCACGGCCTCGGCGAACTCGGCCCAGGTCCACTTCTCGCCGGGCGCGGTGGGCACCTCCGCGCCCACCGCCTCGAAGTGGGTGGGGTCGAAGACCAGGACCTGGGTGGTGGCGCCGGCGGCCACGGCGTACTGCTTGCCGTCGACCTTGCCGCCCTCCAGCAGGTCGGCCGGGATCCGGTCGAGCCTGAGCGGGCCGCCCGCGTACTCGTCGAGCTCGGCGAGGACGTTGCGGCCCGCGTACTCGCCCAGGGTGGCCCGGTCCAGCTGGAGCAGGTCGGGCCCGGCGCCGCCGGCGACCTGGGTGGACAGCTTCTGGAAGTAGGCGTCGTACCCGCTGTACTCGGTCTCCACCCTGATGTCGGGGTTGCGCCGCTGGAACTCCTCGACGGCGGCCCTGGTGACCTCGGCGCGGTCCTCGTTGCCCCACCAGACGAACCGCAGCGTCACCGGTCCGTCGCCCTGGTCGCCGCCGCACCCGGACAGCGCGGCGGTCGCCGTCAGCAGTCCGACCAGCAGACCGGCCGCGCTCCGGCGAGACACTCGTCCCATCGCCCTCACCTCTCGTTTGAATCGGTTCAAACAACGTAGGTGAGGTGCATCACGGCGTCAAGGATAGCGCTTTCCTGGGAGAACGCCGAGGAGTTCCGGAGGGCTTGCCTTTCGGCTTGAAACGGTTCATCGTGTGGCCTCGTCACGCACCTCGCGCACCGTCGCGCCCCGGGAGGCCCGATGACCCGCCCGCGTTCCCGCCCTCTGCTCGCCGTGCTGGCGGCGACGGCGCTCCTGCTCACCGCGCCACCGGCCGGCGCCACCGGTGGTGGTGGTCCCCGGCTGGAACGCCTGGACCGGGGCCTGGTGGCCGTGCGCACCGACACCGGGGTGTTCCTCAGCTGGCGCCTGCTGCGCCACGAGGCCACCGGCCACACCGCCACGGGCCTGGCCGGCCCGGCGTTCGCGGTGTACCGCGACGGCCGCCGGGTCGCCACGGTCACCGACAGCACCAACTTCCTGGACCGCCAGGGCGGCTCGCACTACCGGGTGGCGCCCCTGGTGCGGGGCGTGCCGGTGGGCGTGAGCGGGTCGGTGTCGCCGTGGGAGGGCGGTTTCCACGACCTGCCGCTGCGCAAGCCCGCGGACGGCGTGACCCCGGCGGGCGAGTCCTACACGTACTCCGCCAACGACGCGAGCGTCGGCGACGTGGACGGCGACGGCAGCTACGAGTACGTCGTGAAGTGGGACCCGTCCAACTCCAAGGACGTCTCCCAGGTCGGCTACACCGGACCGACCTATGTGGACACCTACCGGTTCGACGGCACGCTGCTCCACCGGGTCGACCTCGGGGTGAACATCCGCTCGGGCGCGCACTACACGCAGTTCCTCGTCTACGACTTCGACGGCGACGGCCGGTCGGAGATGATGCTCAAGACCGCCCCCGGCACCTCGGTCACCTCCTACGACCGGCGCGGCCGGGAGACCTCGAAGCGGTACGTGACCATGCCACGCGAGGACGTGCGGGCGGGCTACTCGCACCGCGACGACTACCGGCTCGACGCCGCCGGCTACCACGAGCACCTGGTCCGGGTCTTCCGCGGCTGGCACGAGCACCCCGAGGTGGTGGCCGGGCGGTGGCCGGCCACGCTGGAGCAGGCGTTCGGCATCCCCGTGCGCCACACCTACCCCCTCTCCGACGCCGACGCGCGGGCCCTGGTCGACCACTTCGTGGACGTCTACGCGCCGAGCCGCAGCGCGCGCAACAACCTGCGGGCGTTCGCCGGGTTCGTGCTCTCCGGCCCCGAGTACCTGACCGTGCTGGACGGGGCCACCGGCCGGGAGCTCACGACCGCGCGCTACGAACCGGGCCGCCACGACGACGGGCTCATGTGGGGCGACTACGCGCTGGCGCGGATCGAGCCGGGCAACCGGGTGGACCGGTTCCTGGCCGGGGTGGCCTACCTCGACGGCAGGCGCCCCTCGGCGGTGTTCGCCCGCGGCTACTACACGCGCAGCACCCTGGTGGCCTACCGGTGGGACGGCCGGGACCTGCGGCGGGACTGGTTCGTCGACAGCGGGTGGGTGCCGATGGCCAACCCGTTCAACGACCCCGTGCACGGCCGCGACGGCACCTCCCCGGAGTACGGCACGCTGACCACCCAGGGCGCGCACTCGCTCAGCGCGGCCGACGTGGACGGCGACGGCAAGCAGGAGATCGTCTACGGCGCGGCCACCATCGACCACGACGGGTCGCTGCGCTACAGCTCCTTCGCCGAACTGCCGCCGGGCAGCGCCAACCCCGGCGAACGGGCCCGGCTGGGGCACGGCGACGCCCTGCACGTGACCGACGTCGACCCGGCCCGCCCCGGCCTGGAGATCTACATGGTCCACGAGGGCGCCCGCTCCGCGCCCTACGGCTACACCCTGCGCGACGCCTCCACCGGTCAGGTGATCTACGGCGGCTACACCGGCGTGGACACCGGGCGCGGCATGGTGGGCGACGTGCTGCCGGCCGAACCGGGGCTGGAGACCTGGGCGTCGGTGCCGGGCGGCGCGGGCGCGGTCGGCCTGTGGTCGGCCGACGGGCGGCGGCTGTCCGAGGCCATCCCCGGCACCAACCAGAGCATCCGGTGGGCGGCGGACCTCACCACCCAGGTCGTCGACGGCTCGGGCACCGCCGAACCGACCGTGCGCGACTGGCGGCGCGGCACGCTGCTGACCGCCGCCGGCACGCTGACCAACAACGGCACCAAGGGCAACCCGTCGCTGGTCGCCGACGTGCTCGGCGACTGGCGGGAGGAGCTGGTGGTGCGCACCGCCGACAGCTCGGCGCTGCGCGTCCACCTCAGCACGGAGGTGACCGGCCACAAGATGTACACCCTGATGCACGACCCCCAGTACCGGGTCGACGTGGCACGCCAGCAGACCACCTACAACCAGCCCGCCCACCCGGGTTTCCACCTCGCGTCGGACACCGACTGGGCCCGGGTGCCGCGCTAGGGTTGGCCGGGTGATCACCGTTGCGGTCGCCCAGCCGCGCTGCACCGCCCACGACGTGGCCGCCAACGCGGCGGCCCACGCCGAGGCGGTGCGCGCGGCCGCCGCGCGGGTGGTGGTGTTCCCGGAGCTGTCGCTGACCGGCTACCACCTCGACGCGCCCGAGGTGTCGTTCGACCTCCTCGCACCCCTGGTCGAGGCGTGCGCCGAGACCGGCGCCACCGCCCTCGCCGGCGCCCCCGTGGCGCAACGGCACATCGGGGTGCTGGAGGTGACCGGCTCCGGGGTGCGGGTCGCCTACCGGAAGGTGTGGCTGGGCCCGCTGGAGGCGGTGTGCTTCGACCCCGGCCCCGGACCCGCGGCCATCGAGGTGGACGGGGTGCGGCTGGGCCTGGCCGTGTGCCGGGACACCGGCGTGCCGCGCCACGCCGCGGACACCGCCGCGCTGGGCGTGCACGCCTACCTGGCGGGCGTGCTGGAGCACGACGTCGACGCCGACGTGGTGGCGGCGCGGGCGCGGCGGATCGCCGTCGGGCACGGGCTGTGGGTGGCGGTGGCGAGCTTCGCCGGCTCGACCGGCGAGGGGTTCTCCCGAGCCGCGGGCGGTTCGGGCATCTGGGACCCGTCGGGCGAGCAGGTGGCCGCGGCGGGCACCGCGGTGGGAGCGGTGGTCTCGGCGGTCCTGGACCGGCGGTGAGCGGCGGAACCCGGTCGATCAGCGGGGACCGCGGCGTCCCCGCGCGGGAGGGTGGATGACGAACTCCGACTTACCCGGCTTCTTCCACGACGCCGACAGCGCGGCACGCCGCGGGCAGCGGCGCACCCTGCGGTGGAACCGGGTCAGGCTGGTGGCGACGGTGGTGGCCGCGATCGGCGGGGCGCTGCCGTGGAAGATCGGGTCGTTCGGGTTCTGGGCCGCGGTCTCCGTCGCGGGCTTCGCGGTCGCACTGGCCGTGGAGATCCTGCTGCTGGCCACGCACCCCGAGCGGGACTGGTTCCACGGCCGCGCGGTGGCCGAGTCGGTCAAGACGCCGGCCTGGCGGTTCGCCGTCGCGGCCGACCCGTTCCCGCCGGGCCTGCCGCCGAAGCAGGCGCGCACCGAGCTCAGGCGCCAGGTCGCGGCCGCGCTCCCCGCCGACGAGGGCCGGGTGACCACGGGCTCCGACGACCCCTGCGCCACCCCCGGCATGGTGGCGCTGCGGGCCGGGTCGTTCCCCGAGCGCCGCGCCGCCTACCTGACCGGGCGGGTGCTCGACCAGAAGCAGTGGTACGCGGACCGGCCCGCGACAACGAGCGGCAGGCCCTGGTGTGGCGCCTGGTGCTCGTCGTGGGCGAGCTGACCGCGCTCGGGCCGGCCGTGTGCCGGGTGTTCGGGCTGTGGGACCTCGACCTGTCCGGGGTGATGGCCGCGGCCGTGGCGGGCGGCGCCGCGTGGCTGGGCCCGCGGCGGCACTCCGGACTGGCCACCACCTACGGCAAGGCCGCCGCCGACCTGGTGCTGGTCCACGACCACCTGCGCGACGTCGACGAGGACGAGTGGCCCGCCGCGGTGGCGCAGGCCGAGGACGTGATGACCGACGAGCGCACCCTGTGGCTGCACACCCGCCCCGCCGACCAGTGAGCGGCCCGGCCGCCGCGTCGTTAAGGTCGCGGGGTGGACGTGGCGGTGGTGACCGGGGCGGCGCGCGGGTTCGGGCTGGAGATCGCGCGGCGGTTGCGCGGGCGCGGCTACCAGGTGGTGCTGACCGACGTGGACGACGCCGTGGGCGACGCGGCGGCCGGGATCGGCGGGCACGGGCTCGTGGCGGACGTGCGGGACCCCGCGGCGCACCGCGCGACCGCCGCCCGCGCCACCGACCTCGGACGGCTCGCGCTGTGGGTGAACAACGCCGGGGTGCTGGCCACCGGCGCGGCCTGGGAGCACGACGACGACGCGGTGCGGCGACTGGTCGAGGTCAACGTGCTGGGCGTGGTGCACGGCAGCCGGGTCGCGGTGGAGGCGATGCGCGGGCACGGCGGCACGGTGCTCAACGTCTCCTCCATGTCGGCGCTGGGCCCGGTGCCGGGACTGGCCCTCTACGCGGCCACCAAGGCGGCGGTGCTGAACTTCGGACTGGGCCTCCAGGGCGACCTGAGGCGCGCCGGGGTGCCGGTGCGGGTGCTGACCTGCTGCCCCGACGCGGCGGACACCGACATGGTGCGCGAGGTCCGACCGGACCCGGCCTCGGCGGTGCTGTTCTCCGCCCCCCGCGGGCTGCTGACGGCGGCCGAGGTCGCCGACCGGGCGGTGGGGATGCTCGACGGGCGCCGCCTGGTGCGGGCGGTGCCCGCGTACCGGGCCGCGATGGCGCGGGCCGGCGCGGCGGTGCCGACGATCGGGCTGCGGGCGATCGAGGTGCTGCGGCGGCTGGGCGAACAGCGGCGCTCGGGCGGGTGACCGCGCGGGCGTGATCTCGGGGGCGTGATCTCGGGGGCGTGATCTCGGGGGCGTGATCTCGGGGGCGTGATCTCGGGGGTGACCGCGCGGGGATGACCTCCCGCCGAGGTCACCGCAACGCGCGAGGACGACGGCGGCCCAGGGCGATGCCGTTGTCGACGTGGTGCCGGGCCTCCCGACCGGTCCACCCCTCCACGCCCTCGTGCACCGAGGCGGCGTCCAACAGCAGGTCCGCCGCCACGTGCGCGTCCAGCCAACCCGCGCCGACCAACTCGCCCAACCGGCAGGCGGCGGTGAACACCACGTGGGCGCGAACCCCCGGCCGGGCCTCCCGCACCCGCTCCAACTCCCCCGCCACCACGGCGTCCCGGTAGGCGCCGACGCGCCGCGGCGAGGGCCGCTGGACCGGGATGTCCAGCTCCTCGGACGGCGGCGGGGCCAGCACGTCCACCAGCCAACCCGGCACCGGCGCCACCGGCAGGTCCCGCAGCACCCGGTAGCGGCGCCCGCCCACCCGCGACCCCGCCGCCACCACGTAACCGCCGATGCCGCGCGTGTCCACGTGCGGCGCGACCCGGCCCACGCTGTTGCCCAGCGGCACCTCCGGGGCCAGGAAGTAGCGGTGCTCTCCCCCGCCCGCCGTGGCCACCGCGTAGGTGTCGCGGGGGTCCTCCGCACCGTGCTGCCACGCGCGACGCGCGAAAGCCTCGCGGCCGTGGGGCACGTCCAGGTCCACCACCAGCAGCCCGGCCGGACCGCACGCGATGCCGATGTTGTAGGGGCGGTGCACCCACCACTGCCGGATCCGGTCGCGGTCCGTGGTGGCCTCGTGCTCCCAGCCGCGCAGGGCGGGAGCCTTGTCGTGCGGGCGCAGCGGCACCACCGGCCAACCACGCGCGGCGGCGGCCAACGCCTCCTGGTACCTGGTCACGCGCTCCCCCTCCGGCCGGTGCGGCGGGGGGAGCGCCGCTGCACCCAGTGTGCCCGCCCCGACCGGTCCTGGACACCGCCGGGAGAGCGATCCGCGCAGGTGGGCGCGGGTTCTCGGCTCACCGTCGGTCATCGGCCCCACGCCCGGCCCACCGGGAGCACCGCCGCCAGACCGGCACCCCTGGCCGTGCGACCCGACCGGCCGCTCGCCGAGGGCGGCGGCGCCACCGGGCCGACCTTCGGCACGCCCCGGGTGGCGTTCGAGGACGAGATCGCGGGCTACGAGCCGCGCGGCCCGCGCGTCGCGGCCCACCCCGGCGCGGTTCGCCGCACCCCGCTCGGGTAACCGGGCGGAGGGTTCACTCTTTCAGGGAATGGATGGGTGGATCGCCACGGAGCGCGCCGACGTTGTGGCACCGTGAGTCGCGATGGGGTTGTTCATGGCAGAGGGCGACCTGGTCGCACGGTTCGCGCGCCGGCTGCGGTTGTTCGACGCCAACGCCGACGGCGCGGTGCGCCACCGGGACGTGGTGGCGGTGGCCGAGCGGCTGATCCGCGGGTTCCGGCTCGACCCGGCGTCCACCGGCGCGGAACGGGTGCGGGTCGCCTACGAGGCGCTGTCGCTGGTGCTGGTATCGGACTACGGCGACCCCGCGCGCGACGCGGTGACCGGGACCGGGCTCGCGGCCGCGCTGGAGGCCGACCCGCGGCGCACGGCCGAACTGGGCGGGCGCCTCGCCCGCGCCGACGCGGTGGCGGTGCGCGAGTGCCTGGCCCGCGTCGGCGCGCAGGTGAAGGCGGAGCAGGTGGCCGAGGTCGTGGTGGCGCTGGGGGCGCACCCGGGCGACCTCCCGGTGATCCAGCGGGTGTTGGAGCGGGACGGGGCGCTGCTGCCGCTCGCCTCGGTGGACCGGGTGTTCACCGACTACTTCGCCGGCTGCGGCGACCCGCGCCTGTACGGCAGCCGGTAGGACCGCCGGCGGACCGGGTGTTCGACCAGTAACACGATCGAGTTCACTCGCGCCCGAAAACCCTGCCGCACACACCCCCACGCTAAGATCACAGCAGGCGCACCCCTGCCACGGCGCCGGTTCCGAGGGCGGTCGTCCTCACCCCCCTTCCCGCTCGATCGCGGTCCTCGACCGCCCGAAACCTCCTACGCCGCAACGCTTCCGGCCACGCCGCGTCGGACGACTCCCACCCGTACCCGGATTCCCCCCAGGAGACCACCGTGTCGCGCAGGAGAAGGTCCACCGTGGCGATGCTGCTCGGCCTGGGGGTCGGCGCGCTCACCGCAGGCACGTGCACCACCGTGTTCACAATGGACGGTCGACGACCGGCGGAGGCGGACCGCGGGTCGTGGGTCACGCCGGCCGTGCCCCGGATCGATCCGATCGACCGCGTCCCGAGCCGTGAACCGGCGCGGTGGAGCCAGCCCCGGGAGGCATTACCGTGACTCCGCTCCGCCCCCTGCCTCGTTGACAGTGTTGCTTTCGAGCAACACTGAAGTTGTCGAGCGCACTGACGAAAGGTGGTGACGACACGGCGGCGGACGACGGACGGCGGTTGTCAGCCGGTGGTCAGCGGGCAGCAGTCATCGGGCAGCAGTCGCCGGCCGGCGGTCAGCGACCGTCAGTGATCAGTCCCGGAAGGGGATCTCGGCCCACACGGTCGTGTCGCGTCCCTGCGACACCACTCCCCAGCGCTCGGACAGCGCGGCCACGAGCACCAGACCCGCCGCGATCCGCCACGGCCCGCTCGGGCGCAGGGACCGGTCACGCACGCTGACGACCAGCCGTTCGCGCCAGTGGTCGAGGACCAGCTCGATCACGAAGGGCGGAGCGCCGTGCCGCCGGGCGTTGTCGAACAGCTCCCCCAGGACGACGCCGATCAGCAGCACGTCCGGCGCGGGCCACCCGTCGATCCGGTCGCGCAGCCACGCGGCGACGTCGGCGGGCGAGGTCGTGTCCTCGTCCTGGACGACCAGCACGGCGGTGTCGTTGCCGGCGGTCACAGCTCGCGCTCGGTGGTGTCGAGCGGGCGGACCGGGTGCACCGGCGTCGGCTGGTGGGCTGGCGGGGAGGACACGTACGAGCCTCCCACGCACCCCCGCGACCGCACCTGACGATCACCTTGCGATCCCGCGCCACCCCACCGCCTCAACGACCCACCGCCTCGCCCACCCACCACCTTCCTGCGCCACCGACTCTCCGACCTATGGCCTCCCTACGCCACCACCTCGCTACGCCATTCCCTCTCCGCACCACTCCCCCCTGCGCCGCCACCTGGCCGGCCCGCGACCTCGCTTCCTCCACCTCCCTCCCCGGCGAAGGCGCCTCCCACCGCCTCCTCCGCCGGCACCTCGTACGCCCAGGTGGTCATCCCGCAACCCCGCGTGGGAGGGTCGGGTCCGCTCCCCCGCACGGGGGAGCGGACCGGTTCGCGGCGGGCAGGGCCGCGGTCGCGGCCATAGGGTGGGGTGATCATGGATCCCGATTCCGAGTCGGCGCTCACCCCGGCGGGCGACCCGGCGTCCGTCGTGGCCTGTTTCGAGGAGCTGCCCGCCGCGGTGTGGGCGTTCCGCGGACCCGACCTGGTGGTGGTCGCGGCCAACCGCGCGGCACGCGCGTCCGTCGGTGATCGGCCCGGTCTCGTCGGCCGACCGGTGCGCGAGTCCGTGCCGGAGGCGGCGGGTCAGCAGGTCTTCGACCTGATCGAGCAGTGCTACACCGGCGACCGGGTGGTGCTGGGCAGCGAGCGGCGGGTGCTGGTCGACCGGGACGGTGACGGGCGGCTGGAGGAGAGGTTCTTCACCTTCACCTGCCTGCCCTCGCGAGATGAGCACGGCCTGGTCACCGGGGTGGTCGCCCACGCGGTGGAGGTGACCGGGCAGGTGACCGCGCGCCGCGCGGCGGAGCAGCGCCACCAGGCCGCGCAACACGTCGTGCACGTGCTGCAACGCGCCCTGCTGCCCGACGCCCTGCCGGTCCTGCCCGGTGTGCGGCTGGCCGCCCGGTACGTGGTCGCGGGTGACGAGCGGGCAGCGGGCGGCGACTGGTTCGACGTGGTTCCGCTCCCGGGCGGCGGGCCGGCGGGGCGGGAGGGTGGCCGGGTGGTGCTGCTGGTCGGCGACGTGGTCGGGCACGGGCCCTCGGCCGCCGCCGCGATGGGGCAGCTGCGCACGGTCGCGCTGCACGCGCTGTGGTCGGGCGCGGGCGTCGAGGGGGCGGCGGCGCAGCTGGACGCCTTCGCCGCCCGCCTGCCGGCGACCCGCGCCGCGACGATGTGCCTGGTGGAGCTGGACACCGCGACCGGGGACCTGTGCGGGGTGAACCGGGGTCACCCGCCCGCGCTGGTGGTCGCCGCCGACGGCTCGACCCGGTTCCTCACGGGCTCCGGCCACGACGCCCCGCTGGGCGTCGGCAGGCCCGCGAGCACGCCGTGGCGGGACCGGCTCGGGTCCGACGACGCGCTGCTGCTGTACTCGGACGGCCTGGTCGAGCGCTCGGGCCGGTCCCTGGCGGCCGGGCTGTCCGCGCTGGCGACCGTGACCGCGGCCGCGGTGTCCGAGACGGTCGACGAGGACGGCACGCTGCCGAGGAGCCCGGCCGACCGGCTGTGCCTGGCCGCGGTGGAGCGCATGGGGTGGCTCGGGTACGAGGACGACGTGACGGTCCTCGTCGCCCGGCGTCCGGGCCTGCGGCAGCCGCCGCTGCGCCTGGTGCTGCCCGCGACGCCGGCCGCGCTGGTGTCGCTGCGGCACGGGATCGCGGACTGGCTCGCGGACCTGGACGTCGACCGCGACCGGGTGTTCGCGGTGCAGCACGCGATCGGTGAGGCGGTCACGAACGCCGTCGAGCACGCCTACGCCGGCGGGCCGGGGCCGGGGCCGGGGCCGGGGTCCAGGTCGGGATCGGGGTCCAGGTCGGGATCGGGGTCCAGGTCGGGATCGGGTGAGGTGGTGGTGGTCGACGCGCACCTGTCCGACGACGGCTTCGCCGAGTTCGCGGTGACCGACCGGGGTCGGTGGCGGCCGGTGCCCGAGTCGCCGGGCGGCCGTGGCCGGGGGTTGGCGCTGTTGCGCCACTTCGCCGACCGGGTGGAGATGACGCCGTCCGAGGGCGGCACCACGGTGCGGATGGCCTTCCGGCTGACCCGCGTGCCGCACCTCGACCACCCGGAACAGCCCGCCGCCCGACCGGCGGACGACCTGACCAGCGAGCTGCGGCGCGGCGCGCACCCGGTGCTGACGGTGCGGGGGGCGATCGACGCCCACACGGCGGAACTGCTGCACACCACCCTGCTCGACGCCAGCCGTGGTGGCGGGCGGCCCCTGGTGGTGGACCTGACCGGGGTGACGCACCTGGCCAGCGCCGGGGTCCGGCTGCTGCACGAGGTCGCCGGCGAGCTCGACGCGGAGCTGGTCGCGCCGGTGGACAGCGCCGCCGGGCAGGTGCTGGCGCTGACCGACCTGCGGCACCGACCCGACCTGCCCGAACCGACTGGTCCACCCGAACCGCCCGCTCGGCCCGGTGGCGGCTGAGCGGCGGGGCCGGCAGTCCCCGGCCCGCCCCGCCACCACCCCCGCCTACTGCGAATCCACAGTGGACATCTCCGGTTCGCTGTCGTCCAGGAACCCGCCCGACTGGTGCCTCCACAACCGCGCGTACGCGCCGTTCGACCGCAGCAGCTCGTCGTGCGTCCCCTGCTCGACGATCCGGCCGTGGTCGAGCACGATCAGCCGGTCCAGGCGGACCACGGTGCTGAGCCGGTGGGCCACCACGAGCGCCGTGCGCCCCTCCATGAGCCGCCACAGGGCTTCCTGGACGAGGAGTTCGCTCTCCGAGTCCAGCGCGCTGGTCGCCTCGTCGAGCAGCAGGATCGGCGCGTCGCGCAGGATGGCCCGCGCCAGCGCCACCCGCTGGCGCTGCCCGCCGGAGAGCTTGACGCCCCGCTCCCCCACCAGCGTGCCGAACCCCTCGGGCAGGGCCTCGGCGAACTCGACGACGTGCGCCGCCCGCGCCGCGTCCCGCACCTCGGCGTCGGTGGCGCCCGGCCGGGCGAAGGCGATGTTGTCCCACAGGGTCCGGTGGAACATGGCCGGTTCCTGCGGCACGTACGCGATGAGGCTGCGCAGGTCCGCCTGGCGCAGCCGGGCGATGTCCTGGCCGCCGACCAGGATGCGGCCTCCCTGGATGTCCATCAACCGCAGCAGCAGCCGGGTCAGGGTGGTCTTGCCGCCGCCGGAGCGGCCGACCAGGCCGATGGTGGTGCCGCCGGGCACGGTCAGGTCAAGGCCGGCGAACAGCGGCGGCGCGCCGGCGTGGGCGAAGGTCACGTCCTCGAAGCGGACCTCGGCGGTGGACGGGCGCAGCGGCACCGGGTCGGCCGGGTCGACCACCTGCGGCGGGGTGAGCAGCAGCTCGGTGAACTGGGCCGCCTCGGTCAGGGAACTCTCCAGCCGCCGGTAGATGTTGTTGAACTCGAACATGATCCGGGTCGCGTTGGTGAAGTAGGTGAAGGCGACCACGATCGCCTCCACCCCGAGCGCGCCGCCGCCCAGGCTCACCGCGAGCAGCAGGCCCAGCGCGTTGGTGATCACCAGCATCGGCGCGATGGCGGTGTCGATGCGGAGGTTGGCGTAGTCCCACGACCGGATGGCGATCCTGCGCTGCTCGGCGGCGCGCTCGCGGTGCTCGGCGTTCTCGCGCTCCTCGGCGGCGAAGGCCCGCACCGCGTCCATGTTCGACAGGGTGTCGGCCACGCGGCCCGACACGCGCGCGATGGCCGCCTCCCGCTCGTCGACCAGGCGCTGGCGGCGGCGGATCAGCGGGGCCACGACCAGGGCGGTGACCAGGATGAAGCCGATCAGGACGACCACCAGCAGCGGGTCGTAGCGCCACAGCACCACCGAGGCGAACACCAGCGGTACCAGGTTGGACAGCACGGAGAACGCCATGGCGTCGATGAACTGCTCGAACCTCCCGGCGAAGCTGAGCACCCTTTTGGTGAGCGAGCCGGCGAAGTTGTCGTGGAAGAACGCGGCGTCCTTGGCCAGCAGCTCCTCCATGCCGAGCACGGACAGGTGCTCGATGCCGCGCCCGTCGGCGCGGTTGAGGCAGTGCAGCCCGACGCGCCACAGGGCTTCCCCCGCCAGCGCGAGGCCGGCGAAGGTCAGCACGTAGGGCAGGGCGGTGGCGACGTCGACGGTCGCGCCGTCCGCGATGCGGCCCGCGAGCGCGGCGACCACCAGCGGCGGCAGGTAGTAGTGGCAGATGTTGCCCAGTGCGGGCAGCAGGAGCGCCGGTGTGGCGGTCTTCTTCTGGCGGACCAGCTCGCGCAGGTAGTAGCGCAGCGCGAGCAGCACCGCTGTTTTCCTGGTGGTCGGGTCCTCCGCGTCGCCACGTGCTCCGGGCGCGGTCATCCGTCTCCCTCCCGGGGATTACGAACTCGGACCGGCCATGCTGCCGCAGCGGGTGCGGTCGCAGCGATCGATTATCGGCGGCGCGGACCCGCCCGTGCGCTCGTGGGCCGGTCCGCGCCGCGCCTGCCTCAGCGGGCGCCGCCGTCCTCCTCGTGGTTCGGGCGGCGGGCGCGCAGCGAACCGGGGTGCGCCTTGGCGGCGGGGTCGCGGCGGGTCTTGAGCAGGCTCGCCACCGTGACCACGACCAGGATCGCGATGATCACCCCGAGGCTGAGGGGGGTGGGGATCTCGGGCACGTCGGGCGAGAGGTCCACGTGGGCCCAGTGCAGGATGAGCTTCACGCCGATGAACCCGAGGATGACGGCCAGGCCGGCGGAGAGGTAGACCAGCCGGTCGAGCAGGCCCTTCACCAGGAAGAACAGGGCGCGCAGGCCGAGCAGCGCGAAGGCGTTGGCGGCGAAGACGATGAACGGCTCCTCGGTCACGCCGAACACGGCCGGGATGGAGTCCAGCGCGAAGAGCAGGTCGATGCCGCCGATGGCGACCAGCACGATGAGCAGCGGCGTGCCGACCCGCCTGCCGTTCTCGCGGGTGAACAGCCTGCCGCCCTGGTACTCGGTGGACAGCGGCAGCAGGCGGCGGGCGGTGCGCACGACCGCGTTGTTCTCCACGTCCGGGTCCTCGTTGCGGTGCCGGAACAGCTGCACGGCGGTGAAGATCAGCAACAGGCCGAACAGCAGGAACATGAACGAGAACAGCGAGAGCAGGGTCGCGCCGACCGCGATGAAGATGGCGCGCATGACCAGCGCCAGCACGATGCCGAAGGTCAGCACCTTGTGCTGGTGCTCCTCGGGCACCGCGAACGTGGTCATGATGATCACGAACACGAACAGGTTGTCCACCGAGAGGGACTTCTCGACGATGTAGCCCGCGAAGTACTCGGTGCCGAACTCGCTGCCGTGGGCCGTCCACATCCAGACGCCGAACCCGACGGCCACCAGGATGTAGAACACCGACCAGGCGGTGGCCTCGGCGAAGCCGACCTTGTGGGGGCGGACGGCCGCGAGCACCAGGTCCACCGCGAGCAGCACCAGGATCAGCCCCACGGTGACGACCCAGGTGAGGGTGTCGATCTCAAGCACCGGGTTCCTCGCTTTCCTGATCACCCGTCATGTACGAATCGGACATTAGAGGCAAACGGTACCGGCGCGCGAACCGGCACACCGGAATCCGACCCCATCCCGTGCCCGGCCGCATCTCGTGGTGCCCGACGACCTCACGGTTCACCCGTCAGCGCGGTGTCACGTGATCTCCGCCGCCCGGCCGGGAGCCCCGCGGTTCAGGGGCGCGGGCGCACGCGCGCCCACCGGCGGCCTCGCTGGGACCTGGGCGTGGTGGCGGCCGAGCACTTCGGGCACAGGTGCAGCCCGTGGTCCGCGGTCTG
This sequence comes from Saccharothrix lopnurensis, assembly GCF_042658445.1. NCBI lineage: Bacteria > Bacillati > Actinomycetota > Actinomycetes > Pseudonocardiales > Pseudonocardiaceae > Saccharothrix > Saccharothrix lopnurensis. The sequence continues at coordinate 429,759 of NZ_JBHSQO010000001.1, read as the reverse complement.
CTCGATCCACACCGCGTCCGCCCAGCTCACGTGCTGGAACCTGCCGAGCCGGCTGCGGCTCAGGGCCAGGCCGCACAGGGTCTGGTCGGTGCCGGGCGTCCACGCGTGCACGTCGCCCGAGGGCTGTCGCACGCCGTCCTCGTCGACCCACAGGCTGGACGCGGCGACCGCTGGTGCCGAACTCATGGTGGCGGTGTACCCGCTGCCCGGCCCGTGACGCGCCGGTGGCCCGGACGGCGCCCGCCGTCCGGCCCACCGGGGCCGGTCTCGGGACCTTCGTCGGCGGGGGTCCTCAGTAGCCGGGACCCGTGAACTTCTTCCGGTCGACGAAGTCGCGGACCCGGGCCGCCAGGTCCGACGCCGGGGCCGGGCGCTCGGCGTCGGCGGTCGCGGCGAACGCGCCGTCGGCCGGGACGTCCGGGCGCGGGGCGCCGGGGCACTCCACGCGGCTGCCCGGCAGCACGCCGTCGACCAGGTAGCGGTCGACCAGCGCGGTCACGCACTCGTTGCGGGCGTACAGGCCGTGCGTGCCCTCGTCCGAGACCGAGACCAGCGCGTCGTCGAGCCTGGTCGCCATGGCCGGCCCGCCGTCGTAGTGGGTCTGCGGGTCGGAGTCGGCCTGGACGACCAGGCCGACCGGGTACCTCGTCCGCTTCAGGTCGGTGACCCGGTCGGTGGTCTTGAAGGTGCGGAACGTGCACTCGGTCGGCGCGGCGCGCAGCACGCCGAACCCGTACGGGTACTGGACCCGGTACCGCCGCATGTCGTCGTAGTAGGTGTTCAGGTCGGTCGGCCAGTCGGCCTCGCAGGTGACGGTCTGGAACACGCCCGGCACGGTCTGGGCGATGCCGAGCTCGTAGAGCGCCCTGGTCGCCGCGACCGCGTCGGCCACCCGCCCGGGCGCGACCTCCTCACCCAGCACGTCGCGCCGGATCAGCGCCATGTCCTCGGCCAGCAGGTCCCAGATCTCGCGGTACCGGGCGTTGGCGCCGACGACGACGTCCCAGGTGCTCTGGTCGAGGTAGCCCTCCCACGGCTCCACCGCCAGGCGGGCAGACAGCTCCTCGCTGGTGGCGAGCACCTCGGCGGCCGTGGTGCCGAAGCCGTAGCGGCTGTCGCGCTCGGCGACCCAGGCGAAGAAGGTGTCCACGTTGTCGCGGATGGCCCGGGACTGGGCCTTGAACTGCTCGCGCCAGATCCACTCCGGGTGCACCGAGGAGTCGAGGACGTTGCGGTCGAGCCTGGTCGGGAACAGCGTCCCGTACACCGCGCCCAGGTAGGTGCCGTAGGAGAAGCCCAGGTAGTTGATCTTCTTCTCGTCCAGCACGGCCCGGATGACGTCCATGTCGCGGGCGGTGTTCGGGGTGTTGACGTAGGGGCGGATGCCGCCCGCGGCCCTGGCGCACGCCTCCTCGGCGGCCCGCGCGGTGGCGGTCCAGTTCGCGAACTCGGCGTCGGTGGGCCGCGTGGTCAGGGCGCCGACCTGGTCGGCCGCCTCGCACAGCAGCGGGCTCGACTTCCCCACACCGCGCGGGTCGAAGCCGATCAGGTCGTAGGTCTCCGCGATCCGGTTGGTCGCGAAGTACAGCGGCAGGTCGAGCCCGGGGCCGCCGGGCCCGCCGGGGTTGAGCAGCAGCACGCCGCGGCGCTTGGCCGGGTCGCTCGCGGGCCGCTTGCTGATGGCCACCTGCAACCGCCCGGCGTTCGGCTTCCGGTAGTTCAGCGGAACGGTGATGGTGGCGCACTGCAACTCGGCAAACCCGTCGCACGCGGCCCAGTCCACGTCCTGCTCGTGGAATTCGGTCAGGTTGGCGGCCGACGCCGTCGGCGCGACCGCGATCAGCCCGGACGCGGCCACCACGGCGGTGCCCAACGCCGCGACGAGCCGTTTCACCTTGCTCTTCACCCTGTTCTCCCCCTCATCCAGTCGGACGGCACCCGCAAACTAAGGAATTCGGGAAAGGCTCCGGCAGGTCCGAAAGTCGCATGGCCGGTGTGACGCCGAACTCATCGGATGGGCGGGCGAAAGGGCGTCCGCACGGATTGCCCCGGAGCGCCATATCACTTCTTCCGGCGGAATTCATCGTGCCCGGGGACCTTTTCGGCGACCGCTTTCGACGGATGTCCGCCCGACCCGTCATGATGTCGGGGTGAGGACGTCGCGCGAGGTCACCGTCATCGGTGGTGGGGTCGTCGGGTACACCTGCGCGCACGAGCTGGCGCGGGCCGGGCACGAGGTCACGGTGATCACCGCCGACCCGCCGGGGCGGACCACGTCCGCGGTCGCGGCGGCGGTGTGGTTCCCCTACGAGGCGGCCCCGGCGGACGCGGTGCTGAGGTGGGGCGCGGAGTCGCTGCGCGCGTTCGGCTCGCTCGCCGGGGACCCGCGGACCGGGGTGTCGCTGCGGTCGGGACTGGTGCTGCACCGCAGCGCCTCGCCGGACCTGTGGTGGACGGCCGCCGTGCCGTCGGCGGAGGCGGTCGGGACCGGGCTGCCCGCCGGGGTGGTGAGCGCGACGCGGTGCACGCTGCCGGTGGTCGAGATGGACCGGTACCTGGCGTGGCTGGTGGCGGCGGCCGGGGTGCGCACGGTGGTGGGCGAGGTGCGCGACCTGGCGGAGGTGCCGGGCACCGTGGTGGTCGCCGCCGGGCTGCGGTCGGGCGTGCTGGTCGGGGACGACGACGGGCCGGTGCCGGTGCGCGGCCAGGTCGTGCGGGTGGCCAACCCGGGGCTGACCGACTGGCTGATCGACGACGACAACCCGGCCGGGCTGACCTACGTGGTGCCGCGGGCGGCGGACGTGGTGTGCGGCGGCACGGCGGACCGGGGCGAGCACTCGCTGGAGCCGTCGGCCGAGGTGGAGGCGGCGATCCTGGCGCGGGTCGGTGACCTGGTGCCCGAGCTGCGCGGGGCGGCCCCGGTGAGCCGGGCGGTGGGGCTGCGGCCGGCCCGGTCGGTCGTGCGGCTGGACCGGGTCGTCCGCGACGGCCGGGTGGTGGTGTCCTGCTACGGCCACGGTGGCGCGGGCGTCACGCTGTCGTGGGGGTGCGCCGCCGACGTGGTCGCCCTGGTGTGACCGCCCAGGGGTGACCGTTCAGGGGCGACCGCTCAGGTCGCGGGCGCACCGGTCGGCCGTCGGTCTGCGGCGGGCGGACAGCGAGGTCATCAGCGTCAGCAGCCGCACCAGGTCGGCGGGCAGGTCCCGGGGCACCTCCGGTGGCCGGTGCAGCCGGGCGTTGGCGGCGGCCACCACGCCGCCGCCGTACTCGCGCCGCCCGGTCAGGCACTCCAGCAGCACCAGGCCCAGCGCGTAGACGTCGGCGGGCGGGCCCACGTCCTCGCCCCGGATCTGCTCGGGCGCCAGGTAGGCGGCGGTGCCGACGACCTCGTCCACGCGGGTGAGCCGGGTCGCGTCGGCCGAGCGGGCCAGGCCGAAGTCGGCCAGGTGGGCGGCGCCGTGGCGGTCGAGCAGGACGTTGCCGGGCTTCACGTCGCGGTGCACCACACCGCGCGAGTGGACGTGGGCCAGCGCGTCGGCCAGCCGGGCGCCCAGCTCCCGGACCCGCCCGGTCGGCAGCGGCCCGGCGGCCAGCAGGTCGCGCAGGGTGCCGCCGTCGAGCAGCCGCATCACCACGAACGGCGTCGGGCCGGACTCGGCCAGGTCGTAGACGGGCACGAGCCCGGGGTGGACCAGGGCGGCGAGGGTGCGCGCCTCGTGGGCGAAGCGCCGCACCCCGACCTCGTCGGTCGCGGTGCACACCTTCACCGCGACCGGTCGGCGCAGCCGCAGGTCCCAGCCGAGGTGGACCCGCGCCATGCCGCCCACGCCGAGCACCCCGTCCAGCCGGTACCGGTCCACCAGCACCCGAGCACCGCGCACACCGCTCCCTCCCCCGCCTCCCGAACCCCGGCACAGGTTGCCCGATCGGCGGCCGGTCGCGCTGCGGAGGTCCGAAGCGGTGTCGGGCGGGCACCGGGCGCCGCCGCGCACGGGGTGTGCGGCGGCGCCCGGCGGCGGTCAGCGGTTCGCGTGCAGTTCGGCCACCTCGGCGTCGCCGAGGGCCCGGTCCACCGCGCGGACCTCGTCCACCGACCCGCGCCAGTGGTCGGTGGGCTGCCCGGCGTACCGGGCCCGGCCGAGGGTCAGCGGACCGGTGCTCACCTCGTCCGGGCCGGCCGGGATGGTCGCCGCCCGCTGCCCGTCGACGTACAGGCGCAGCTCGCCCGCCGCCTCGTCGCGCACTCCGACCAGGTGGTACCAGCGGCCGGGTTCCGGGTTCACCGCGTGGGTGGCCCGCCGGCCGCCCGGCACGCTGAACGCGAAGTTCCCGTGGCCGTACTGGAGGTAGAACGGGTTCTCGGTGCGCCGGCCGTCCTGGCTGACCGCGGTGGCGTAGTTGCCCGGCAGCGAGTCCAGGGCGACCCACGCCGAGACGGTGTAGCTGCCGCGCGTGTCCAGGACCGGTCCCGCGGTCCGGGCGGAGTCGCCGTCGCCGTCGAACCTCAGCGCCTGCCCGCGCACGCCCGGCGCGTACGCCGCGTCCCCGTCGAGCGCGACGGGGTTCCCGCCGCCGCTGGTGTCCTCGCCGCTGCCGTCCAGCGACCACGTGCCGCGGCCCGGGTAGACCCGCTGCCCGGCGGCCGCGCCCGCGGCGAGCACCCGGCGGTTGACCTCGCGCACCGGACCGGGGTCGACCTTGATCTCCCGCCGGTCGTAGGTCCAGAAGCCGTTGAGCTCGGTCTCCACGTCGGTGATCTGGGTGTAGACCGAGCCGGACAGCTCGGCGCCCGCGCCCTCCAGGTAGTGGGTCTCGGTGTTGGAGACGTACTTCGCGGTCAGCGCCGCCTTGTCCGCCACCCCGCTGTAGATCGCGGCCGGCGCGCCGGGCCACTGGTGGCCGGGCGTGCGGAGGGTGAACCCGCCGTGCTCGCCGTCCATCGCCGCCCGGGTCGCGTCCGGCCACGGCGCGTCGTTGTTGAGGTAGTCGTGGTGGTCGATGACCTCGCCCTTGCCGGAGTCGCCCTTCGACGCGCAGCAGTTGACCCCGCTGTGCGCGTTGACCACCCGGGACGGGTCGGCGGCCTTGACGGACTCGGCGATGCGGCCCGTCTCCTCCCGGTCCCACTCGCCCCAGCCCTCGTTGAACACGATCCAGCCGATGATCGAGGGCGAGTCGTGCAGCTGCGCCCGCGCGCGGGCGCCCTCGGTGAGGAACGCCTGCCTGCCGGTCTCGTCGGTGACGTTGACGTTGACGAAGTCCTGCCACACCAGCAGGCCCAGCCTGTCCGCGTGGTGGTACCAGCGGGCGGGTTCGACCTTGATGTGCTTGCGCACCGCGTTGAACCCGAGGTCCTTCTGGGCCTTGAGGTCGAACAGCAGCGCCTCGTCGCTGGGCGCGGTGTTCAGGCCGTCGGGCCAGAAGCCCTGGTCCAGCATGGACAGGGAGAACACCGGTTTGCCGTTGAGGACGAGCTTGGGGAAGCCGCCGACCTCCTGGACGCCGACCGAGCGCATCCCGAAGTAGCTCTCCACCTCGTCGCGGCTCGACCCGTCGACCAGGCTGACGTCGAGGTCGTAGAGGTAGGGGTCCTCCGGGCTCCACAGGCGCGGGGCGGGCACCGGCAGGGTCAGGTCGGCGTTGGGGCGGCCGGTGACCTCGCCGACGCGCTTGCCCCGGTGGTCGCGGGCGGTGACCTTGACCGCGGCGCGGTCCGTGGCGGTCGCGGAGGACACCCGGACGGCGAGGGTGCCCGCGGTGATGTCCGGGGTGGTCTTCACATCGTCGATGGCCCGGTCGGGCACCGGCTCCAGCCACACGGTCTGCCAGATGCCGGAGGACTGCGTGTAGACGATGCCGCCGGGACGGCGGGACTGCTTGCCGATCGGCTGGTTGTCGCCGGTGGTGTCGGTGACCGCGACCACCAGTTCGTGCCGGCCGCGACCGCGCAGCGCGTCGGTGACGTCGGCGGTGAAGGCGGTGTAGCCGCCGGTGTGCTCGGCGACCGGCGTGCCGTCCACCCACACGCGCGCGTGGTGGTCGACCGCGCCGAAGTTGAGCTTCAGCCGCTCGCCCCGGCCGATCCTCCAGTTCGCCGGCACGGTGAACGTGCGGCGGTAGAACATGTGGTCCTCGTGGCGCTCCAGCCCGGACAGCTGCGACTCCACCGGGAACGGCACGATGACGCGCTCGGGCAGCCGTTGGCCGAAGGTCGGCTGCTGCCCGGCGGTGGCGGCGGCGAACTCCCACGGGCCGTTGAGGTTGAGCCAGTCCTCGCGCACCTGCTGCGGGCGGGGGTACTCGGGCAGCGGGCGCTCGGTGTCCACCTTTTCACCCCAGGGCGTCCGGAGCCGGTGGGTGGAGGTGTTGGTGGCGTTGCGGATGATCCCGGGCACGACTTCGCCGCCGACGGTCAGGCCGCCCTCGCCGTCGTAGGTGACGCGGACGCGCTGGCCGCGCTGGATCGCGGCGGGCACCTCGACGAGCGCCCTGGTCCGGTCGCCCCGGGCAAGGCCGGCCCGGCCCAGGGGGAACGGGACGGTGTCCACCTCGACCTTCAGGTGGGCGGTGAGGTCGCCGAGGTCGGTGATCTCGCGGTCGAAGTCGAGTTCCAGGCGGTCGCGCGAGACGGTCGGCCGCACCGGGTAGACCGGGAAGTCGGCGGGCGGCAGGAAGGCCGACTCGGGCACGGGCTGCTTGGCCAGCGCCGGGGTGGACCAGCGCAGGTACATGTTCGCGCCGCCGACGTCCTGGAACAGCTCCAGCCGGAAGTCGTGCTCCCGGCCCGCTTCCAGGCGGACCGGGGCGCTGTGCTGCTCGACGTCCCAGTCACCGACCCAGTGGTCGATCACCGGGTTGCCGTCGAGGAACAGGCGGAAGCCGTTGTCGCCGATGGCGTGGAAGGTGTAGTCGCCGGTGGCGGGGGCGGTGAGCCGGCCGGTCCAGCGGGCGGTGGTGTGCTCGGTGCGCCCGGTCAGGGCGGCGAACGTGCTGGTCAGGTCGCTGAAGTTGATGTCGGGGTCGAGGGTGGTGCCGCCGGGTTCGGCGAAGTCGCGCGCGCCGGGCGCGGACATGCGGAAGTACTCGCCCTTCAGGCCGTGCACGGGTGCGGGGTCGGCTCTCGCGGGCTCGGCTCTCGCGGGCAGGGCGGTGGCGGGGAGGAGGAACAGGCTGAGGAGGAGGACGAGGAACCGGCGGGCAGGGCGCATACGGGTTTCTCCTGGACTCGGCGGTGAGGCCCATCACAGCTTTGCTCATCTATCCACACCGTCGCGCAGAAGACAACAACAAAGCTCACTTTGGGAGCGCTTCCACGGGGGAAACGCTCAACTTCCCGCAGAGGTCCGGGTGCCGGAAAGCCACAGGGCCGGTGCGACCAGCTGACTGGTCGCACCGGCCCACGCGGGGGAGGTGGTGCACCGGGCGAGAGGTGGCGAATCGGGCCCGGAAGGTGGCGCACCCGGAGGGAGGTGGCGAATCAGGCCCGGAAAGTGGCGCACCGGGCGAGAGGTGGCGCACCAGGAGGGAGGTGGTGCACCGGGCGCGGCCGGGGGTGCTGTCCGGCCGCGCCCGGTCCGGCGGGGTCAGGTCGCGGTGCAGCTCACCGCGGTGACACCGCCGGTCGCCTGGCCGTTGGCGACGAACCCGAACGTCGCCGAGGCCGAGGGCGCCAGGGAGCCGTTGTGGGCGGTGTTGGTGACCGTGCCGCCGGTCAGCGTGCCGTTCCACAGGCTGGTGATGGTCCGCCCGCCGGCGACGGACAGTTCGACGCTCCAGCCGCGGGTCGAGGCGGTGCCGGTGTTGGTCACCGCGACCTCCGCCTGGAAGCCGCCCTGCCGGCTGGTGGTGGTGCGGTAGATGGCGGTGCAGCCGGAGCCGCCGCCCGTGCCCGGCCGGGTCGTGGCCGTCACCTCGGCCGTCGCCGGGGAAAGGTTGCCCGCCGCGTCCTTGGCTCGCAGCGCGTAGCTGTAGCGGGTGTTCGGGGTGAGCCCGGTGTCGGTGTAGCGCTCGCCCAGGCTGATGCCGGTGGTGCTGCCCTCGCCGCCGAGGCGGACCTGGTGGTCGAGGCCGACGAACTTGCCGACGAACTTGCCGGCGTGCTGCCACAGGGCGGGCTTGAGCAGGGCGTACTTGGTCTCGTCCCAGGTCTTCCAGTCGTCGAGCAGCAGGCCGCCCGTGTCACCGGAGTTCGGGTTGAGCACCCAGAACGTCTGGTGCAGGCCCTCCTCCACGATGAGGTCGCGCAGGGCGGCCATCCACCGGTCCTGCCGCTCGTCCTGGCCGAGCCGCCCGCCCCACTCCCCGATCAGCAGCGGCGCGGCGCCCTGCTCGTGGAGGTAGAGCCAGTTCGGCCGCCACACGTCGGCGATCAGCGACTCCTTGGTGAACGGCTTGTCGAACCACGGCTGGTTGAACACCAGCGGGCCGTAGTCGTGCGGCGAGTAGACCAGCTGGTCCTGGTGCGCGCCGAGGTCGACCGGGTGCTCGGCCACGCCGCGCGGGTTCCCGCCCCACCAGGTGTGGTGGTAGTTCGGGGACAGGTCGGGGTCGGTGTCGGGCGACTGCCACGTCTCACCGGCGCGCGGGTAGACCTCGACGCCCTCGCACAGGATCAGGACCTTCGGGTTGATCGCCAGGACGCGCCTGCCCGCGGTCTCGCAGACGTGCTTCCAGTTGTCGACGTCGGTGGAGCCGTCCCACTTGGCGCGCGGCGGCTGGTTCGGGGTGCCGTGCGGCTCGTTCTTGACGTCCATCGCCACGATGGTGTCGTTGTCCCGGTAGCGCGCGGTGACCCATTCCCACGCCTGGTGGAACAGCTCGGTCGTGATCGCGCCCTTGTACCAGACGGGGTGGACGTGGCCGGAGTTGTCGGCCTCGGCGCTGTGCACGTCCAGCAGCACCTTGAGCCCGTGGCGCTCGCAGAGCCGGAGCCAGTGGTCCCAGACCTGGAGGCTGTTCAGGCCGGCCAGCTCGGGGTTGACGTGGGTGTTGACGTTGGGGGCGGTCGCCTGGCCGTTCTTCCACTCCAGCAGCAGCCGGGTGGAGATCGGCACCCGGACGATGTTGATGCCGCGGTCGGCCATCGACCTGGTGACCTCGGCGATGTTGGCCGACCACAGGCCGTGGAACACGCGCTCGGTGGCGTTGAAGCCGAACCAGTTGGCGCCGGTGAGCCACACCCGGTTGCCCGCCTCGTCGACGATCTGGTTGCCCTCGACGTGCAGCCAGTCCTCCCGCGGGGCCGCCGAGGCGGCGGGGGTGGCGGCCGCGCAGGCGAGCGCGGTCAGCGCCGTCGCCGCGACGAGTGCCGCCGCCCGGCGCCACCGCGCCCGGCCCGGTCGTGTCGTCCTCATGTGCTGCTGTCCCGACCTTCCGACGTTGGAACCCGGTTTCGGCGCGGCTGCGGCGGGGGCGCTCCACCGGCGGCGATTCTTTCTGGGAGCGCTCCCAGTCCCGGCGTAGTGCAGGCGTTCGAGCCCGGTTGGCAACATCCCGCGCGCACAGTTGTCCACTATGGACACATTGGGCCGATCAGGTGACGAGTGGCGGTCTCGTTCGGGTGTTTTGTCGGTCGGGGTCCGGGTACCTGACGGGTCCGACGCGACATCGCAGGAGGTACCTGGTGGAACTCGGCCCGGCCCTGTACGCCGGGGCGGGCCTGGTCACGCTGACGGCGGCGTTGCTGCCCCGGTTGCTGGCCAAGGCGCCGATCTCGATGCCGATGGTGTTCTTGGGGGCGGGCGCGCTGGCGTTCGGCTTCGCCGAGCCGCTGCCGGAGCTGGACCCCAGGCTGCACGGGTCGGTCGTACTGCACCTGACCGAGCTGTGCGTGATCATCTCGCTGATGGGCGCGGGGCTGGCGCTCAACCGGCCCGTCGGCCTCCGGCGGTGGGGCACGACGTGGCGGCTGCTGGGCGTGACGATGCCGTTGACCATGCTGGCGGTCGGCGTGCTCGGCTGGGGGCTGCTGGGGGTGGGGGTGGCGGCCGCGGTGCTGCTCGCGGCGGTGGTGGCGCCCACGGACCCGGTGCTGGCCGGTGAGGTGCAGGTGGCCGAGCCCGCCGAGCACCCGGAGTCCGACGAGGACGAGGCGCGGTTCGCGCTGACCTCGGAGGCGGGCCTGAACGACGGGCTGGCGTTCCCGTTCACCTACGCGGCGGTGGCGATCAGCCTGGTCGGGGTGGCGCCGGGCGGCTGGTTGGCCGAGTGGGTCCTGGTGGACGTGCTGTGGCGGCTCGCGGCGGGTGTGGGCATCGGGGTGCTGGTCGGCTGGCTGCTGGGCCGGTTGTTCTTCTCCGCGCCGTCGGAGAAGTTCCGGTTGGCCGAGCACGCCGAGGGGTTCGTGGCGCTGGCGGCGACGTTCCTGGCCTACGGGGTCGCGGAGCTGGTCGAGGGCTACGGCTTCATCGCGGTGTTCGTGTGCGCCTGCACGGTGCGGGCCGCGGAGCGCCGCCACGACTACCACCACGTGCTGCACCAGTACGTGGAGCAGGCCGAGCGGATGCTCACCGTGGTGATCATCCTGCTGCTGGGGGGTGCGGCGGCGTCCGGGCTGCTGGCGGGCACGGGGTGGCGCGAGGTGCTGTTCGCGGCGGTGGTGCTGCTGGTGGTGCGGCCGGTGGCCGGGTTGGTGGGCCTGGCGGGCGGGAGCACGGGGCCGCGCGAGCGGATGGCGATCTCGTTCTTCGGCGTGCGCGGGGTGGGGTCGCTGTTCTACGTGGCCTACGCCCTGGAGGAGGGCCACTTCGCCGAGGAGGGCGTGATCTGGCGGGTGGTGGCGCTGGTGGTGATCGGTTCGGTGGTGCTGCACGGGCTGTCGGCGACGCCGGTCATGCGGCTGCTGGACCGGCGGCGCGACCGCGAGGCGCGGCGCAAAGGCCACCCGGACGAGGCGGCGGAGACCCCCGTCTGACCGGTTCTTCAGGGGCCTCGGGTCCCGTGCGCTCGGGCCCGAGGCGGTGGCCGCAGGCCGGTCACGCAGGCCGATCACCCCGGGTGGTTCCCCGGCTCCGGCGCGCCCTGGCCGTTCCAGCTCAGCAGTTTCGCGCCGAGCACCGCGGTCTGGAGCGTGAACCCCTGCCGGGGGTCGTCGGCGGCGTAACCGGTGAGCTCGCGGACCCGCTGGAGCCGGTAGGTCACGGTGCGCACGCCCACGTGCAGCTCGCGGGCGCAGGCGGTGGCCACCCGCCCGGCCGCGAAGTAGGCGGCGAGGGTGTCCAGCAGCGGTCCAGGGCCGCCGCGGGCCCGCCGCAGCGGTTCCAGCACCGCGTCGACGAGGTCGGCCAGCGCCGCGCTGTCGCGCAGCAGCACCCGGTAGACGAGCAGGTCGGCGGCCCGGTGCACGCGGCCGGGCAGGTCGAGCCGCTGGGCGATGTCCAGGGCGTTGCGGGCCTGCTCGAACGAGCGCACGGGACCGCCGGGGCCGGGCTGCGGGCGGCCGAGGCCGACGCGCCAGGTCGGTTCGGTCCCCAGCGCCGCCGCGACCTGGCGGGCGAACTCCTCGGGCGCCTCCCCCATCGCCTCGGGCGCCACGCACACCAGCAGCCCGTCCTTGGTGGTGACCAGCACGTCGCGGGAGCCCAGCCGCAGGTGCAGGGCGGTCTCCACGTCGCGGGAGACCTCGCCGCCGTCGATGACCGGTTCCGCGGCGCGCGCGGCGGCCACCACGGTGCTGCCGGCCAGCCGCAGCCCGAACCGCTCGGCGCGCTCGGCGAGGTCCCCGGGGTTGCGGCCGTCGAGCAGGTCGTCGACGAACTCGCGGGCCAGGCCAGCCAGGTGGCGCTCAGGTAGAGGTCGACCAGGTCGCGCAGCGGCACGCCCAGGGTGGCGGCGCGGGCGCCGGTGCCGTGGCGGGCCATCAGCCGCTCCGGGCCCAGCTGGGCGCCGGTGGCGCTGACCTCGGCGAGGTCCTCCAGGTAGCCGTCGAGGAGTTCGGGTGGCGCGTCCCGCGCGTCGCGGCTCGCCCGCGCCACCACGGTCGCCACGTCCAGCCCGGTTCCGGTTCGGCCGCTCATGGCGCCCAGTCTCGCAAGGGGATCTGCACCGTTCCCGCACCTCCCCACCCCGGTGCGCGCACACGGGTGGTCGAGCATCGGTCGGGTGGAGCACTGGTGGCGGGTGGCGGTGGTGTCGACGGCGGTGGCGCTGGGGGTGTTCGCGGTAGGGGTGGCGCCGACGGTGTTGTTCGGTGTGGTGCCGGTCCTGGTGTGGTGCGCCGACCCGCGGCGGTCCCGGCGGGTCGGGGTGCCGGTGGGGGTGGTGCTGCTGGTGCTGCTGGCGTGGTTCGCGCTGCCGCACGGCCTGGGGTGGTCCGGGCGGTGGGTGCCGTCGGCGGCGGAGGTGTGCTGGCTGTACCCGCTGTCGGCGGCGGTGGTGTGCCTGGTGGGCGCGCGGGTGGAGCGGCGGCCGGCGGGCTGCGTGCCGTGGGCGGTGGTGCTGTGCCTGGGGTTCGCGCTGGCCCTGGGCGACCTGGTGCTGCTGGACGAGTCGCCGCCCGGGGACGAGGGGGTCCTGCCGGGTCCGGTGGGGCTGCGGGCCGTGGAGGCGGATCCGGTGTGCGGTTCGGGCGGCTGCGCCCGGGTGGTGGGGTTCGGCGGGGACCGGGCGGCGGTGCGGGCGCACCTGGGGTCGCGTGGCTTCACCACGCCCTCGGGGCGCGGCGGCGGGTGGGTGTGCCGGGTGACCGGGGTCGTGGTGGAGCGGCGGGCGTGCGCGGGGCTGCGGGAGCGGGCCGGGGTGGTCGAGGTCACCTGGTACGTGGGGTGAGGGTGTTCAGCCGGCGGCCAGGGCCTGGTCCAGGGTGGGGTGGACCACCAGCAGGTCGCCCAGGCCGGTGAGCTGCACCGAGCGCATCGCGGGGGTGGTGTCGGTGGCCACGATCCGCAGCCGGGTCTCGGGCACCGCCTGGTCGTGCGCGGCGATGAGCGCCGCCAGGCCGGCCGAGGCCAGCAGGGCCACCCCCCTGAGGTCGACCACCACCACGGCGGGTGGCTCTCGCAGGACTTCGCCGAGCACGCGGCGCAGTTCCGGGGCGGTGACCGCGTCCACCTCCCCGGCGACCGACACCACCACCGCGTCGGCGCGGCGGGTGACGTCGAGGGCGAACCGCTGCGGGTCCGTGGGCTGTGTCGAGGCGTGCACGTCGTGGTCGCCTTTCGTCCGGGGCCGGCCGCCCGGCGGGCCTGGTGAGCCGCCCCGGGCCGGTCCCATCGTCACCCGTCCGGACGCGTACCGCCATTCAGCGGCTCGCCACCGGGCCGCCGGCGGCCCGGGATCTCCCTGGTCTCAGGGATGTTCGGGGCGGTCGGGTTCGCGAGGCTTGGGTACATCGCCCGGCAGGCGGGCGGACGAGGGGAGGACGGATGATCGGGAGGAAGGTGCGGCTGGCCCTGGCCGGCGGCCTGGCGGTCGCGGCCCTGGTCGGGGGGTCGGGCGCGGCCCAGGCCGACAGCGGCGGCGAGCGGGCGGGCGTCGAGCGGGGGTCGGGCGAGGTGGCCGTCGCCGCGGTGTGGCGCGGCGGCTACTACAACTACTACGACTGCGACCTGGCGGGCTTCCAGGGGATCTACCACGGCTGGTGGACCGGCTACATCTGCTCGTACCGGGCGGGTAGCTCGCCGGCGATCTGGGACCTGTACGCGTGACCGGGAACGGGGGAACGACCATGTGGATCAGGAACGTGGCGGCCGGTGCCGCCATCGCGGCGGCCGTCGGCCTGACCGGGGTGCTGGGCGCGGGGGCGGCGACGGCGGCGCCCTCCCCGACCTCGGCGGTGTCGGCGGAGGCGGCGGAGCTGCGCGCGGCCGCCTCGTGGCACCAGATGGAGATGTGGTACGACCTGAGCGCCTGCATGTTCTCGCAGCAGTTCAAGGCGTACCCGACCTACTGCGCCTACGGGCAGTGGGGCAGCACCGGCAGCTACGGCTACGTGCTGTGGGGCTGGTACTGACCTGACCGGCGCGGGGAGGCGGACCGGTTTCCGCCTCCCCGCTCACCCGCGTCGGGCGAACTCCGCGGCCAGCGCCGCCCGCGAGGTGATGTCGAGCTTGACGAAGACGTGCTTGAGGTGGGTCTCCACGGTGTAGCGGGACACGTGGAGCCGCTTGGCCACCTCGGTGTTGGTGAGGCCCTCGGCGACGTGGCGGATCACCACGAGCTCGGTCCCGGTCAGCGAGTCCCAGCCGGTGGTGGCGGGGCGTCGGCGGCCGCGCGGTCCCCGGCGCAGGCCGTGGCCGCGCATCACGGCGTGGACGCGCCGGGCCTCGCCGACCGCACCGCGTTCGTCGAGGGCGTCGAGGGCCCGGTGGAACAGCGGGCGCGCCGCGTCGACCTGCCCGGCGGCGGCGAGCGCGGTGCCCGCCTGCTCGCACGCCAGGGCCAGTTCCACGGGGCGGGGCGCGTCGCGGTAGGCGTCGACCGCCTGGAGCGAGTGGTGCGGCGCGTCCTCGACCAGGCCGCGGCAGCGCAGGGCGGCGCCGGCGGCGGAGGCGGTGCCGAAGCGCCGGGCGGCGGCCTCGGTGTCCCCGGTGACCCGGTGGGCCAGGGCGGTGTCGGACGCCGCCAGCGCGATGCGGACCAGGTCCGGTGGCGCCATCCAGTTGGTGTGCAGGAAGCGCAGCTCGGGCAGCAGGTCCCAGGCGCGGGCCGCGGTGGCGGCGGCGTCGGCGGGCCGGCCGCGCTGCTCCAGCAGCAGCGCCTCCACCCACAGCACCCAGTCGGCGCCCAGGACCGCGCCGCAGGCCCGCAGTTCGGTCCGGGCCCGTTCGACGAGGTCGGCGGCGGTGTCCGGTTCGCCCCGGGCGAGCGCGATCCTGGCCAGCACCGCGAGGACGTGGAAGTTCCAGCGGGTCGCGGTGTCGCGGGCCAGCGCCAGGCAGGCCCCGGCGCCGGTCGCGGCGTCGTCCCAGGAGCCGGCGTGCAGCTCGGCGATGGCGAGGTTGGCCTGGTAGTACGGCAGGACGCTGGCGTTGCCCGAGCGGGAGGCGTCGGCCAGGCCGCGGTGGTGGGTGGCGCGCGCGTCGGCGAGCCGGTCGGCGTCGGCCTGGGCGACGCCCAGGCACAGGTCGGCGATGAGGAACCCGTCGAACGAGGTGGCGGCCGGTGCGGCCGTGGCGGTGCCCTCCCGGCCCAGGACCAGGGCGCGGTCGACCGCGCCGCGGGCGGCGGCGCCCAGGGTGAGCGTCATCAGCGCGGTCGCCTCGGCCACGGCCTTCCCGGCGCGCCGCGCGGCGTCGAGCGACCGCTCCGCCTGCGCCACGGCCTCGGTGACCTCCCCCGTCATCAGCCGCAGGAACGCGCCGGGACCCAGGGTGATGTCGCGGGCCAGCGGGTCGGCGCACTGCTCGGCGGCGAGGGTGATCCGGTGGCCCGCCTCCTGCCACCGGCCCTGCCGCACCAGGGCGTGGGCGACCAGGACGGCCAGCCTGGCCCTGGCGGGCCGGTCGAGGGTGGTGGTGAACACGGTGCCGGCCAGCGCCTCGGCTTCGGCGACGCGACCGGACAGCACCAGCAGCGGGGCCAGTTCGACGACCAGGCCGGGTCGCGCGGGGTCGTGCTCGGGCAGCGCCCCCAGGGCGCGCTCGTACCAGTGCAGGGCCGAGGGGACGGAGTGCCGGGCGCACTCGCGGGCGGCGCGCCAGTACCAGGCCGCCGCGTCGGGTGCGGTCGTCTCAGGCGAGGCCGCGCCGGCGACCTCGACGTGCTCGGCGACCCGGGCGGCCGGCGCGCCGGCGGCGGCCAGGGCGCGGACGACCTCGTGGTGCAGGCTGCCGCGCAGCGCGGGCGGCACGTCCTCGTAGAGGGCCTGGCGGAACATCTCGTGCCGGAACGCCAGGCGCTCGCCGGAGCCGTCGACCACGCCGGTGGCCAGGGCGGGGCGCAGCTCGGTGAGCAGGTCCACCGCCTGCCGGCCGCTGACCGCGGCCAGTTCGCCCGCCAGGCAGGAGGTGCCGAGCACGGCCATGAGGCGCAGCAGGTCCAGTGTGGTCTCGGGCAGGAAGCTGTAGCGCAGCAGCAGCGTCTGGCGCAGGTCGGGCGGCACCGCGCCGGCGGAGGTGTCGACCTGGTTCCCGGCGCGGCGCAGCACCTGCCGCTGGTCGAGGGCCCGCAGCAGCTCCAGCAGGAACAGGGGGTTGCCGCCGGCGGCCCCGGCCAGCCGGCGCAGGCCCGCGCCGGGTTCGGCGTCCAGTGCCCGGTGCAGCAGTTCGACCGCGGCGTCGGGGGTCAGCCCCGCCAGCCGCAGCACCTTCCCGTCGGCGGCGGCGAGCCGGTCGAGGAGCCGGTCCACCTCCTTGCGGCGCGGCACCGGGCGCAGGGTGCCCACGACCAGCAGCGGCCGGTCGGCCAGGTGCCGGACCAGGGCGCCGATCGCGGTCAGGGTCGAGGTGTCGGCCCAGTGCAGGTCCTCCAGCGCGAGGGCCACGGGCGTGCGGGCGGTGCGCTCCTCGAACCACTCCACGATCGTCTCGATCACGGTGAACGACTCGTCCCCGGTGGCCGGGCGGCCCGCGGCGGTCGGGTCGACCGAGTCGAGCGCGGCGCGCAGGCGGTCGCCGGACCGGTCGCCGGACCGCAGGTCGGTGAACACCCGGAACGGGCGGCGGGCGTCGAGTTCGTGCGCGGAGCCGGTGAACAGCTCGAAGCCGCGCTCCCGCGCCCCGGCCTCGACCTCGCGCAGCAGGCGGCTCTTGCCGATGCCCGGTTCGCCCTCGACGAGCAGCGCGGTCGCCCGGCCGGACAGGGCGCGGGCGAGCGCCTCCCGCGCGTGGTCGAGTTCCGCCGCGCGGCCGACCAAGGGAAGCCCCATCCCCCACGCCCCTCCCGCGGGCCGTGCGTGCGACGTCCCCGTTCGTCGGCATCGGCGCGGCCGGAACCGGCAGCGTAACAAGGGGTTCGGGGCGTCGGCCGGCGATTTCCCGGATGCGTTCGGGCGCGGGGCCACGCGCGGGGCGGCGGTCGCGCCCGGCTCCGACCGGCGACCGCGGGCGGAGGTGATCTAGCATCCGCTGGGTGGACCGGACGAGGGTGGGCGCGTGGGCCGTGGTCGTGCTGGTGGTGGCGCAGGCGCTCGCCTCGCTGGTGTCGGTGGACGCGGACGGGCTGCGCGGCACCGGGGTCCTGCTCAACGCGGCGGCGGGCGCGTCCGCGGTGTGGCTGCTGCTGCGCCCCGGGCGCAACCGGTGGCCGCTGACCGCGTGGGCGGCCGGGTTCTTCGGCTGGCACGCGGTCGGCCTGGCGACCCTGGCGGGCCTGGTGACCACCGAGCTGGACGCGGTGTTCACCGGCTCGTGGCCGAGGGAACCCGCCACCGCCTACCAGGCGGTGCTGCTCACCCTGGCCGGTTTCGCCGTCCACCTGCTCCTGCCCCGGCCCGCGCGGGACTGACCCCCGCACCCGACAGCACTTCATCGAGGAGGCAATCCCGTGGCTCAGACGGTTCGTGGTGTGGTGGCCCGGAGCAAGGGCGCGCCGGTGGAGGTGGTCGACGTCGTGGTGCCCGACCCTGGGCCGGGTGAGGCGGTGGTCCGGGTGCAGGCGTGCGGGGTCTGCCACACCGACCTGCACTACCGCGAGGGCGGCATCAACGACGAGTACCCCTTCCTGCTGGGCCACGAGGCCGCCGGTGTCGTGGAGTCGGTGGGCGAGGGCGTCTCCGACGTCGCGCCCGGTGATTTCGTGGTCCTCAACTGGCGGGCGGTGTGCGGGTCCTGCCGGGCGTGCCTGAAGGGCAAGCCCTGGTACTGCTTCAACACCCACAACGCCGCCCAGCCGATGACCCTGGCCGACGGCACGGCGCTGTCCCCCGCGCTGGGGATCGGGGCGTTCGCGGAGAAGACCCTCGTCCACGCCGGGCAGTGCACCAAGGTCGACCCCCGGGTGTCCCCCGCGGTGGCGGGCCTGCTGGGGTGCGGGGTGATGGCGGGGCTGGGCGCGGCGGTCAACACCGGCAACGTCGGCCGCGGCGACTCCGTGGCCGTGATCGGCTGCGGCGGCGTGGGCGCGGCGGCGGTGGCCGGGGCGCGCCTGGCCGGGGCGACCACCGTCGTGGCGGTGGACCTGGACCCGCGCAAGCTGGAGTGGGCGACCGGGTTGGGCGCCACCCACACCGTCAACGCCCGCGACGAGGACGTGGTGGCGCGGGTCAAGGAGCTGACCGGTGGGTTCGGCGCGGACGTGGTGATCGACGCGGTCGGCCGGCCGGAGACCTGGAAGCAGGCTTTCCACGCCCGCGACCTGGCCGGGACGGTGGTGCTGGTCGGCGTGCCCACGCCGGACATGCGGCTGGAGATGCCGCTGCTGGACCTCTTCTCCCACGGTGGCGCGCTGAAGTCCTCCTGGTACGGCGACTGCCTGCCCTCCCGCGACTTCCCCTACCTCATCGACCTGCACCTCCAGGGCAGGCTGGACCTGGACGCCTTCGTCACCGAGACCATCGCGCTGGACCAGGTCGAGGAAGCCTTCGCCAAGATGCACCGCGGCGAGGTCCTGCGCTCGGTGGTGGAGTTCCGATGAGCACCCGCGTCGACCACGGCGTCACCCGCGGCACCTTCAGCCTCGACGGCGAGACCTTCGACGTGGACAACAACGTCTGGGTGATCGGGGACGACGAGGAGTGCGTGGTCGTCGACGCGCCCCACGACGTCGACAAGGTCCTGGGGGTGGTGGCCGGGCGCAGGGTGCGCGCGATCCTGGCCACCCACGCCCACGACGACCACGTCCGGGTGGCGCCCGCGCTGGCCGCGGCCACCGGCGCGCCGGTCCTGCTGCACCCCGACGACCTGGTGGTGTGGCGGCTGACCCACCCCGACACCGACCCCGACGGCGAACTGGCCGACGGGCAGGTCCTCGACATCGCGGGCACCGGGCTGCGGGTGCTGCACACCCCGGGCCACTCCCCCGGCGCGTGCTGCTTCCACGTCCCCGAGCTGGGCGCGGTGTTCACCGGGGACACCCTGTTCCGGGGCGGGCCCGGCGCGACGGGGCGGTCCTTCTCGGACTTCGACACCATCGTCGGCTCGATCTCCCGGCGGCTGCTGACGCTGCCCGCCGACACGGTGGTGCACACCGGGCACGGCGACGACACCACCGTGGGCGCGGAGGCGCCGCACCTGTCGGACTGGCTCAGCCGGGGCCGGTGAGCGGGCGGGGAGCGGATCGCGCACCCCGCCCGACCGGGTTTGGCTGTCACCCGGAGCGGTGAACCGGTGGTGCGTGACCACCGGGAGCAGCACGCGCGTGCGGGACGGTCGACAGCCGCACCGGGTCCGCTGGGACGGCGGTGTCCGCAGCCTGGAGGCCGGGTCCGGTCGGGAGGACGGCCCGGTGGTCGTCCTGGTGCCGGGGCTCGGCGCGCTGGGCTACCTGACCGACGCGCCGGCGGGCTGCGGCGGGTGGGCGCGGTCGTTCCTGCTGGACCTGCCCGGGTTCGGGCACCGGCGGCCGCGGCCGTGCGCGGCGGAGGTGCGGGCGGTGGCCTCCGCCGCGGCCCGGTGGCTGGACCTGGTGGTCGGCGACACCCCGGTGGTGCTGGTCGGCCACTCGACCGGCGCGCAGGCCGCGCTGCACGTCGCCGCCGACCACCCGGACCGGGTGGGCGCGCTGGTGCTGATGGGGCCGACGTTCCCGCCGGAGCAGCGGCGGTTCCCGGCCCTGTTCCGGGCCCACTTCCGCAACTCCCGGCGCGAGCCGCCCGGCCTGGTGCCCGTGACCGTGCCCTACTACCTGCGCGGCGGGCCCCGCGACCTGGCCCGGTTCGTCCGCTCCGCCCAGCACGACCGGCCCGAGCAGGTGATCACCGGGGTGCGCTGCCCGACGCTGCTGGTCCGCGGCGAGCACGACGCGTTCTCACCCCGCGGGTGGGTGGAGCGGCTGGCCGAGGCCGCCCGCGACGGGTGGGCGGAGACCACGGCGGGCGCCCACACCTTCCCCCACCAGCACGGCGGGGCCACCTCGGCGCTGATCGCGCGGGCGGCCCGGCGGGCGGGGATGCTCGGCGACGGCTGAACCCGGTGGTGGGCGGACCGGCGCTGCCGGTCGACTCGACCGACGCCGGCCGCGCCTACCTGCCGGACGCCGGCGGGTCTGATGGGCCACCCGGTGCGGGGCAAGCAGCACTACAGCGACCTGGTTCCCCTGGTGCGCCGCCCCAAGCCGCTGTCGGTGGCCGCCGAACTGCTGTGGCAGGTGCCATCACCCGCGCCGTGCCGGAGCACCGGCACGGCCGCCTCCAGGACGACGCCACCCCGCTGCTGCCGGAGTGGGGCCCGGACCGCGCGCACGCCCTGCTGCCGTCCACCTGACCTGCGTGGTTGCCGCGCCGGACGCCGGGTACCCGAGCGCACCGCTCGCGGACGGCGCGGCGGGCCCGGCGTCGGAGGTCTTGGTCATGGCCCACCCGTCCCTCCCCCAACGGGGGTCGATCGTCACCTACCTCAACCCCGACGTGTTCGCCCCGGAGGCGTTCCTCACCGGCGTGGTCACCGGGACACCCCTGGTGGACCCCGAGACCGACCGCGCCTGGGTGTCGGTGCTGCTGCCCGGCCGCACCACGTTCGTGCTCGACGCGGCCAACATCGTCGAGGTGCGGCCCTCGGTCAGCCCCGAGACCCGACCCGGGTCACAGGGGTGAGCAGTCCGGCTTGTCGGTCCACCCCGTCGAGCACCGGTAGAGCGGAAAGGCCGCGAGGTAGCCGTACCGGGCGCCCAGGGTGTTGTAGTCGGCGACGCCGACGCGCCCGGCGACGTAGTGCTGGGTCGCGGTGCCGGAGGCCGTCGCGGTGTACGGGGGTCGCGGGGTGGTGCCCGTGGAGGTCGTGGTAGGGGTCGGCGAGCCCGCGTCCAAGCCCCAGAAACGGCCCATGTGGTAGGCCGAGCAGATGTTGACGTCCAGGACGTAGGCGCCGGCCGCGCCGCACTGCGCGGGACCCGAACCGGGGTCGACCGGGTGGCCGTGACCCATGCCGGTGATCCGGTACAGCTCCACCACCCCGCCGTACACGCGGTGCGGGTAGCCGGCCACGGTGTCGCTGACCTCCGGGGTCTGGTCGGTGCCGTGCACGTCGGTCCACTGCTCCACCAGCTCGTCGGCGTTGGCGGGGACGACGGTGGTGTCCGCGGTGCCGTGCCAGATGGACACCTTCGGGCGCGGCCCGCCGGAGTGGGCGGCGCGCACCCGGTCACCCCACTGGGCCGGGGTCAGGTTCACCCCCGGGCTCATGCACCCGTACGCCTGCGCCACCGAGGTCGCGCAACCGTGGGGCAGACCCGCGACCACGCCGCCGCCGGAGAACACGTCGGGGTAGGTGGCGAGCAGGACCGAGGTCATCGCGCCGCCCGCGGACAGGCCGCTGGCGTAGGCGGCGCCCGCCCCGGTGTCCTGGCGGGTGCGGTCGACCATCTGCTTGATCGACAGCGGTTCCCCCGCGCCGCGCCGCGTGTCGCCGGGCTCGAACCAGTTGAAGCAGGAGTTGAGGTTGTTGCCCGTGCGCTGCTGCGGGAAGACCACCGAGAAGCGCCACTGCTCGGCCAGCTTCGCCCACCCGGTGCCGGCGACGTAGGTGGTGGCGTTCTGGGTGCAGCCGTGCAGCGCGACGACCACCGGGCGACCGGCGGGCAGCCCGTCGGGCACGTAGCGGAACATCTGGAGGTTGCCGGGGTTGGTGCCGAAACCGGTCACCTCCTGGAGCGAGGCGGCTCGGGCCGGACCCGCCGCGGACAACCCCACGACGGCCACCGCGGCGACCACCGCGGCGGTCAGGACCGCGGTGGCGGGGCGACGAACGGACATGACGCGACCTCCCCGTTGAGGATGAGCGACGACCGCCGCTCGCGTTGCGGTGAATCGTAAGGACCACCGGGTCGGGTTCGCCGTGGTGCGCGCCACCACTCCCGCCGGCGACGGGGTATCGGCACGCCACACTCCACTCAGGACTTGAGGGCCCCGGTCGTGGCGAGCGCGGTGCGGGCGGCGGACGCCCAGTGGGGCGCGCCGGCGCGGTCGGCCACGACCAGCGCGTGGCGGTAGTGGTCGGCCGCCGCCCCGTGACGGCCCAGGACGCGTGCCAGGTCCCCGAGGTGGTGGGCGACGGGCCGCAGCGTGAGCATCCCGCTGCCCGCGCCCGCCACCTCGTCGGCGGCCGGCGCGAGGTCGGCGTACAGGCGCTCGGCGGTCGACCGGTCGCCGCGCCGGACCGCGACGGCGGCGTGCAGGCAGGTGCGGGCCTCGTAGAGCAGGTCGCGCGGCGAATCGGGGACGGCGGTGCCCGCCGCCGGGTCGAGCAGGGGACGGCACCAGGGCTCGTAGGCGCCGAACCCGGTGTCGGGCGCCGGGGGATCGCCGCGCTGGAGGTGGTGGCACAGCAGGGCGAACGACAGGACGCCGCCGTCCACACCGGACATCCCCGTGCCGGCCAGGTGGGCGGCGGCGGCGCGGTAGGCGGCTTCCACCCCGGTGGTCCGCCCCGTGGCGGTGGCGCGCATCGCCCGGTACCAGCGGGTGAACACGCCCACCAGGGGCAGCCGGTGGTCCTCGCCCAACCGGTCGGCCGCCGCGGCGTGGCGGTCGGCGGCGGTGAAGTCGGCCAGCGCCGAACGGGCCTGGAGCAGGACCAGGTGACCCAGGACCTCGAAGGTGACCAGGTCGTGCCGGCGGGCCAGGTCCACCAGTTCGGCGCCGGTGCGGGCGCGGTCCGGGGCGAGGCCGGCGCGGTCGAACGACTGCATGAAGCGGGCGTTGAGGGCGAGGGCCAGCAGCGCCGGATTCCCCGACTCGCGAGCCAGCGCCTCGGCCTCGCGGGCGGCGGCGCGGGCGCGGTCACCGCCGGTCGCGCGCAGCTCCAGGGCGAGGGTGGCCAGCAGTCGGCCCCGGGTCTCGGTGCGGTCGGGTGGGAGGGCGGCCAGGGTGCGCTCGGTGATCCCGGCGATCCGGCGGGCCAGGTCGGGGTCGTCGTGGTCGGTCCAGATCGCGGGCACGTCGAAGGCGCCGATCACGCGGGCGGTCAGGTCGGGATCGCCCAGGCGGTCGGCGAGTTCGACCGCCTCGGCGCGGTGGTGGCGGGCTCGGTCGAGGTCCCCGGTGACGGCTTGGGTGCGGACCATGCCCATGACCAGTTCCAGCCTGGTGGCCGATCCGTGGGTGTCGGCGGGCTGGTCGGTGGCGGGCCGGTCGTGGGCGGGCCGGTCAGTGGTGGGCCGGTCGTGGGCGGCGAGTGCGGCCTGCCACCACCGCGCCGCCTCGTGCGGGGCGCGGTGACGTTCGGCGCGCTCGGCGGCCTCCCGGGCATACCGGGCGGCGCGGGCATCGGTCCCCGGGCTCTCGGCCAGCAGGAAGTGGTGGGCCAGCGCGTCCACCGCCCACGGGCGCAGCCGCTCCAACGCCTCCCCCGCCGCGGCGTGCCACCGGGCCCGGCGCGAACCGGACACGTCCTGGTGCAGCGTGTCCCGCACCAGCGCGTGGGCGAAGCCGAACCGCCCCGGACCGCGCTCGACGAGGAACCCGCGCCGGGCCGCCACCTCCGCCGCGTCGAGCACACCCGGACCGACCAGGACCGCCAGCAGCTCCAGGTCGAGGTCGCCGCCGATCACCGCCGCCCACCGCAGCACCTCGCGGACCGGCTCGGACAGGCCCGCCAGCCGCAACCGCACCACGTCGCGCACCCCCGGCGGCACCGACTCCGCCCAGCCCGCCCCCTCCGCCACGACCAGCCGGGCCAGCTCGCGCACGAAGAACGGGTTGCCACCGCTGCGCCGGTGGATCGCCGCCGCGGTGGCGGGATCGACCTCGTGGCCGGTCGTGGCGCGCACCAGCGCCGGCACCACCGCCGCGGGCAGACCACCCAGGTAGAGGCGGACCGGCTCGGCACGGGCGACCCGGCCGAGCAGGTCGGCCAGGGCCGCGGGGACGTCGGTGGTGCGGTAGGTCGCCACCACCAGCACCGGGTGGGCGGCCGAGTCGGTCACCACCGAGGCCAGCAGGTCCAGGGTCTCCTCCCCCGCCCAGTGCAGGTCGTCGAGCACCACCAGCAGCGGGGCGCGGCGGGCCACCCCGGCCAGGTGCGCGCCGACCGCGCGGTGCCGGTGGAAGCGAGCCACCAGCGGATCGCCGCCGGCCGGGCCGTCCCCCGCCGGCAGGCCGTGACCGGCGGCGGCCAAGGCGTCCAGCACCCGGCTCCACGGCCACGCCGCGGGCAGCCCCTCCGCGTCCGGGTTGGCGCCCCAGGCGGTGATCCACCCGCGCGCACCCAGGAGCCCGGCGAACGCCTCCGCCAGAGCCGTCTTGCCCGCACCCGCATCACCGGACACCAGCACCAGCGCGGGCCGCCGCAGCCCGGCGGCCCGCTCGGCGGCGGCGACCAACCCAGCCACCTCCTCCGCCCGACCGACCAACGCGGGCGCGCCCCCACCGCCCTCCTCCGCCCGATCGCACGACCCGGGCGCGCCCCCACCGCCCGCCGCCACCTCCGACGACCCGCCCACCTCGACCAGGTGAGGCGCCTGCGCCAGGACGTCCGCCTCCAACCGCCGCAGGTCCGGGCCCGGGTCCACCCCCAACGCCTCGGCCAACCCCTCCCGCGCCCGGCGCAACGCACCCAGCGCGTCACCCTGCCGACCCGCCCGGTACAGCGCCAGCGCCAGCAGCCGCCACGCCTCCTCCCGCCAGGGGTGCGCGAGGACGTGCGCCTCCAGGTCCGGCACCGCCACCGCCGCCCGCCCCAGCTCCACCAGCGCCCCCGCCCGCCGCTCCAGCGCCAGCAGCCGCAACTCCTCCAACCGCGCGGCCTCACCCCGCGCCCACGGGAGGTCCGCGAACTCCGCGTAGGCGGGCCCGCGCCACCACCCCAGTGCCTCCTCGACCCGCGCCAACGCCGCCCCGGCGGACAACTCCCCCGACCCGACCACCCCAGCTCCGACCACCGCCGCTCCGACCACCGCCGCCTCGAACCGCCACGCGTCCACGGCCCCCACCTCCGCCCGCAGGGCGTACCCGGGCGGCGCGGTCACCAGCAGCCGAGCCGGGGCGCGCGGCGGCCGATCGGGTTCCAGGGCCCGCCGCAACGCCGCCACGAACGTCCGCAGCGCGCCCACCGCACCCGCCGGCGGCTCCTCCCACAGGTCGTCGACCAGCCGCTCCACCGGCACCACCCGGCCACGCGCGAGCACCAACCGCGCCAGCACCGCCCGGTGCCGCGGCCCGCCCACCCCCACCGGACCCCGGCCGTCCTCGACCACCAGCGGACCGAGCACGCCGAACCGCACCGACACCGACCTCCCTCCCGAGCCGCGCACTCTAACCCGCCCCCACCACCCCGGCAGCCCCACGCCCGGCCACCGCCCACCGGCCCGCTCACCCAACGCTGACCGACCACTCATCGGCCCGGTCCACGCTGGTCACACCGCAGCCCGAACAACCCAGGAAGGCCCACCATGCGCATCCCCGGCTTCCACTACCGACGAGTGACCGTCGCCGACGGCGTGGCGCTCAACGTCGCCACCGCCGGCGAGGGCGACCCCGTCGTGCTGCTGCACGGCTTCCCCCAGACCCACCTGATGTGGCGGCACGTGGCCACCGACCTCGCCGCCGACCACACCGTCATCTGCCCCGACCTGCGCGGCTACGGCGACAGCGACAAACCCGCCGACACCGACGGCCACACCTACAGCAAGCGCACCGCGGCCGGCGACGTCGTCGCCCTCGCCCGCCTGCTCGGCCACGACCGCTTCGCCCTCGCCGGCCACGACCGCGGCGCCCTGGTCGCCACCCGCCTCGGCCTCGACCACCCGGACGCCGTCACCCACCTCGCCCTGCTCGACGTGCTGCCCACCCTCGACACCTGGGAGGTGCTGCACGGCGTCACCGCCTCGGTCGCCTTCCACCTCTACCTCATGGCCCAACCGCCCGGCCTGCCCGAACAGCTCATCAGCGCCGCCCCCGACGCCTTCTTCGGCCACTTCCTCGACACCTGGACCCGCTCCCCCGACGCCATCCCGCCCGAGGTGCGCGCCGCCTACCTGACCGCCTCCCGCGACGCCGTCACCTCGATCGTCGCCGACTACCGCGCCTCCGCCGGCGTCGACGTCGAGCACGACACCGCCGACAAGCGCGCCGGCCACCGGCTCACCATGCCCGTCACCGTCCTCCAGCAGGACTGGGGCGCCGCCCTCGGCTACGACGCCACCGCGCGCTGGCGCGCCTGGGCCGACGACCTGGAGCACACCACCGTGTCCTGCGGCCACTTCATGGCGGAGGAGGCCCCCGCCGACATCGTCAAGGCCCTGCGCGACCTGATGAACCGCTGAACCCGGCCCGAGCCCGCCGGCAGGTGCTGCCGGCGGGCCGGCAGCACGCTGGCAGCGCACCCCGGCACCGTCCCCGGCATGGACACCCGAGTTCTCATCGCCGGAGCCGGACCCACCGGCCTCACCCTCGCCTGCGACCTGGCCCGGCGCGGGGTCGACCACCTCGTCGTCGACCGCGACCCCGGCACGTTCCCCGGTTCCCGCGCCAAGGGCCTCCAGCCCCGCACCCTGGAGGTCTTCGCCTACCTGGAGCGGTGGTCGCGGGCCCGGCCGCCGGTCACCGGGTCCCGGTGATGGCGGCGCGCAGGTCGGGGTTGTCGGTGCCCCGCACCCGCCCGGCGCGCTCCAGCAGCGCGACCGCCGCCGCGCGGTCGCCCCGGGCCGCGCACCACGCGGCCTGGTCCTCCGGCACGGAGGCCGGCGCCGGGCCGTCGTGGCTGCGCCGGGCCGGCTCGACGGCCAACCGGTGGTGCTCCCCCGCCAGGTCCGGCTCACCGACCTCGGCCGGCGTCTTGGCGTAGTTGCTGTGCACCACGGCTCGGAACTGCGTGGTGGCCGCGGCGGGGTCGAGCGCCAGGGCCCCGCGGTGCTGCTCCAGCGCGGTCGCGGTGTCCCCGTTCAGCCTCGCCAGCTCGGCCAGGCCGTTGCGCACGCGGGCCAGGGCCGGCGGGTCGTCCTCGCGCGCGGCGGCGCGCTCCGCCCGCTCCAGGTCGAGCCGGGCGCGGTCGAGGTCGCCCGTGCGGGCCCACAGCGCCGCCGACTGCACGAGCACGAGCACCGGGACGGCGGGCGCGTGGCGCATCGCCTCCGACAGCGAGCGCTGCGCCTCGGCGGTGGCGCCGCGACCCGCCTGGAGGGCCGACAGGAACATCAGCGGGTAGGCCAGTGCGAGGTGGTCGCCGGGGTCCCGGAAGCCCCGGGCCGCGGCGGTGTAGTGCCGTTCGGCGCGCGCCGCGCCGCCGTCGCCGATCTCGGCGGCGGCGTAGCCCCGCAGCAGCTCCGCGACCGCGCGCCGCCACGGGTCGTCCGCGCCGGCGAGCCGGTCGGCGATCCCGGTCAGGCGGGCGCGGTGGGTGTGGTCGCCGAGCACGGCCACGGCCAGGGCCGCCGGCTCGTCACGGGTCGCGAGGCGGTCCAGCAGCTCCGCGGTCGGGTCGAGCAGGCCCCGGGCCAGGTCGGAGTCGATGCCCGCGGCCCAGCTCCGGGCCTCCGCGAGCCGGGTGCGCACCAGCCAGTACCACAGCCGGGCCGCGAACAGCCGCGGCGACATCGCCAGGTCGAGGTTCGCCCCCTCGGTGGTCAGGCGGTCCAGCCACACCGACTGCTCGGGCCCGCGCAGCCGCGGTTCGGCTCGTTCGGCCAGCCCGGTGTAGTGGGCCGCGTGCCGGGCGCGGACCTCCGCCAGGTCGTCGACCGGCTGGGCGGCCGCGTACTCCCGGACCGTCTCCAGCAGGCGGTAGCGCTCGTCGACCGCCACCACCAGCGACTTGTCCACCAGGGACGCCAACCGGTCCAGCGAGCCGCCGGCGACCTGCTCGACGGCGTCCGCGATCGAGCAGGCCGAGCCGGTCGCCCAGGCGGCGCGCGAGCTGCGCCGGGGTGAGCGAGCGCAGGCGGGCGGCGGCCAGCTCGATGGCCAGCGGGATGCCGTCGAGCGCCCGGCAGACCCGCGCGGTGGAGTCGTCGGGCGCGAACCCCGGCCGGACGGCCCGCGCCCGGTCGGTGAACAGGGCGACGGCCTGCGCCTCGGGCAGCGGGTCGAGCGGGCGCAGCACCTCCCCGGTGACGCCGAGCGGTTCCCGGCTCGTGGCGAGCACGCGCAGCCGGGGACAGCGGGCCAGCAGGTCGGCCGCGAAGTCCGCGACCGCGTCCACCAGGTGCTCGCAGTTGTCCAGCAGCAGCAGGCCGTCGCGGTCGGCCAGGACGTCGGCGGGCTCGTCGGTGGTGCCGAGCGCGGTGCGCACCGCGGACCCGATGCCGTCCCCGGCGGTCACGGTCGAGAGGTCGACCGGCCACACCCCGTCCGCCACACCCCGTCCGGGGCGGTGGCGAGCAGGCGTTCGGCCACCTCGACGGCCAGCCGCGTCTTGCCCGCGCCGCCGGTGCCGGTGAGGGTGACCAACCGGGCGCCCGCGAGGGCCCGGACCACCTCGTCGAGTTCCCGCTCGCGGCCGACGAAGCTGGTCAGCCGGGCGGGCAGCGGCGAGCGGCGAACCGGTGCGCGCAGGGCTTGCCGGTGGGCTTCGCGCAGTTCGGGACCGGTATCCGCGCCCAGCTCCTCGGCCAGCACCGCGCGGGCGCGTTCGTGGGCCGCGAGCGCCTCGGCCTGGCGGCCACGGGCGCACAGCGCGCGCACCAGCCGGGCGTGCAGCCCCTCGCGCAGGGGTGCGGCCGCCACCAGCTCCTCGATCTCGGCGACGAGGTCCGGCGTGCCGCCCACCGCCAGGTCCAGGTCGATCCGGGCCTCCACCGCGCCCAGCCGCAGCTCGACCAGGCGGGCGACCGGCGCCCGCGCGAACCCGGCGTCGGCGACGTCCGCCAGCGGGGTGCCCCGCCAGAGGGCCAGTGCCTCGCGCGGTCGCCCCTCGACCACGGCTCGGGCGAACACCTCGGTGTCGACCTCCTCGGGCGGGAGGTCCAGCCGGTAGCCGGTGGGGTAGGAGGTGATCGTGTGGTGGCCGATGGCGCGGCGCAGCCGGGAGACGAGCGAGTGGAGGGCCGCCGAGGGGTCGGCGGGCGCGGTGTCGGGCCACAGGTCGGTGATCAGCCGGTCGGTGGTGACGACCCGGCCGGTGTCGACGGCCAGGCGGATCAGCAGTGCGCGCAGCATGGCTCCGCCGAGGTGGACGGGCGTGCCGTCCGGGCCGGAGACCTCCAGGCGGCCGAGCACCCTGATCCGCACGCCGCCATTCTGGCAGCCGCTCGGTCGGGAGCCGGGGCCGGCGTGAGCTGGGGGTGAAGGGAACTGGGCGGCGGTGGCGCGGGCAGCAGGTGATCCCACCCGCCGCCCGCGCCACCGCAGATCAGACCCCCGCGGGCGCGGTGACGCTGGCCGACAGGCCGGCCAGCACCTCACCGAGCCGGGCGGTGACCTCGGCGTCGTCGGCCGGGTGCGTTTCGGCGAAGCGGGTGACCGAGCCGGGCACGGACAGGGTCAGGTCGTCGAGCACGGCGGCCCCCGCGATCCTCGCCGCCTTGCGCGCCTCGTCCTGCGCCCACACCCCGCCGTACTGGCCGAACGCCGTGCCGATCACGGCCAACGGCTTGCCCTTCAACGCCCCCACGCCATAGGGCCGCGACAACCAGTCGACAGCGTTCTTGAGCACCGCCGGGATAGTGCCGTTGTACTCCGGGGAGAACAGCAGCACGGCGTCGGCGCGCAGGGTCGCCTCGCGCAGCGCGGTCGCGGCAGCGGGCACTGCACCCTCGACGTCGAGGTCCTCGTTGTAGAAGGGCAGGTCGGCCAGCCCCTCGTACACCTCGATCCCGACGCCCTCCGGGGCGAGCCGGACGGCGGTCTCGGCGAGCTGGCGGTTGTGCGAGCCGGCTCGGAGACTGCCGACGAGCGCGAGGATGTGGACGGTCATCTCTGGAACCCCCGTGTGGGTGCGGTCGAACACTGCTCCCCATCTAAACGGGCCGTGTTCCGTTTCTCTTCCGGCTAGGCTGCCGAGGTGACCGACGCCACTCCGCCACCGGCCGCCGGAGAGCGGTTCGGGATCCACGACCCGCTGCCCGTGCTGCACCCGGGACCGCGCCTGCGGGCCGACGCGGTGCGCAACCGGGCCCGGCTGCTGGAGGCCGCCGCCCGGCTGGCCGCGGAGCACGGGGCGGCGAACCTGACCATGGAGGCCGTCGCCGGCGCGGCCTCGGTCGGCAAGGGCACGGTGTCGCGGCGCTTCGGCGACCGCACCGGCCTGCTGCTCGCCCTGCTCGACCACCACGAGCAGCGGTTGCAGGAGTCCTTCCTCACCGGCCCGCCGCCGCTGGGCCCCGGCGCCGACCCCGTGGCGCGCCTGCTGGCCTTCGGCCCCGCCGCCATGCGCCACGAACGCGCCCACCTGGACATGTACCTGGCCGCCGACCCCGCCCCGGCGCGCCGCTTCACCGTGCCCGCGTACCGGGTGCGCCTGACCCACGTCACCGTGTTGCTGCGGCAGGCGGGCGCGCCCGTCGACGTGGACCTGACCGCCTACGCGCTGCTGGCGTCCCTGGACACCGCGCTGGTCGACCACCTGATCACCCGGCGGGGCTTGTCCCTGGAACGCCTGGAGGCCGGGTGGCGCGACCAGGTCGGCCGGGCGACCGCGACCTGACCGCGCGCCCTCAGCGCAGGCCGATGGCGGGCAGCCAGCCGCGCGGAGCCCCGGCCGCGGTGCGCAGTGCGGCCAGCACCCCGGCGGCCCCGGTGAGCAGCGACATGTCGGTGCGCGCGAGCTCGGCCACCTCCTCGCCGCGTCGGCCCAGGTGGTCCGCCAGTCGGTGCCGCAGCCCGGCGGCCTCCGGCAGGTCCGCGTGGGTGGCGAACGCGTCCGCGACCGCCAGCACCCCGGCGGCGCCGTGGCAGACGGCCACCCGGTCGGTCACCGCCTCGCCGTAGAGGTGGAAGTCCTCGTCGTAGTGGTCGCACAGCGACCGCATCGCCGTCGTGGCGGGCGTGGTGAACCCCGGCTCGCCCAGCGCGTCCCCCGCCTCCCACAGCGCCCAGGCCGCACCGGGGCAGCCGTAGCACCACGCCTGTCGCCGCACGGCCCGCGCCGGCGGCGGCGCGCCCCCGGCGGTCGGCCAGCTCACGATGCCCAGCGGGTCGCGGCGCGCCTGGGCCGGCAGCCACCGCGCCAGCCCGCGCAGCGGTTCGGCCACGTCGGACCCGGCTCGCAGCGCGGCGGCGAGCGCCACGACGACACCGGGCACGCCGTGCGCCAGCCCCGCGTTGATCCGGCCCTGCACCCACCCGAGCAGCTCGTGCCCGTCGTACGCGGTGCACCGCAGTCCCCCGGCCCCCTCCTCGCACAGCGCGGCCAGGCGCGCGGCGATGACGTCGGTCCCGCCGGGCCGGGCGGCCGGGACGCAGTGGGCCAGCAGCACCCCGGCCGGTCCGCCGACCAGGTCGTAATCGCCGTAGGCGAGCCCGTCCGGCGTGCCGGGCGGGGACCGGTGCAGCGCGGCGGAGACGGCCTCCGCCGCCCGCTCCAGGGGCGGGTGGACCGCGGCGAGCAGGCGCAGCCCCGCCAGCTGCCCGGCGAGCCCGCCGAACAGGCCGGGGTGCGCGGTCGTCGTCCGGCGCAGACCGCCCAGCCACGCCCGTGCCGCGAGCGCGGCGACCGGGTCGCCGGGCGGCAGGGTCGAGGCCAGCACCACGGGCCCCGGGTCCGGGGTCGGCGCCCCGTGCTCGGCCCACTCGCGCAGGGCGTGGCGCGCGAGCCCGTCCACCAGGGGGTGCTCCCCCACCGCGTTGACCACCGTCCTCCTCCCGCGGGTGGGCGGGTCCGCCCGGACCCGCCCACACCGGCTCTCACCCGTGCCCGGCTCCGCGCGCGATCAGAACGCCCCGTCCCCGTCACCGTCGTCGCAGAACGCGATGAGCGAGCACGCGAGGACGCTGCACTGGTCCTGGCTGAACGCCATCGGCTCCGTCGGGGTCACCAGCCGCACCTCGCTGATGCGCTCCTCCAGGTCCGCGATGAGGGTGTCCAGCTCCGCCGGCTCCAAGATCGCCTGGTCCATGTGTTTCTCCCTTTCGAACTGCTCCGTACTGCTTCGGCAAGTGGTCCCGCCGGTCACCGGCGGTGTGGTGGGGCAAGGGGAAGACACGCCGCCACCGCGTGGGGCGTCGGCCTCCCCCGCGGGTCGGCGGGGTCCGCGAGGACCCGATCACCCGGTGCTCGAACGCGGTGAGCCCGGCCCGTGGTCAGAACATCCCGTCGTCGTCACCGTCGTCGCAGAACGCGAGGACCGAGCACAGGAGGTTGCTGCACTGGTCCTGGCTGAACGCCATCGGCTCCGTCGGGGTCACCAGCCGCACCTCGCTGATGCGCTCCTCCAGGTCCGCGATGAGGGTGTCGAGTTCGGCCGGCTCCAAGATCGCCTGGTCCATGTCGTTGTGTCCCTTCACACTGCGTCGGCCACTAGTGCCGCTCCCGCCCGGCCGGGCGGGGAGCTGGGGTCACCGGTCACCGGCAGGCGCAGCAGCAGCTGGCACGCCAGGCGGTCACCGGCGGTGTGGGTGGTGTCGTCGACGGGGAAGTCCGCCGGGGTGGGCAGCATCTCGGTGAGGACCAGCTCCTCGCCGCCGGCGAGGACCCGGTCCAGCACGCGCGACGCGGGCAGCCCGGCCAGGTCCACCGGCACCCGCCGACCTCCCGGCGGGCCGGCGAGGGCGAACCGGGGCAGCGAGCGGGCCCGGGTGAGCCGGCCCAGCGCGCGGAACCTCGCCCCCTGGTCCGCGTCCGGGGCCCACAGCTCGTCCCGGCGCACGCGCCACTGCGCGCGGCAGACGACCAGCGAACCGGCGGTGAGGCGCGGCAGGTGGCGGCGTCCCGGGAACGCCGCGAGCGCGTCCGCCCGGTGCCCGGTGGCGCGGTGCGCCCCGGGCGGCCCGGCGACCAGCAGCAGGGCCAGGGCGACGTCCCACGGCGGGAACGGCATGCGGGTGGCGTGGTGGACCGGCCACAGGCGTTCACCACCCGCCTCGGCGATCACGGTCCGCCCCTCGCGGCGCAGCGTGATCGCGTCCAGCGGGACGTGCCGACCGGGGTGCTCCTCCCCGAAGTACGGGCGGTGGTCCGGGTCCCCGGTCCACAGGTCGGTGCAGGCGGGGCGGCGCACGGCGTTGGCCGAGCGCGCGTTGTGCGGCGGCACCAGCACCTCCACCAACCGGCCGCCGCGGGCCCGCTCGAACTCCCGCAGGAACTCCCGGTAGGCGGTCACCGGTCCCGGTTCGACGTCGTGGACCAGCCGCAGGCCCCGCGCGAACCGCGCGTCCAGGGTCCCGGCGGGCACCGCGGTGTCCAGCACGGCCACCGGGGCGCCGGGCTCGGGCGGCAGGGGCCGCAGCAGGCAGTCCACGGGCCAGTCCGGGAGGGACCGGGGCGCGTCCACCGCGTCGAGCAGGTCGTGGGTCAGCTCCACCGCGCCGCCCGGCTCGTCGGGGTGGTCGGCCAGCCACCGCAGCAGCGCCGAGTACCCGGAGCCCGGGTCGTGCGCGACCGGCCACGCGCCGCCGTCCGCGGGCACCGGCCGGTGGTCGGGGCGGTCGGCCAGGAACCGGCGCACCAGCTCCGGCACGGGCGTCGGCCGCTCGTCCACCAGGTCGCGCAGCGGGGACGAGGAGGCCGGGGCGTCGGCCTTCACCAGCGCGTCCAGCCGCCGCAGCACCCCCGTGGCCACGCGGACCCCGGCCTCGTCGGGGACCGGCGCCGCGCCGGTGACCCGCCGGTGCACGTCCAGGAAGTCGTCGCCCGTGCGGGGGCGCGCCCGCGCCGGGCCCCACGTCGAGGCGCGATCGGTGACGTCCCGGGAGCGACGGAGCACGCCCAGCCGGACGAGGTGGTCGAGGAACGAGGCGAGCGCGGCGCGGCCGGCCGGCTCGCCGGCACGCGGGCCGAGCAGGGCGGTCACCACCTCGTCGC
Source organism: Saccharothrix lopnurensis (assembly GCF_042658445.1). Lineage (NCBI taxonomy): Bacteria > Bacillati > Actinomycetota > Actinomycetes > Pseudonocardiales > Pseudonocardiaceae > Saccharothrix > Saccharothrix lopnurensis. Next base: position 395,836 of record NZ_JBHSQO010000001.1, on the reverse strand, counting down.
GCGGTCCGGGCCCGGCGGCCAGCGCCCGGCGCACGGCGCTCAGCGCGGCGGTGTCCCTGACCCGCACCTCGCACAGCAGCCCGGGGTCCCGCTCGTGCGGGACCCACGTGACGAAGTCCCCGCCCTCGGACCAGTGCAGGCCGGGCAGCGCCAGGCCGTCCCCGCACGACCGCGCGGTGTGGACGTTGGGCACCTCGTGCACGGCGAACGGACCCGCGGTCAGCGGCCCGGTCCCCCCGGGAGCCGGGGCCACGTGCCCGAACCAGTTGCGCGGCGTGGTCTCGACCGCGCCGCGCGCGATCAGCCGCCACAGGTGGTCGGCCCGCTGCCGCAGCCGCTTGCCCTCCCACGACTCACCGGCCGCCACCCGGCGCTCCACGTCCGCCAGCAGGTCCGCGGCGTCGTGGACGAGAGCGGCGGTCCCGACCGGCGAGGACCGCAGCAGCCGCCAGGGCAGCCCCGCCAGCCGGCGCCGCTCGGCCGCCAGGTCGTCGAGCAGCCGCGCGTCGGCCTCCCGCCGCGCGCGGGCGTGGACGGCCAGGCGGTCCAGCCCGATCGCCGACGGCGGGTCGACCCGGGCCGCGGCGCGGCGGGTGAGTGCGAGGACGGCCTCGTCGGGCAGCTCACGGCCACCGTGCGCGGCCCGCCGCACCCGCAGCACGGCCTGCCGCTCGGCGGCGGTCACCTCCGGCCGGGGCACGACCCGGTCGCCCAGCCGGGCGGCGAGCGCCCGGCCGTGCTCGCGCTCGGCCTCGGCCGCGGCGTCGGCGTCGGCGAGCGCGGAGAACAGCTCCGGGCACCCGCCGGCCAGCCACAGCCGCACGGGCAGCCCGGCCAGCCGGAGCAGCACCGCCGGGTCACCCACGGTCCGCCTCCCCCGCGGGCGTGCCCTGGGGCAGCCGCGCCCCTCCGTCGCCGGAACCCGTTTCCCCCTCCGGCGTGCCCAGGGCCTCGGCCAGCAGGACCTGGCGCTCGGCGGGCAGCGCGCCCCGGTTCCAGTGGAAGACGACGTGGAACGCTGCCGCGTGCCGGGGGCCGGCACCGGTGTCGTGGCCGTCGAAGACCTCCGCCCGCCACCGCGCGCCGATGTCCAGGGCCCGTTCCCGGTGCTCCGCGACGACGTGCCGCGCCCACTCCGGCAGCGACGCCGTGAGCCGGTCCTGGTCCTGCCACAGCGCGCGCAGGCCGCGCACCGCGGCGTCGAGCCCGGTCTGCCCGCGCGCGCCCTCCGGCAGCCGCCGCCCGGCCTCCGAGCGGACCCGGTCCCACACGTCCCGGTCCTCCCACCCGACCACCGACAGGCCGTCGAGCACGGCCCGCACCATCGCCAGCGAGACCACCCACGTGGGCACCCCGCCGCGGCGGCGCACCTCCAGCCAGGCCAGCGAGTCCGCGGTGAACAGCTCGTGGGCGTGCCGCACGGACACCCGGCCGCCGAACAGCCCGGCCTCCGCCTCGTACACCGCGGGCACGACGGTCGTCGTCACGCCACCGGCGGCCAGGCCGTCGGCCCAGCGCAGCACCCGCTCGCGCAGCGCCTCGCGGCCGCCGGGCGGTGCCTGGAACCGGACCCGCAGACCGGGGCTCTTGTGCATGAAGAAGAACCCGGTCGCCGCGCCGCCGGCCAGCAGGCGGCGCGTGAAGTCGAGCAGTTCGCCCTCCAGCGGGGCGCGGTCCCGGGTGGCGGGCGACAGTCCCACCTGGACCCACCGGCGCTCGTCGGCGGGCGTCGCCAGGGCGCCGAGCCCGGCGGCGAGGAACGCCCGCTGCGCCTCGGCCAGCTCGGGATCGGCCCGCGCCCCGTCGTCGGGGCCGTTCCCGGCGACCAGCCGCAGGCACCCGGCCAGCAGGTCCTCCAGGGGCACCCACCGCTCCCCCACCGGCACCGCGCCGCCGCGCGGAGGAGCGACCCGTGGCGCGGCACGGGACAGGAGGCCAGGCGTCATCTCACACCCCTACGTAGGTTGTGCCCCGGGAATACGGTTTTGGCGCGGCCTTAAACGCGGCGAGCTGCCGCTCTCACCGCATCGGGTGGCGCTGTGACCCGGCCGTGAACGCGAGGATCACTCGGCCGGTGAATTGACCCGTTGCCACTCGCGGAGAGTCAGGCGGGGTTGGACGAACCGGGCGGCACGCAGGCAGATGGCACGCAGGCAGGTGACACGCGACCGGACTCGGCACGCCGAACGGCTCGGACCGGCGACCGCCGGGCGCGGTTGTGCGGCTACGCGGTGGGAGCGGTGCCGGCGGCAAGGGCGGTGCGAGCGGTGAATGCGGTGCGAGCGGTGAAGGCGGTGCGAGCGGTAAGAGCGGTGCCGGCGGTGAAGCCGGTGCGGGCAGTGCCGGTGGTCAGAGCGGTGCCGGCGGTCAGAGCCGCCAGTCCGCGCCGCTCGCGATCTCCTCGCCACCACCGAGGTGGAACAGGGTGGCGCGGGCGGCGATGAGGGCCGCCCTGGTGGCGTCCACGTCGCCCGTCACCGCGTGGGTGAAGGCGTTGCCCAGGTAGCCCTGGGCGATCTTGAGCGCGCCGCGGCGGTCGCGCGCGGCCACGCCCGCCAGGTCGCCCTGGACCGGGGCGACGGCGAGGGTGAAGTCGGTGAGCATCAGCTCCAGGGCGTCGGCCCGCGCGGTCGGTGGCAGCGCGGCGATCGCGGCCTCCACGGCCGCGGCCAGCACGGGCAGCGGGTCCCGCTCCGGGTGCCGGCGGGAGACCGTGGCGGATCCGGCGCGCGTCTGTTCCGGGACGGGAACGGACTGCTGGTGGAGGCTCACGGGGACCAGCTTAGAGACCCGCTCGGGCCCTTGCTCACCGTGCATCTGCACGTGCACCCGCACGGGCTAATGCAATCCGCACCAATGCGGCTCCAAAACCCCTCCTGACCTCGGTGTCCGCACCCGGGGCACCGCTCCGAACCCCACGCGGACGTGTCGCGGCGCCGCCGGACCGCGCCACCCCGACCACGTCGGCGGCCCCCGCGCCCGGCTGCTCCGCTCACCGGTCGGGGTGATCGAACCTGGCATAGATTGAGTTCATGAGTGGCGACGCCTCGCTTTCCGCGGCCGAGAAGACGCTGAGCGTCCTGGAGGCGCTCGCCGAGCACTCGCGCATCGCCGACATCGCCGACGCGTCCGGACTGCCGAAGCCGACCGTGCACCGCATCCTGCAAACCCTGGTCCAGCGCGGTTTCGCGCGCGCCGACGGCCGCGGCGGCTACGTGGGCGGCCCGCGGATCCTCAGCCTCGCCGGTCGCTTCCTCCAGCGCCTGGACGTCGCCGAGCACGTCCGCCCGACGCTGCGCGACCTCCACGAGCGCACCGGGTGGACGGTCCACTTCGCCCTGCTGTCCGGCGACGAAGCCGTCTACGTGGCCAAGTTGGAGGGGGCGCGGCCCTACCACCTGGCCTCCCGCGTCGGCATGAGCCTGCGGTTGCACTGCACGTCCATCGGCAAGGCGGTGCTGGCCGCGCTGCCCGACCACGAGGTGCGGGCCCTGGTCCGCCGCACGGGGCTGCCCGCCCGCACCGGGCGCACCATCACCGACGAGGACGCCCTGCTGACCGAGCTCGCGGCGGTGCGGGAGCGCGGTTACGCCGAGGACCACGAGGAGAACGAGGACGGGGTGCGGGCGATCGGCGCGGCCGTGTTCAACCACACCGGCGAGGTGGTCGGCGCGGTGTCGGCGGCCTCGCTGGTGGACTTCGCCGAGGCGCCCCGCGACCTGCCCGCCCTGGTGGTGGGCGCGGCCGGCGAGGTGTCCCGGGCGCTGGGCGCCGATTGACGCCGGACCAGACCGTGTGACCCGCTCCACTCCACCGCCTGCCGCGAGATCGGCGCGGCGCCGGCCGGGTTCTCGCCGCCGGTGGCCGCGGCCGCGGTGACCGGGGAGCGGCGCGGGTCCGGCACACCCTATTGCGGCGTCCCACCCCGCCGGACGATCATGACCTCTGTGCAGAGGCCCCGGGAGATCATCGACCGCGGAGACCTCACCCTGCGGCGGTGGCGGGCGGACCGCGACTTCGAGCCGCTGTCGCGGGTGATCGGGGAATCGCTCGACCACCTCCGGCCGTGGATGCCGTGGGTCGCCCACCACAGCGCGGCCACCACCCGGGCGTTCCTCGCCGGCTGCGACCCCAAGTGGCGCGCCGGTGAGGCGTACAACTACGCGATCGTCGCCGACGGGGAGCTGGTCGGCAGTTGCTCGATGTACCGGTCGGGCGATACCCGGGGCATGTTCATGGGGTACTGGCTGCACCCCGCCGCCACCGGTCGCGGCCTCGCGACCCGGGCCGCGGAGGCGATGGCGGCCGAGGCGTTCACCCTGCCCGGGGTGGACTACCTGGAGATCGTGCACGACCTGGCGAACACCGCCAGCGGCGCCGTGCCGCGGCGGCTGGGGTTCACCGAGGTCGGGCGCGAACGCGCGATCCCGCCCGGCGCACCGTCGGACAGCGGTGTCGACGTGGTCTGGCGGCTGACCCGCGACGCCGGGTCCTGAACACGTCCACCGGCACGGGACCGGGGTGGTCGCCCCGATCCCGTGCCGGTGGTCGCGAAGCAGGTCAGCGGCGGAACGGGCCGCGCCGGGTCACTGGTAGTAGCAGCTCTCCTGGATGACCCTGCTGCGTTCGAGCTGGCCCACCGTCCCGTCGTAACGGGCGAGGTAGTGCAGCGGCCCCCGGTAGTCGAGGATGCGGACCAGCGAGTTCTGGGGCACCCAGATCCCCGAGCTCGGGCTCGTGTAGAGGATGGCGGAGCTGTTGGTGCGGCACAGCTGGTTCGGGCTGGCCGCCTCCGCGCCGCTCGCCACCGACAGGACGAGGGCCGAGGCGAGGGCGGCCGATGCCGCGCCGCGCAGAAGGGTACGCACGTGGTTCCCCGTTTCGGGTCAGGTTCAGCGCGATCTCGCACTGCGGGTGTTCGAGGTGCTGCCCCACCCTGCTGCGCCGCGGTCGACCTGTCCACCCGGGCACTGCGGTACGCCGCAGGCACGTCGCGCCGGCAGTCGGACCCGCGGTGGTCGCGGGCGGGGTGGCCGTCCTGCGGAGGTGCTAACGGCACGGACCTCCTGGCGTCGGGCAGCGGCTCGTACACCATCACCTGGAACACCGGTGACACCAGCACGATCGGCTACCACCGCTCCGCCAACTACGTCCTGGGCACGCTGGTCATCGTGGAGAGCGGGACGGTGACGGCGGGCCGGTTCGCGGGCGACTCCGTCACCCACGTCGTCGAGCTGCTCAACCTCGACCTGTTGTCCTGCCTCGCGGAACCCGGCCTCACCTCGGCCTCGGGCCTCGGCACCTACGTCTTCGCCTGAGCGCGCGAACGGACGGGGGTGCGGACGGGCGGGTCCGCACCCCCGCCGATCACCGCCCGTCCGGCGGGCCGTCGACGACCGCGCCGACGAGCGGGACGCCGGGGGCGCCCGGCGCGGGGTTCGCCAGGTCGAAGCGGACCCGCTCGACCGGCTCGGCTTCCGCGTCGACCACCGTCCGCACGAACTGCTCCTTGGTCACCTCACCGGGCAGGAAGATGGTGACCAGCTGCAACCCGGTGGTCGACAACGGGCGCGAGGGCAGCGGGTCCTCCCGGGAGACGCGCTGGCGGAACCACGTCTCGTCGACGTCGGTGGTGGACAGCTCGGTCCCGTCGGGGGCGACCGGCAGGCCCCGGACCGTGACGTTCGAGTCGGCCGGGGAGGAGATCGTCAAGCGCCAGACCAGGGTGCCGCCCTCGGGGACCTCGTCGGTGACCGGGGTGGCGGTGAGGGTCGGCGGCGGGTCGTCGTTGGGTGTGGTCAGCCTGTCCGTGTAGTGGCCGACGACCGCGCCCCGCACGGTCTTGACCAGCACCGTGCGCCTCGTGTCGAAGCTCCAGCGGGTGTTGCCGGTGACCTGCACGGGCACCTCGACCCGGTGCTGCCCCGGCTCGATCACCACCAGCCGCCCGGTGTAGGTGGTGGCGCCCTGGTCCTGGACGAACACCCGCACGGAGCCCGCGCCGTCGCCGGTGACCGAGACCGGGAACCCGACGGTCCGCGTGCCGGAGTCGCCCTCCTCGACGGTCAGCGGCCCCACGTCGACGCGCGGCAGCGCCACCGGGCGGGGGTCCGGCAGGCCGGGGGCCCAGCCGTGGGCGTCGATGAGCCACGCCTGCCCGGCGCCGCCGTGCGGGACGAGCTCCAGCTCGGCGACGCGGCGCAGGTCGACCCCGCGCGTCGGCAGCGGCACGCGGACCTCCTGCGCCCAGCGGGCGGACAGCCGCTCGGTGGCGGGCAGCCCGTCCAGCGTCACCGAGCCCAGCTGGGCTCGGCGGCCGGCGCTGTCGGTGACGGCCACGTCGAAGCGGTTGCCGGTGGTGTTCGGCGGCACGGCCAGCCTCAGCGCCAGGTGCCGCGACCCCGCCAGGGACACCGGCGCGCCGGGCCGCACGGTCGCGGCCTGCCCGTCGGCGGTCCACCCCAGCGCCACGGCGAACCGGCCGGGTTCGGGCACCACGCGGTTGAACCGGGTGAAGTGCGGTGACGGGCGGGTGGCGGCCGGGTCGACGCACGCCGCGGCCGGATCGGTCGAGACCTGGGCGCACACCCGCGCCGACCCGCCCGCGGCGGTCACCTCGTCGGGCACGACGAACGGGGAGCGCGCGCCGCCCACGGCGTGGGCGAGCACGCGCGCCGGGTCGGCCGAGGGCGCGCGGGCGCCCGACCCGTCGAGCAGCGGCAGCACCCGCCGGTCGCCCGCGACGAACAGCCGCGCCGCCGCGGCGATGTAGGTCGCGCCCGCCGTCTGCTGCTGCTCGGCCGTGAGCCGGGTGGCGGTGCCCGGCGAGCACACCGCGTCGGCGGGCGGGGTGCGGAAGTCGTCGGAGGCCGGGGCCTCGGCCTGGCCGGGCGTCCACTCGGTGTTGAAGTAGTTGTGGTTGGCGCCGACGAAGTACAGCGCGCTGTGCAGCGCGGTCCCCCGGCTCACGCCGCGGGTCGCGTCCACGAACAGCTGGCCCTGGAGGTCGGACACGTCGCCGTCGCAGCCGGGCAGGATCGTCACCGACGGCACGTCCGGCGCGGGGTTGTGCCCGAAGATCGTCGGGCCGATGAGCAGGGTGCCCCGGATGCCCCAGCGCACCGGGCCGTCGCCCGGTGCCGGGGAGAGGCTGTCGAGCGCGGCCCGGTTGACGCCCTCGCCGCCGCGGGAGTGCCCGACCAGGAGCACCTCGCCCAGGTCGGCGACCGGCGCGGCGCGGACGACCTCGGGCGCGGCGCCCCGACCGGCGCCCGCCCAGTCCGCCCACCTCGCCAGGTGGGCGCGGACCAGCGCCGACCGCGCGCCCGCGCCCGACTCGACGTCCAGCGTGTCGTGGGCGTTGACCGCGTTGGCCGACACGGACACGGTCACGTAGCCCTGCGAGGCGAGCAGCCGCTGCGCCTGGAGGTAGCCGCGGTGGCTCGGCACCGGCTTGGCGGGCGCCGGGCAGGGCCACTCCAGCAGCATCTCGACCCCGTTGTAGCAGGTGATGTGCCTGCCGTGCAGGAACAGCGCCAGCGGGCGCCTGCCGGGCGCGTCGGTCGGCGCGACGACCACGGCCCTCATCTCCAGCGGCACCGGGTAGCCGGGCACGGTGATCGGGTCGACCTCGTACTCCCCGGTGCGCGTGGCGAACCGGCCCGGCCTGCCGGGATCGGTGTCCCCGGCGGGCAGCGGCGCGGGTGGCGCCGCGGTCGCCGCGGTCGGCGGGGGCGGGGGCTCCTCGACGTCCAGCCGCCGGTCCGACGCCCGCACCTGGAGCTCGTCGTCGTCGACCACCCCGGCCGCGTCCAGGGTGTAGGTGCGCAGGTCGGTGGACGGGCGCGGCACCCCCAGCAGGCGGTCGCCGTCCCAGAACTCGATCGCGGCGCCGCCCGGCGGGATCGGAGCGGGCGCCGTCCACGTCAGCCGGGTGTCGGTGATCGTCCACCCCTGCGGCGACGGGTCCGGCGCCGGTCGGGGTTGGGCCGTCGCCGTGACCGGAGTGGTGAGAGCCGCCACCACCACGGCGGGCAGCAGAAGAGTCGTCCAACGCATGTGCGATCCCCCTGAATCGACCGACTTCCGATCAGTTCTAGCGGGGCCGGACAGCGCGTCACAAGCGTTGGCGAAACTGTTGCGGCAATTCGCCGAAATACTTCCCGAAAGTACCTGTCACCGGCTGCTCGGCGTGGTCCGGACGGGGCGGCGGCGCTGGTCCCCCTGGCGCAGGGCCGTCGGCCGCGACACCATCGGTCGGGTTTTCGCGATTCTCGACACTGAGGGCGACGGGGGTCGGCAGGGGTGATTTCACCTCCATGGGCGCCGGGGTGGCGGGGGAATTCGGTTTCGCCGCCGATTCACCGCGGGCCCGGAGCCTGATCGCGAAGTACGAGGAGATCCGGGACCAACTCCGCGGCGCGGACCTCGACGGCGGCGGCTACATCGACCTGGACGCCTTCGCGGCCATCCACCGGGGAACCGGGGTCGCGGGGCGGCACGGGTGGTGCCGCGTCCGCTCAGGGGCGGTCGTCGAACAGCTGGACCCAGCGGCCGTCGAACCCGCCGTTGGCCGCGAGGTGCCACCCGGCGGGCAGCCAGGTGCCCGACTCGCGGTGGTCCGCGGTGTCGACGGTGCCGGTGTGGACGAAGAAGTCGTGCTGCCGCCAGTACGCGCCGTGCGAGGCGGGGTCGCCGCTGACCGCGCCCCTGCTGCGGCCGGAGCTGTCCAGGCCGATCCCCTCGTACCCGCCGAAGTCGTCGGAGCTCGCGCTGTCGTCGGCGTTCGCCTCGGCCGAGTACGCGCCGTAGAGCCAGCTCTTGGACGGGATGCCCTCGCGGCCGTCGGTGAGGTCGCCCGCGCCGAGGTCGAGCGAGGCGGTGCGGAAGCGCTGGAGGCCGGCGTCCACCTCCGCCTGCCCCGTCTCCGAGGTCACCGGGGTCTCCAGCAGCACGTCGCTGGTCTTGGTGTCCCGCCAGTGGAGCTGCCAGTCCCGCCAGTGCGTCGGCAGGACGTCGGCCAGGTCCTGGAGCTCGTAGGTGACGCGCTTGACCGACCGCCAGGCCGTGGAGTCGCCGTTGTCGAGCCGGCTGGCCAGGGTCGGGGCGGAGGCGGAGGTCACGGCCCGCGCACCCCACGTGGAGACCGCGGTGGACGACGCCTCCGGGACGAACACGTAGTGGACGTTCTTCTCGCTGTCGTTGTTGATGTCGACCTCGGCCTTGCCGGTCCCGTTCAGGCCCGCCGCGACGGTGCTCCACGGCGTGGTGGCGAACCGCAGCTCGTGACCGCGCGTGGTGGTCGGCAGGGCCCCGCTGCCGTCGGCCTGCCACAGCATCAGGTGCTTGCCCGTGGGCGTGGTCATGAACCGCACCGCGCTGTCGGTGGAGCGGCGCATGATGTGCTCGTGGTGGGTGGTCACCGTGGCGTAGGCGACGCCCTCACCGGTGCCGGGGTTGCCGGTGACGCCGCGCAGCACGATCTCGACGCGCTCCCAGTCGTGGATCTGACCGAAGTCCTTGTCCGCCGCGTTGTAGACGTGGTAGAGCAGGACGAGGTTCTTCGTCCCGTTCTCGGCGTACTCCAGCAGTGCGCTGTAGAGCGTCGGCCGGATGCGCCAGTGGGTGTTCGCGCCCTGCGCGTACTGGTTGGCGTTGCGCCAGTTCACCCGGTTGTCGGAGAACCGCCCGTTGCGGTCGAAGTCGTAGTTGGACAGCCAGTCCGTGCCCTCCTGGCCGTTGTTCTCGTCGCCGCGCTTGAAGATCAGCGGCGCGTAGTGGTTCAGGTACGCCTGCCGCTGCGCGGTGGTCAGGGTCCACGAGGCGGCCCCGGCGCTCCCGGCGCCGGACCAGGTCACCGCGGTGGTGGCCACCAGGGCGGCGAGCAGAAGGCGAATGGTTCTCACGTCACAAGCCCTTCGTCGACGGGCGGGTCCGGTGGTGCGCGCAGTGGGCCAGGGTGCCACCGCGCGGACCCGCGCCACCCGTGGTTCACCGTCCCGGACCAGCGCTGTCAGCGCAGGGGAGCAACCGGACCTGCGGGTCCCCGAAACCGGTCCTCACCCGCCGTCACCTCGTGCCCGCCCCGTCGTCGGCGGGGCCGGCCAGGGCGGGACCGGACCAGGGCGATGAGCCCGCCCAGGACCGAGAGGCCCGCGGCGCACAGGCCCAGGGCGCCGGGGTCCGCCGACCCCCTGAGGACCCCGAAGCCGGCGGAACCGACCGCCTGCCCGACGGCCAGGGCGATGAACAGCACCGAGGTGCCCGCTCCGGCGGCGTCGGGCCAGACCTGCCTGCTCCACAGGACCAGCACGCCGGACAACCCGAGGTAGCCGGTGCCGAAGACCGCCATGCAGGCGTACGCCACCCAGGCGGTGCCCGTGCCCACGGCCAGCGACAGCGCGACACCGGACAGCGCCAGCGCGCCGGAGCAGAGGCACCACCCCCCGCGCCTACCCCACCGCTCGACCACCACACCCGTCAGCGTCCCGAGCACGCCCCCCGACCCCAGGGCGATCCACAGCCAACCCACCCGGTCGGCGCCCACGACCCCGGTCCCGGTGACCGACAGCGGGCCGAACGTCCAGATCAGGGCCGATCCCGCGCCGGCGATCACCGCGGCCGTGCCCGGCACGACCAGGAGCCGCCACGGGCGCGCGGCCGGAGCCGTCCCCGCGCGTCGGGGGGCGGTCAGGTCCGGGCGCGAACGCACGGAACCCCGGGTCGCCGCCGCGGCCACCGCGCACAGCAGCGCCATGAGCACCCAGGCCCAGCCGACCGAGGGGGCGAGCGGGGCCAGCACGCCCGCGCCGATCACCCCCGCGGCCGTGCCCGAGTTGACCAGGGACTGCCCCGTCGCGGCGGCGCGGCCGGTGACGACCGCGTCGACGATCGGGACCAGCGCGGGGGAGGCGAACCCGCCCCCCATCCCCCCGACGAACACCGCGAGCACGAACACCACCGGGTCGGTGGCCACCGCCACGCCGAGGCAGCCCGCGGTCGCGGTGGCGCCGGCGAGGAGCACCCCGGCGCGGGGGTGGCGGTCGGCCAACCGGGCGGCCACCGCGGCGGCCAGGGCGTACGAGGTGAACTGCGCGGCCCCGGCCCACCCGAGGACAGCGGTCAGGTCCGGGCGCTGCGCGCCCAACCGCGGCGCGAAGAGGCCGATCCCGAACCTGGCCATCCCGTAGGTGGCGGCGATCAGGGCCATCCCCGCCACCGCCGTGCCCAGGCCGGACCCGGTCCGGCGCTCCTCGGTGGTCGTCGACATCCGGCACCCCGTATCGGTATAACGATCGTTTCGGTATAACGAGCGTTATAGTAGGAGCATGGCCGGTCGCCCGCACACCAGGGAGCGCATCCTCGACGCCGCCGAGGCGCTCTTCTTCCGCAACGGCATCGCGGTCACCGGCGTGGACCAGGTCGCCGCCTCGGCGGGCGTGGCGATCGTGACCCTCTACAAGCACTTCGGCGCGAAGGACAACCTGCTGCGCGAGGTGCTGGCGCGCAGGCTGGAGGCGTGGACCCGGCACTGGGACGCGGCCGTCGACCGGGCCGGCTCACCGGAGGACCGCCTGCTGGCGGTGTTCGAGGCCGTCGAGACCTTCCGCGCCGCCTCGGGTCCGACGCAGTGGTGCTGCTTCCTGGCCACCGCCTCCGAGCGCGCCGCGCCGGCGGACGGGCGGGCCGACCCCGTGTTCGACCTGGTCCGGCAGGACACGCGACTGGTGGCCGAACGACTCTCCCGACTGGCCGAGGACGCCCGGTGCGGCGACCCGGACGGCGTGGCGTCGGTGCTGCTCCTGCTCTACAACGGGGTGCTCGCCAGCCTGCTGCGGGGAAGTCCCGCCGATCCCGTGGGCCGGGCCCGCAGCGCCGCGCGGTCGGTCATCTCCTCCTGACCCCTTCCTCCGCGGAGCAACGCCACACCGGGCGGCACGTCTTGTCTTCCGCGGGCGGGGAGGCCCGCGACGGCAACGGGGAAGATCACGCGCGAAATCGCATGGGCGACCGCGGTGGAGCCGTGATCCCGGTGAGGAACACGCGGGGGGAACCATGACCGGATCCGCCGAACTCCCGAACAGACCGGATCACTGCGGGTGAGGACGCTCTTCGATCTCGCCCGCGAACTGGACGCGCTGCGTGCGCGGGCCGCGAGGGGGACGCGCCCGACCACGTCGGCGCCCGGCTCACCCCGACCGCGCCAACTACCGCCCGACGTCCCCGCCTTCACCGGTCGCACCGGCGCGCTGACCGACCTCGACGTCCTGCTGGACGGGGCGGCCGGTCGGGCGCGAGTGGCCGTGGTGTCGGCCATCGCGGGGGTCGGCAAGACGGCGTTGGCCCTGCGCGTCGCCGCCGAACCGGCGCGCTCCCGCCCCGACCGGCGGTTGGCCGACCTGGTGGAGGAGCTGTCCGCCGAACAGCACCGACCGGACCTGCTCGACGCGGGCGGCGACGCCCTGGTGGCCGCGCTGTAGTGGTGGTGCCACCCCCGCCGCGCGGCTGTCTTCCGGTCGAGCCCGCACACCCGGCTGTCCAGGATCGTCCAGCTCCGTCCCGACGGGCCCGGTGGCCGCGCTGCGGGTTGGTTGTACCAGGGCAGCCCGTACGACATCTGCCCCGGGGGGAATGGATGCGCCAGATCAGAACGCTGCTCAAGACAGCCGACGGGGAACACGGCCGGCGCGGCCGAGGCCGATTCGGGTCCGTGGCACGTCGTCAACCGGCACAGCGGCCTGTGCCTCACCGTGCAGGGGGCGGCACCACCAACAACGCCTACGTCATCCAGTACGCGTGCAACAGCACCGCGCCGTACAACGAGAGCTGGGCGCTGGTGCCGTAACACCTGCCGACGACCTGACCGACCGTCCCGCCGCAGCCCCGCTGTCCGCGGGGCGGTCGGTCGCCTGGGGAGAGGACCCGCGGCCCTCCCCCGGCGTCGTAGTCGCCGAACGGGTGAGGTCCGTACGCCGGACGAGGTGGCGGATCGGGCAGGCGGTCCGGGAGAGGTGCAGTCCGGGTGTCGCCCATGTCGTCGCCACCGCCGTACCCGCGGGGTCCTGGGTCCGCCCCCGGTACCGGGGTCAGGGCCGCCCCCCGGTCGGCAGCTCCTAGGCGGCCGTTCCGGTCCAGGTGACCGGCAGTTCGTGGACGCCGTAGATGTTCATGTCGGTCCTGAGCCTCACCTCGTCGGCGGGGATGGCCAGGCGCAGGCTCGGGAACCGGCGCAGCAGTCCCCCGAAACCGGCGCGCATCTCGATGCGGGCCAGCTGCTGGCCGAGGCACTGGTGGATGCCGTGGCCGAAGGACAGGTGACCGCGCGCCCCGCGGCGGACGTCCAGGGTGTCGGGGTCGTCGAAGCGGCCGGGGTCTCGGTTGGCGGCCAGCAGCGAGAAGACGACGGTCGACCCCTTGCCGATGGTCTCGCCGCCGAGCTCGACGTCCTCCGCCGCGTAGCGGAACAGGACGTCGACGACCGACAGGTAGCGCATGAGCTCCTCGACGGCACCGGGCAGCAGGTCCGGGTCGGCGCGCAGGGCGGCCGCCTGCTCGGGGTGCTCCAGGAGCGCGAAGGTGCCCAGGGACAGCATGTTGGCGGTGGTCTCGTGGCCCGCGAACAGCAGCAGGAAGGCGATGCCGGTCAGCTCCTCGACGGTGAGCTCGTCGTGGCGGGCCAGGTCGGACAGCAGGTCCTCGCCGGGGTCGGCGCGCTTGCCCGTGACCAGCTCGCCCAGGAACGTGGTCATCGCGGTGTAGGCGGCCAGCTTGTCCTCCAGCAGGATGTCCTTCTCCAGGAATTTGGCGGAGTTGACCTGGAAGGTCTCCCGGTCCTCGTAGGGCACGCCGAGCAGTTCGCAGATCACCAGCGAGGGCACCGGCAGCGCGAACTCCTGGACCAGGTCGACCGGCGGGGTGAGGCGCGCCAGCTCGTCCAGCTGCCGCTCCACGACCTCGGTGATGCGCTCTTCGAGCTGCTTCGTGCGCTTGACCGTGAAGGCGCCGGTGAGCATCCGCCGCAGCCGGGTGTGGTCGGGCGGGTCCATGGCGATGAACAGGCCCGGCACCTGCGGGGACGGTTCGGTGAAGGCGGGCATCCCGGGGGTCTCGTACGGCACGTGGAGGACGCCGAGGTCCTGGCGGGAGCTGAACCGGGTGTCGGCCAGGAGCTGCCGGACCGCGTCGTAGCCGGTGACGACCCAGCCCTGGTGGCCGTCGGGGAAGGTCAGGGGGCTGACGGGGCGGGTCTCGCGCAGCCGGGTGGTCTGGCTCGGCGGGTCGAAGGGACCCGCGTCGCGCTCCGAGGAGAGGCCCTGCGGGACGGGAGCCGTTGAGGTCATGGGACTTCCTTTCGCGGTGGTCGGGCGGGGACGGGCCGACGGTGCGGCTACGCCCGGTCCCAGGTGACCGGGAGGCTGTGCGCGCCGTGGATGTTCCTGTTGTGGCGCATCGGCACGTCCTCGGCCGGGACCGCCAGGCGCAGGGTGGGGAACCGGGCGAGCAGCGCCGGGAACGCGATCCGCAGCTCGACCCGGGCCAGCTGCTGGCCGAGGCACTGGTGGATGCCGTGCCCGAAGGTGAGGTGGCCGGTGGCGTCGCGGCGCAGGTCGAGGGTGTCGGGGTCGGCGAACTTCGCCGGGTCGCGGTTGGCCGCCTGGAGCGCCAGGGTGACCGTCTCGCCCGCCTTGATCACGTGACCGCCCAGCTCCACGTCCTCCAGCGCCCCCCGCGCCCCGGTGTGGGTGATGGTCAGGTAGCGCAGCAGTTCCTCCACCGCCCCGGCGACCAGCCGGGGGTCGGCGCGCAGGGCGGCGAGCTGGTCGGGGTGGGTCAGCAGGGCGTAGGCGCCGAGCCCGATCACGTTGGCGGTGGTGTCGAGGCCCGCGCCGAGCAGAAACGTGCCCAGGCCCGCCACCTCCGCGTCGCCCAGGTCGCCGGCGGCGAGTTCGCTGAGCACGTCGTCGGTCGGGTTCGCGCGTTTGGCGGGGACCAACCGGTGCACGTAGTCCTGGAGGGCGCCGTAGGCGGCGTACATGTCCTCCAGGGAGGCGTCCACGGAGGTCAGGGCCTTCACGTGGCGGTTGAAGGTCTCGCGGTCCTCGTAGGGCACGCCGAGCAGTTCGCAGATCATCATCGCCGGGACGGGGTGTGCGTACGCCTCCACGAGGTCCGCGGGCCCGCCCCGCTGCTCCAGGGCGTCCAGGTGCTCGGCGGTGATCTGTTCGAGGCGCTCGGTGAGCACCCGCATCCGGCGGACGGTGAACCTGCCGGTCAGCAGCTTGCGGTAGCGGGTGTGCCCGGGCGGGTCGATCCCGGTGAGGTCGCCGACCGGCGCCGGTGGCATCGTCGCGCCGTCGGGCAGCGGCTGCGGGAGGTGCAGGAGTTCGTAGCGGGAGGTGAACCGGGGGTCGGCCAGGACCGCGCGGGCCTCGGCGTGGCCGGTGGCCAGCCAACCGACGTGCCCGTCCGGGTAGCGCATCCTGGTGAGCGGGCCCTGCTCGCGGATGCGGGCCAGCTCCGGCGGTGGGTCCAGGGGGCGGCCCTCGGGACGGGTGGTGGGTAACGACTCCACCACCGGGATCTGCTGGTGCTGCACGTCTTCTCCTCGCGGGGTCGGGTTATCGGGTGGATTCGCGGTTGAACAGCTTCTTGGACCACAGGTAGCCGACGAGGGCGATCAGGACGCCCCAGCCGAGCGCGATGACCGCGTTGTCGCCGATCGGGGTGCCCATCAGCAGGCCGCGCAGGGTCTCGATGAACGGGGTGAACGGCTGGTACTCGGCGAACCAGCGCAGCGCGGTGGGCATCGAGTCGGTCGGGACGAAGCCGCTGCCCAGGAACGGGAGCAGGACCAGCGGCATACCCACGTTGCTCGCCGCCTCGACGCTCTTGCTCGCCAGTCCGAACGCGACGGACAGCCAGACGAGGGCGAAGGACATCAGCACCAGGACGCCGGCCAGGGCGAACCAGTCCCCGACGCCCGCCGTCGGCCGGAACCCGATGAGCAGCGCGACGCCGATGACCGCGGTGATGCTCAGCAGCGTCTGGATGACGCTGCCGACGACGTGTCCGGTCAGGACGGAGACGCGGGCGATGGACATCGTGCGGAACCGGTCCACGATGCCCTCGGTCATGTCCATCGCGACCGAGATCGAGGTGCCCTGGACGGCCGAGGCGACCGCCATCAGGATGATCGCGGGGGTGACGTAGTCGACGTACTCCGCGCGCCCGCCGGAGGGTCCGCCGAGGCCGGCGCCGAGCGTGCCGCCGAAGACGTAGACGAACAGCAGCAGGAAGATGATCGGCATCCCGATGAGCATCACCGTCATGGACGGGTAGCGCGCCATGCGCCGGAGGTTGCGGCGCAGCATCGTCGCGGAGTCGGTCAGGGCCAGGGTCGCGGTGCTCATCGCGCGGTCACCTTCTCGTGGTCGGGGTTGCCGGTCAGGGCCAGGAAGACGTCGTCGAGGTCGGGGCTGTGCACGCTCAGGGAGTCGACCTGGACCGCGTCCTCGTCGAGCCGGCCGAGCAGGGCCTTGAGCGAGCGGAGGCTGCCGTCGTGCGGGACCCGCAGCGCGAGGGCGTCGCTGTCGCGGCTCGCCCGGCCCACGGCCCGCGCGGCGGACTCCAGGTCGCGGGGGTCGGTGAACCGCAGCAGGACGTGGCCGCCGGGGACGCGGCGCTTGAGCTCGTCCGGGGTGCCCTGGGCGACGATCCTGCCGTGGTCGAGCACCGCGACCAGGTCCGCGAGCTCGTCGGCCTCCTCCAGGTACTGGGTGGTGAGGAAGATGGTGACGCCGCCGGCCACGAGTTCCCGCACGATCCGCCACATGCTCCGGCGGCTGCGCGGGTCGAGGCCGGTGGTCGGCTCGTCCAGGAAGATCACCCGGGGCGAGCCGACCAGGGTCATCGCGAGGTCGAGCCGGCGCCGCATCCCGCCGGAGCAGGTCGCCGCCGGTTTCCCGGCCGCCTCGACCAGGTCGAACCGCTCGACCAGCTCGGCGACCCGGCGCCGGCCCTCCGCGCGGCCGAGGTGGTGCAGGTCCGCCATCAGCCGCAGGTTCTCCCGGCCGGTCAGCAGGTTGTCGACCGCGGAGAACTGGCCGGTGACGCCGATCGCGGCGCGGACGGCGTCGGGGTCGCCGGCGAGGTCGTGGCCCGCGACGCGCGCGCTGCCGCCGCCGGCCCTGATCAGGGTGGACAGGATCTTGACCGTCGTGGTCTTGCCCGCGCCGTTGGCGCCGAGCAGGGAGAACACGGTCCCGGCGGGGACGTCGAGGTCGATGCCGTCGAGCACGACGTGGTCGCCGTAGGACTTGCGCAGCCCGGTGGCGGTGATCGCCGGCGGGGTGGACGGGGTCATGGGGATCTCCTCGGGGAGGTCAGGGACGGCGGACGGTGATGTCGCCGTAGGAGGTGTGCGCGCGGACCTCGACGGTCCGTTCGGAGCCGTCCGGCGCGCCGTCGACGGCGTCGAGCGAGTTGCGCACCCGGCCGTGCCCGGTGGCCAGGTCCAGCCACGCCGCCACGCCCTCGGCCACGGCGATGTCGAGGTCCCCGCACGCGGTGTCCAGCACGACCGCGTCGCGCGTGGCCTCGCCGATGCGGATGTGGCCGTTGGCGGTCTTGGCCTCCACCTTGCCGCCGGCCCGGCCGACGGAGATGTCACCGTTGGCCGAGCGCACCCGCAGCTCGCCGGCGACCGCGCCGATGTCGGTGCCGCCGTTGGAGTTCTTGACGACGGCGGCCCCCCCGATCCCGCCGACGCGCAGTTCCCCGCTGCCGGTGGTGATCTCGGCGTCGCCGCCGACCTCCTCCACGGTGACGTGGCCCGCGGAGGTGTCCAGGTGCAGCGGGCCGGTCCGGTCGAGGCGGACGTGGCCGACCGAGGTCTTCACCCGGCACTCCCCCAGCACGCCGGTGCCGAGGCAGTCGCCCACCGACATGTCGACGTGCACCCGCGACCCCGCGGGCAGCTCGATCAGCACGTCGACCGACCTGGTCTTCCCGGAGAAGTCGAGCATCCGGGACTTGGGCCCGCGCACCGTCAGCGCGCCGTCGGCGAAGTCGACGCGGGTCGCCCGCGCGGCCTTGACGTCCGAGTCGTCCGACTCGTCGGTGGGCCGCACCTCGACGACGGTGTCCGCCCGGTCGGCCGCGACGATCCGCACCTCCCCGACGGAGAGTTCGACGGTCGCGGAGATCGGTTCCGGGGTGGCGTATTTCGGCATGGCTGTCCCCTCGGGATGGGTGGGAAGAACATCCCCGCAGGTGGTGCGGGGCGAAGGAGGTGCGGTGCGGCGGGCGCCGGGCCCGGTGGAAGAGGTGCGGCGCGGCGGGCGCCGGGGCTAGCGCACCCAGCCCTGGTAGTGCTGCGCGCCGCGCTTGGTGGGCCGCTCGGCCCCGCGCTCGCGCTCGGGGCCGCGCAGCGCCGCCGCGGCCGCCCGGACCAGCCACGCGTTGACCGACCGGCCCTCCTCGGCGGCCGCCTCCTCGATCGCGGCCTTCAGCTGCTCCGGGAGGCGCACGTTGATCCGCACCGCGGGGCCGTCCTCGAAGCCCGCCGCCGTGTCGGCGGCCGGCGCCGCGGTGCGGTCCGGGGTGGGCTGCTCCGGCTGCTCCGGCCGCGGGACGGTCACGACGAACTGCGGGTCGCGGCCGCGCAGGCGCACCTGGGCCGAGCCGGGGGCCAGGTCGCGGGTGATCTCGTCGGCGGCGGCCGACAGCACTTCGAGCAGGGACAGCCGGATGGCCGACTCCATCGCCACCGTCAGCCGCTCGACCACGGCGCCGGCGTCGTCCCCACCGGTCTCGACGACGGTCAGCAGCTCGCGACCGAGGGAATCAACGTACGGCGTCAGGTCCATGGCACCACTGTGGCACACAGTGGTGCCACATGCAACCCGCGATGACTCAAGGTGGCTCACTGTGGCTCAGTGCGGCATCACGTTGGCACATCGCGGCCGGGGCGGTGCGGGTGGCGCGGTCGACTACGCTGCGCTCCCGTGCAGATCGCCGCCGACGTCCTCACCGCGCTGGTCGCGGCCATCCACGTCTACATCGTCGTGCTGGAGGTGTTCCTGTGGAACACCCCGCGCGGGAGGGCGGTGTTCGGCACCACCGAGCGGTTCGCGGCCGAGTCGAAGGCGTTGGCCGTCAACCAGGGCCTCTACAACGGGTTCCTGGCGGCCGGACTGGTGCTGGGGATCGTCCTGCCCGGCACCGCCGGCTTCACCCTCGCGGTGTTCTCCCTGGCCTGCGTCGTCGTGGCGGGCCTGGTCGGCGCCGCCACGGTGAGCCGCCGCATCCTGGTCGTGCAGTCGGTGCCCGCCGCGGTCGCCCTGCTGGTGGTCCTGCTCGCGCGGTGACGCCCGCCGGGGACTCCCCGACCGGGGTCGTTCGACCGACACCGCGGCACCGGGAGGACGCGTACGGTCACCCGGCCCCGATCGGCTGACCGGGGCACACGACCGAGGGAGTCGCCGAATGACCACCACCAGCCGGATCGCCGCGGGGCTCGCCACCGCCGGCCTGGTCGCCGCCGCCGCGGTGCTCACCGCCGTCCCGGCGACCGCGGCGAGCAAGGGCAGCATCAGCATCTACAACAACTGCGGGCGCGCCGTCTCCACCACCATCCACCGCCTCGGCGGTGCGATGATCGCCGGCACCGCCGCGGCCCCGGCGGGCAGCCGCTACTCCTACCCGGTCTACGCGGGCGGCTACCTGGTGCGCGTGCCCGCCGGGCAGCGCACGGTGACCGTGCTGGACGTGCCGGGCAAGGTGCACGTCGTGTCGGTCAAAGCCTGCTGAGGTCCCGGGTCCACGCGCGGCGGCGCGGGGGCGGCCACCTCGTCGTGGCACGCCCCCGCACCGCCGTCGGTCACCTGAACAGGCGCAGCGGCACGGCCTGGGCCATCGCGGCCATGCCGGCGTCGTTCGGGTGCAGGTGGTCACCGCTGTCGTAGTCGGACCGCAGGCGCTGCGGGTCGGCCGGGTCGCGCACGGCCCGGTCGAAGTCGATCACCGCGTCGTACTCGCCGCTGCCGCGGACCCACCGGTTGACCTCCGCGCGGGCCGCCTCGTTCTCGGGGCTGTGGAAGCCCAGCGTGTCGCCCTTGAACGGGGTGATGGTGCCGCCGTAGACCCGCAGGCCGGCCGCGTGCGCGCGGTCGATGAGCTGGCGGTGCGCGCCGATGATGTCCTGCGCGCTCACCTTCTCCGACAGCGGCGCGCTGGTGCCGGGGTGGCCCAGGTCGTTGACGCCGAGCAGGACCACCACGTGGCCGACGCCCGGCTGGGCGAGCACGTCCCGGTCGAAGCGGCGCAGCGCGGAGTGCCCGAAGTGGTTCGCGTAGCCCTCGGCCGGGTGCCCGGCGGGCGGGTTCGGGTCGTGCAGCAGCCGGTTGCCCGCGATGCCCTGGTTCACCACGCCCAGGTGCCGCAGCTCCCGGTCCTCCTGGAACCGGCGGGCCAGGACGTCCGGCCAGCGCCGGTTGGCGCCGCGCGTGGTCTCCGCGCCGTCGGTGATCGAGTCGCCCAGCGCGACCACCGCCCCACCGCGGCCCGACACGCTGACCCCGGTGAGGAAGTGCCACTTGCCCAGCACGCCGGTCGGCGTGATGTCGCGCGCGCCGGTCACGTTGCCCGCCGCGACCCAGCCGTCCTGGTACGGGAAGGCGTGCACGGTGCTGCCGGGCGTGCGGCGCGGCAGGTGGATGCTCACCACCAGGTCGGCGCCCGCCTGCACGGGCAGCGCCACCGGGTCGCTGAGCAGCGGCGCGCCCGCCGGGACGGTGACGGACGTGCGACCGCCGAAGGTCAGCCGCCGGTCGGTGCGCGGCTCGACGGCGGAGCCGGCGCCGTCCCGCCTGGCCACCCGCGCCTCGCCGACGACCAGCGGGCCGGTGCCGAACTCGTTGGACAGCTCCACGCGCAGGCTCGGGCCGCCGACCGACAGGTGGACGACCTGCCGCAGCGTCTGGTCCTCGAAGGACGTCCGGTCCGAGGCGGGCACGGTCGTGGGCGAGGTGCCCCACGAGCCGACCCACGTCGCCGCGCCGCGCGGGGTCGCGGTCGCCGGGAACGGCACCAGCAGCAGGACCGCGACCAGCAGCGCCTTCCAGGCGTGCCCGCGCACCGGGATCGACCTCATCCGGGTCACCGCCTGGCCGGCAGGTCGAATCGCCAGCCACCGGCGCGCAGCTCGGGGATGATCCGGTCGACGGCCTCGACCGTCTGGGCCCGGTCGTCCGGGCCGTCGTGGAGCAGGACCACGGCGCCGGGGGTGACGCCCTCGCGCAGCCGCCGGACCAGCTCGTCGGTGCCCGGCGGCTCCCAGTCGGAGATGGTCAGCCGCCAGCCCAGCGACCTCATGCCCAGCTTCGCGGCGACGGCGGGCGACTGGCCCCAGGAGCCGTAGGGCGCGCGGAAGTAGCGGATCGGCGGCGCCCACGGCACGGCGCGGCGGATGGCGGCACTGGTCTGCCGCAGGTCGGCCTCGATCCGCTCCGGCGTCCAGGTGCCCAGGTCCTCGTGGTGCATGGTGTGGTTGCACAGCACGTGCCCGTGGGCGACGATCGAGCGGACGATCCCCGGGTGCTGCTCGACGAAGTCGCCCCACAGGCAGAAGGTCGCCTTGACGTGGTGCTTCCGCAGCACCCGCAGCAGGCGCGGGGTGTCCTCCGGGTTGGGGCCGTCGTCGAAGGTGAGCGCGACGGTGCGACCGCCGTGGCGAGTCGAGTCGATGATCCCGGTCTCGTCCGCGCCGCTCGCTTGGGCCGGACCGGCGGCCAGGCCCAGGACCAGGCCGGTGGTCAGGACAACCGCTCTCCACCGCATGGGGCAACCTCTTTTCGCTCGGACACCGCAGCGGGCCGCACCACTATCCGGTCAGGTGGTCCCCTCCTCCAGGTGTTTCGCGGATGTTTCGAGTCTCAACTGGAGCCTCGTCCCGGTCGGCCAGCACGCGCCGCGCGACGGCGAAAGCGGCGTTGGCGCGCGGCACGCCCGCGTAGACCGCGGTGTGCAGCAGCACCTCGCCGATCTCGTCCGGGGTCAGGCCGTTGCGGACCGCCGCGCGCACGTGCAGCGCCAGCTCCTCGTGGCAGCCCAGGGCGGTGAGCAGGGCGAGGGTGAGGCAGCTGCGGGTGCGGCGGTCGAGGCCCTCCCGCGCCCACACCGCGCCCCACGCGGTCTCGGTGATGTAGTCCTGGAACGGCCGGGTGAAGTCGGTCGCGGCCGCGGTGGCGCGGTCCACGTGGGCGTCGCCGAGCACCTCGCGGCGGACCTTCGCGCCCTGCTCGTGCCGTGCGTTCAAGGGTTCTCCTCCAGGTGGCGCAGCACCGCCCCGGTGAAGCGCCCGGGTCGTTCGGCGGTGCCCAGGTGGGCCGCGCCCGCCACCACCTCCAGGCGGGCGCCCGGGACGGCGCGGGCGATGCGCTCGCCGTGCTCCGGCGGGGTGGCGGGGTCCTCGGCGCCCGACAGGACCAGCGTGGGCGCGGTGATGCGCGGCAGCACGTCGGTCAGGCGCATGGTGGCGATGGCCTCGCAGCACGAGGCGTAGCCCTCGGCGGGCGTCGCGGCGACCACGGCCCGGTGGCGCGCGGTGCGCGCCGGGTCGGCGGCCCGCCACCCGGGCGTGAACCAGCGCGCCACCACGGCGTCGGCGATCGCCTCGGTGCCGCCCGCGCGCACGGCGGCGGCGCGCCCGGTCCAGCCCTCGGCCGGTCCCGGCGCGGCGGAGGTGCAGCACAGCACGAGGCGGCCGACGCGCTCGGGCCGGTGCGCGGCCAGCCACATGCCGACCATGCCGCCCAGCGACAGGCCCACCCAGTGCGCGCGCCGCACGCCGAGCCGGTCGAGCAGGGCGGTGGCGTCGCCCGCCAGGTCGGCCAGGCGGTAGGGCCCCGGCGGGACCGGTGACGCGCCGTGGCCGCGGTGGTCGTAGCGCACCACCCGGAACCCGGCGGCCACCAGGGGCCCCACCTGCGGGTCCCACATCGTCAGGTCGCTGCCCAGGGAGCCCGACAGCACCACCGCGGGCCCGTCGGGCGGCCCGTGCTCCGCGTGGTGGACCTCGGCGGGAACGCCGTCGACCGGGTCAGACATCGAAGAACACGGTCTCCCCCTCGCCCTGCAACCGCACGTCGAACCGGTAGCCGTCGGCCGCGCGGGTGGCGATCAGCGTGGACCTGCGGTCGGCGGGCACGGCCCGCAGCACCGGGTCCGCCGCGTGCGCGTCGGCGTGCTCGGGGAAGTAGACGCGGGTGACCGTGCGGTGGAGCATCCCGCGGGCGAAGACCGACACGTCGAGGTGCGGCGCCTGCGGCGCGCCGCCCGGACCGGGCACGGGGCCCGGCAGCACGGTGTGGACGGCGTACTCGCCCGAGCGGGTGTCGGACCGGCCGAAGCCGCGCCAGCCCGCCGCCGGGCCGCGCGGGTCGTCGGGGTGGTCGAACCGGCCGTCCGGGTCGGCCTGCCAGGTCTCCACCAGGGCGTCGGTGACCGGCTCGCCCGCGCCGTCGAGCACCCGCCCGCGCAGCCACACCGCGCCGGGCGTGCCCTCGGGCACCACGTGCGGGCCGTCGTCCCAGACCAGTCCGATGTGGAGGAACGGGCCCACGGTCTGCGACGGGGTGGTGGGCAGCTCCGCGCGCGCCGGGTCAGTGGTCGTCATCCTCGTCCTCCTCCTCGAACGGGGTGGCGGCCGACCCGCGCAGCACGATGTCGAACTCGAACGCGAGCGCCCACTCCGGTCGCGTGCGCCCCAGGTCGAAGCGGGACACCAGGCGGCTCCGGGCGGCCTCGGGCACGGAGTTGAAGATGGGGTCCTGGCCGAACAGCGGGTCGTCCGGGAAGTACATCTGGGTGATCAGCCGCTGGGTGAACGACCGGCCGAACAGCGAGAAGTGGATGTGGGCGGGCCGCCAGGCGTTGTCGTGGTTGCGCCACGGGTACGCGCCGGGCTTGACGGTGACGAACTCGTAGTGCCCCAGCGGGTCGGTGACGGTGCGGCCGACGCCGTCGAAGTGGGGGTCGAGCGCGGCGGGCCACCGGTCGGCGGCGTGCCGGTAGCGGCCACCCGCGTTGGCCTGCCAGATCTCCACCAGCGAGTCGGGCACCGGGCGGCCGTCGCCGTCCAGGACGCGGCCGAAGACGACGATCCGCTGCCCGACCGGCTCGCCGGCGTGCTGCCGGGTCAGGTCGTGGTCCAGCTCCCCGATCCGGCCGGGGCCCAGCAGCGGCCCGGTCACCTCGGTGAGCAGGTGCGGCAGCAGCACCAGCGGCTGCCGGGGGTGGCGCAGCGAGGTCGACCGGTAGCCCGGCGAGTCCAGCGGCGGGTGGCTGTCGGGGTCGCGGCGGTAGCTGGGCAGCACGAGCCGGGCCCGCTCGGTCACCGGTTCTCCCGGGGTCGTGGTCCCTCCCGCGGTCACGGGTCCTCCCGGACTTCCGGCACGGTCTCCCCCGTTCACCCGGACGCACCCGTGAGGGCGCGCAGCGCGGCCAGTTCCTCGTCGGTCGGCACGGGGTTGACCACCAGGTCGGGCGAGACCACCAGTTCCCAACCGGTGGCCGCGCGGACCCGGTCCACCCGGACACCGGGGTGCACGGCGGTCAGCACCAGCTCGCGCGTCACCGGGTCGGGGCGCAGCTCCCCCAGGTCGGTGACCACCAGCGTCGGCCCCCGTCCGGGCAGGCCGAGCGCCTCCCGCTCGCCGGGGCCGCGGCCCTGCCCGAAGGAGGTGACGAAGTCGACCCGGTCGACGAACGACCGCACGCCCTGCCGCACCACCACGAACACCTCGCGGCACGACGCGGCGATCTCCGGCGCGCCGCCCGCCCCCGGCAGCCGCACCCCCGGGTTGGCGTAGTCGCCGCCGATGACGGTGGTGTTGATGTTGCCGAACCGGTCCAGCTGCGCCGCGCCGAGGAAGCCGACGTCGATGCGGCCGGGCTGGAGCCAGTAGTTGAACACCTCGGGCACGCTCACCACGGCGTCGGCGGTCTCGGCCAGGACGCCGTCGCCGATCGAGGCGGGCAGCCGGTCCGGTTTCGCGCCGAGCGCGCCGGACTCGTAGACCAGCACCAGGTCCGGGGCGTGGGTGCGCCGGGCCAGGTTGGCCGCCGTGGAGGGCAGGCCGATGCCGACGAACACGCGCTGCCCACCGGACAGCGCCCGCGCCGCGGCCACGGACATCATCTCGTCGGGGGTGAAGCCGCTCACGGCGCCACCCCCCTGATCCCGGCGAGCCAGTCGCCGAACCGCTCGCGGTCGCGGCTGATCGCGTCCCACGCGGCGTAGTGGTCGTTGTCGCGCTCGGAGTAGCCCTGCGCGTAGGAGGGGTGCGCGCCGCCGGGCACCTCCGCCACCCGCGTCACCACCCAGGAGGGCAGCACGACCGCGCCCGGCACGGGCTCCAGCTCGTCCACCACCTCCTCGACGGTGACCAGGCTGCGCTTCGCGGCCAGCACGGCTTCCTTCTGCACGCCCGGCAGGCCCCACAGCTGCACGTTGCCCGCCCGGTCGGCGCGCTGCGCGTGGACGACCGAGACGTCCGGGTTGACCGCCGGCACCGCGGTCAGCCGTTCGCCGGTGAACGGGCAGGTGATCGGCTTGACGTTGGCGGTCACCCGGGACAGGTCGGTGCCGGTGTACCCGCGCAGCACCGCGAACGGCAGGCCCGAGGCACCCGCCACGTAGCGGTTGGCCATGCCCGCGTGGCTGTGCTCCTCCAGCTCCAGCGGCGCGGGCCAGCCGTGCTCGACCGCGTCGCGGAACCGGTGCAGCGAGCCGACGCCGGGGTTGCCGCCCCAGGAGAAGACGAGCTTGCGCGCGCAGCCGGCGCCGATGAGCTGGTCGTAGACGATGTCGGGCGTCATCCGCACCAGGGTCAGGTCGCGCCGCCCCTGCCGGATGATCTCGTGCCCGGCGGCGACGGGGATCAGGTGCGTGAACCCCTCCAGCGCCACCACGTCCCCGTCGCGCACCAGTTCGGCGACCGCCTCGGCCAGTGTTCCGATCAGGGCCATCCCGCCCCCTCCCGTGTTCGGTGGTCGTGCCGGTCTCACGGTTCGACGGGCCAGCCGGTGTAGGACTCGGCCAGGTGGGTGGCCGCGGCCGTGCTGCCCGCGACCAGCTCCAGCTCGCCCAGCTGCCGCCGCAGGTCGAACGGCGAGCCGACCGGGTCCCGGTGCAGCATCGAGGTCATCCACCAGGAGAAGTGCTGGGCCCGCCACACCCGGCGCGCGGCGGTGGGCCCGTAGTCCTCCAGCGCGTCGGCGTCGCCGGTGGCGAAGAACCGCTCCAGCACGCGGGCCAGCACCACCACGTCGGCCACCGCCAGGTTGAGCCCCTTGGCGCCGGTCGGCGGCACCACGTGCGCGGCGTCCCCGGCCAGCAGCAACCGGCCGTGCCGCATCGGCTCGCACACGTAGCTGCGCATGGGGATGACGCCCCGGTCGACGATGCGGCCCTCGTTGAGGGTGAAGCCGTCCTCGCCCGCGACCCGGGCGCCCAGCTCCGACCAGATCCGGTCGTCGCCCCAGTCCTCGGGCCGCTCGTCGGGCGCGCACTGGAAGTACATCCGCTGCACGTCCGGGGTCCGGGTGCTGATCAGCGCGAACCCGCGCTCGGAGTGGGCGTAGACCAGCTCCGGCGACGAGCGCGGCGCCTCGGCCAGGATGCCGAACCAGCCGAACGGGTAGGCGCGGAAGTAGTCGGTGCGCCGCCCGTCGGGCACGGCGCGCCTGCTGACGCCCGAGGAGCCGTCGCAGCCGGCCACCACCTCGCACCGCAGCTCCACCGGGGTGCCGTCGGCGTCGGTGAAGGAGATGACCGGTTCGTCGGAGGCCACCTCGCGCAGCGCCACGTCCCGCGCCCCGAACCGGAGGTCCGCGCCGGCCCCGACCAGCGCGGCGATCAGGTCCTTGAGCACCTCGTGCTGGGGGTAGAGCCACACCGCCCGCCCGGTCAGGCCGGTGAAGTCGATCCGGTGGCCCCGCCCGCCGAACCGCAGCTCGATGCCCTCGTGCCGGGCGCCCTCGGCGTGGACGCGCGCGCCGACGCCCAGTCCCGTCAGCAGCTCCACGGTGCCCTGCTCCAGCACCCCGGCCCGCATGGTCCGCTCGATCTCCGCGCGGTCGCGGGTCTCCACCACGACCGAGTCGATGCCGCGCTCGGCCAGCAGCAGGGACAGCACCAACCCCGCCGGACCGGCGCCGACGATCCCGACTCGCGTTCGCATGTCCCCGAGCCAAGAGCGGAGCGGCGCGGACCGCCAGGAAGTCCTTCCGCCCAGTGGAAGGACGGGCAGATCCCGTGCCGATACCGCGGTTAGGGTCGCCCCGAGCGGTGCTCACGGCGGGGTTCACGCCGGTGCTCGCGCTGGTGTTCACGCCGGAGTTCGCGGCGGTGCTCGCGCCGGGGTTCGCCGCGGTTGTCCACGACGGGGTTCGCGCGGGAGGAGGCCGGCATGGCGGTCCGCGACGGTGCTCCCGGGCGCTCGGTGACCGGGCGGGCGCTGGCCCTGCTCGCCGCGTTCGACGCGGAGCACCCGAGGCTGACCATCACCGAGCTGGCGCGCCGCGCCCACCTGCCCCTGGCCACCGCCCACCGGCTGGCCGCCGAGCTGACGTCCTGGCAGGCCCTGGACCGCGCCGCGGACGGCCGCTACGCCATCGGGCTGCGGTTGTGGGAGACCGCCGCGCTGGCCCCGGTGTCCGGCGGGCTGCGCGAGACCGCGCTGCCGTTCATGCAGGACCTGTACGAGGCGACCGGGGAGAACGTCCACCTCGCCGTGCGCGACGGCTTCGACGCCCTGTACGTGGAGAAGCTGTGCGGCCACCGCTCGGTGCCGCTGGTCTCGCGCACCGGCTCCCGCCTGCCGCTGCACCCGACCGGGGTCGGCAAGGCGCTGCTCGCGCAGGCCGACCCGGGTTTCGTGCGCGACTACGCCGAACGCCCCCTCGCCCGCTTCACCCCCTACACCATCACCCAGCGCGGGCGGCTGCTGCGCGAGGTCCACGCCACCGCGTCCCGGGGCTACGCGCTGACCAGCGAGGAGATGACGCTCGGGTCGTGCTCGGTCGCGGTGTCCATCCCGGGTGAGGGGGCCGCGCCCGCCGGTGCGCTGGGCATCGTGGTGCGCTCGGTGCGCACCGACCTCCAGCGGTTGGTGCCGGACCTGCGGGCCGCCGCCGAGGGCGTCGCGCGCCGGTTGGCCGACACCACCGACGAGAGGGGCGGGCGGCCCCGCCGGACCTGAACCGGTCCGGTCGGTCCGTCCGGTTACGCGCCGGAGCGATGTCGATACCCGGTCACGCCCAGGTGTCGATCAGGCTGATGGTGGTGTACAGGTCCCAGGTCGCCTCCTCGGCGACCTCCTCGGCCTGTAGGCGCAGCACTTCCTCCACGCTGATCACTCCTTTCCTCTGGTATCCGTGCGACTGGTATCCGTGCGACGGCACTCCACGACGTGGTCTCGCCCCGGTCGCGGGCGGGCGCGGACGGCGCGCCGGCACGTCGGCGGCGAAAGCTGCGACCGGGTGCCGGGTGAGGACGCGGGACGGCACCGCGGCCGCGGACCGACCTCGGCACCGCGTACTCCGCGGCCAACCGCGACGTGGCGCCATTCGCGTCCCCCCGGTGAGGTACTTCGCCGCCTCGCACAGGGTATCGCGTTCCTCCTCGGGTGCCCGGCTCCGATTGCCCTAGTCACGACCCCTCCGACGCGTGGGGGCGCTGCCAGGCCCCCGCCGCCGCGGCCCGCACCACGTAGTCCTCGAAGGTCCGGGGCGCCCGGCCCAGCAGGGCGGCGAGGTCGTCCGTCGTCTCGGTGATCAGCCCCTGTTCCATCAGCACGAACATCTCGGCGACGTGGTGGGCGTCGTCCTCGCCCACGCCCTCCGCGACCAGCGCCGCGACGTACTCGGCCGGGGAGATCCGCCGGTAGCGGATCTCCCGCCCGGACGCCCGGGAGATCAGCCCGACGGCCTCGGCGAAGGTCAGCGCCCGCGGTCCGGTCAGCTCGTAGACCCGCCCGGCGTGCCGGCCGGGCTCGGTCAGCACCGCGGCCGCGGCGTCGGCGACGTCCTCGACGTCGATGAACGGTTCGGGGACCTCGCCGGCGGGCAGCGCCAGCTCCCCCGCGACCAGCGGGGCGGAGAACACGTCCTCGTCGAAGTTCTGGTTGAAGTTCGACGGCCGCAGGACGGTCCACTCCAGCGCCGAGCCGCGCACGGCGTCCTCGGCCGAACGCATGTCCAGCCCGAACGCGGAATCGCCCCAGGTGTCGGCCCCGCGCCCGGAGAGCAGGACGAGCCGCCGCACGCCGACCGCCTCGGCCCGCGCCACGAACCCGTGCACCGGGCCCGGCACGCCCGGGGCCACCACGTAGACGGCGTCGACGTCCCGCAGTGCCGCGTCCCAGCCGCCGGGGTCGGACCAGTCGAACCGGGTCGGACTCGACCGGGAGGCCGCGCGCACGGGGGTGCCGTGCAGCCGCAGCCGGGCGGCGACCCGTCGGCCGGTCTTGCCGGTCGCGCCGAGGACGAGAGTGGTGCCGTTGCTCATGGGATCGAGTGAACCCGGCCGGCTCGGACAATCCCATAGGTGAGAAGCCGGACTCCCTACGTGATCGTCTAGCCTGGAGGACGTGGACGCCTTCAGTGACCTGATCCGCGGGGTGCGGGCCCACGGCTCGCTGTTCGGCAGCACGACCCTGTCCCCGCCCTGGGCGCTGCACTTCGTGGACGGCGCGCCGCTGACCCTGTGCACCGTGCTGACCGGGTCGGGCTGGATCGTGCCGGAGCACCACCGGCCGGAGCCGCTGCGGGCCAGGGAGACGATCGTCGTGCGCGGCCCCGCGACGTTCACCTTCGTCGACGAGGTCGGCAGCCGGGCCGAGCCGATCGCGTGCGGTGAGGACTGCGCGACGCCCGAGCAGGGCGGGACCCGGCACCGGCGCGGCTGGCACGACAGCTGCGGGGCCACCGAGGAGGACCGGGGCGCGACGACCCTGATCGTCGGCGCCTACCCGGTGCGCGGCGAGATCAGCCGACGGCTGCTGGACGCGCTGCCGGTCGTGCTGCGCGTGGAGGCCGGTGGCACGGCCGACGCCGTGCTGGACCACCTCGCCGCCGAGCTGTCCGTGGACACGCCGGGGCAGCAGGTGGTGCTCGACCGGCTGCTGGACTGGATGCTGGTGTGCACGCTGCGCGAGTGGTTCGACCGGCCCGGCGGCGAGCCGCCGTCCTGGTGGGCCGCCCAGCGGGACCCGGTGGTCGGCGACGCGCTGCGCCTGCTGCACGCCGAACCGGCGGCGCCGTGGACGGTCGCCGCGCTGGCCGACCGCACCGGGGTGTCGCGTTCGACGCTGGCCAAGCGGTTCACCGACCTCGTCGGTGAACCGCCGCTGACCTACCTCACCCGCTGGCGCATGACGCTCGCGGCGGACCTGCTGGTCGAGCGGGAGGCCGCGACCGTCGCGGACATCGCGCGCACCGTGGGTTACGCCAACCCGTTCGGGTTCAGCGCGGCGTTCAAGCGGGTGCGGGGCGCCAACCCGAGCGAGTTCCGGCGCGCCGCGGCCACCGCTTCCCCGGTGGGGTGAGGAGGGGCTCCCCACCCCGGTCGGCTCGTCAGAGGTGGGGCAGCTCGACCTGGACGGTGCGGCCGTTCAGCGGCTGCACGGGGCGCGAGTTGCCGTTGTAGAACAGGTTCTGGAAGCGGGTGACGGTGGCCTGGGTGACCGTCTTCTCGCTCATCAGGAACCACTGCACGCCCTCGGTGAACGGCGCGGTGGTGAGCGAGCCGGTGTAGCGGGCGGTGGCGCGGTTGACCGGCAGCAGGGTGTTCAGGTCGATGTCGGCGACGTGCACCTCCTCGCCGCACTCGGGCGCGAGGTGCGCCAGCACCGTGTCCACGGTGGACGCCGCGCCGACGCGCAGCGGCACGCCGATCACCAGCAGGGCGCCCGCGGCGCTGCGGTGCACCAGGTGCATCTCCAGCGGGTCGGAGTGGCCGGCGAGCCGGTGCTCCGAGGGGGTGTGGAAGTGGAACTGCACGAGGTCGTACCGGACGTTGGAGAGCGTCACGTGGCCGGCGCCGGCCTCGACCTCGAACTCCTCGGTCTCCTCGTGGTCGCGCACGGCGCAGCCGTTGGTGGCCGCGGCGTCCTTGCGGACGTAGTGGAGGTCGCCGGCGGCGTGGTGGCCGTAGGAGATCTGCAACTGGGGCAGGTGCGGGTTGATGCGGATCGACGCGGGCGAGATGTCGATCGGGCTCTGCAACGGCACCTGCGACTGGGCCGGGGCGACGCCGCCGATCAGCAGCGCGGAGAGGACGACGGGGACGGCGGCGACAACGATGCCTTTTCTTGCCACTGGGGTGCAGCCCTTCGAGAACCTGGGGCCCAGGCGGGGATCGACCCGCCGGGCGGGACCGCATCATCTTCACCCGATCGAGTGGTCGACAAAAGATCAACAAATCACCCGAAAAGAGCAGAAAAGACATAAAAACTGTGCCATCGGTCACAAGCGGCTATTCCTAGACCATTCAGTCTCGCGCTAACGGAGTAATGCTCACGATTTCCGGCACTTTCCGCAACCAACCTGTGGTCACCCGAACAGTGGAGGACCAGATCAGCGGATGACCGGGTGGGCGGATGGTGATTCGGCGGGTGGCCGGTCCGGCGGATGGCCGGCTCGGCGAACGACCGGTCCGGCGGGCACCCGGTCCGGCGGATGACCCGTACGGCGGACGACGACACCGCCCCGGCACTCGTGCTTCAGGCCGGTCTACCGCGGCGCGGCCTCGCCTGATCTGGGCCGGTGCACGAGTTCCTGCGCTCCGTGTGGGCCGAACCGCGTCCCCCTCACCCGCCCTCGCGCGCCCGGTGGGACTGGGCCCTCGTCGGCGTGCTCGCGGTGGCCGCGGTGCTGGAGGGGTTGCTGCGGCGTGACCCCCGGTCACCGGTCGTCTCGGTGGTGGTCACCGCGGGACTGCTGCCGACGCTGCGGTGGCGGCGGACCCGGCCGCTGCTGGTGGTCGGGATCGCCTTCGGCGCCTGCGCGGTGGTCCCGGTGCTGACCGGCGCCGAGCCCGAGCTGAACACGCTGGTGTACCTGTTGCCGCTGCCGTTCTCCCTGTTCCGCTGGGGTTCCGGGCGGGCGCGCGGGCGCGGGAGTTCGACCGGGTCGCGCTGCTCGAACGGGAGCGGCTGGCCCGCGACCTCCACGACACCGTCGCGCACCACGTCTCGGCGATGGCCGTCCGCGCCCAGGCCGGGCTCACCACGTCGGCCTCGCACCCGGAGGCCGCGGCCGACGCGTTGCGGGTGATCGAGGCCAAGGCGTCGAGGGCGCTGACCGAGATGCGCGCCATGGTCCGCGTCCTGCGGCGGGGCGAACCAATCGACCTGGCGCCGAACCCGCGCGTCGCCGACCTCGAACGGCCGGCGGCACGCCCGGCACGCCTCCCGGATCGGGGTCCGGGTGGTCGTCGACGAACGGGCGGTACGCCTGTGGGTGGCCGACGACGGCGAGCGCCCGGCCCCGCCGACCGCGGCGCGGGGCCACGGGCTCATCGGCATGGCCGAGCGCGCCGGCCTGCTCGGCGGCACCTGCGAGGCGGGCCCGAACCCGGACCGCGGGTGGACCGTGGCCGCCGTGCTGCCGCGCACCGGGGGTGCCGCGTGAGCGTCAGCGTGGTCGTCGCCGACGACCAGGAGATCATCCGCACCGGTCTCACCACGATCCTCGACGCCCAGCCCGACATCGAGGTGGTCGGCGCGGCGGCCGACGGTCGGCGCGCGGCCGAGCCGGCCCGGGAACTGCGCCCCGACGTGTGCCTGTTCGACATCCGGATGCCCGTGGTCGACGGCATCGAGGCCACCCGCGCCCTCGCCGGGCCGGGTGTCGCCGACCCCCTGGCGGTCGTCGTGATCACCACCTTCGACCTCGACGAGTAGGTCTACGCGGCCCTGCGCGCGGGTGCCAGGGGGTTCCTGCTCAAGGACGCCGGGCCCGCCCTGCCGGCCCAGGCCGTCCACGCCGCCGCGAACGGCGAGGCGCTGATCACCCCGAGCGTCACCGCCCGGCTGCTCGACGCGTTCGCCGGCTCCCGACCGCCCGGCCCGCCGGCGCAGCCCGTGGAGGCGCTCACCGACCGGGAGGAGCAGGTCGTCGCCGCGGTCGCGGCCGGGCTCACCAACCTGGAGATCGCCCACCGGCTCCACATCACGCTCAGCACCGTCAAGACCCACGTCACGAGCCTGATGAACAAGCTCGGCGCCCGGAACCGGGTGGAGATCGCCATCCGGGCCCACGACACCGGCCGGGTCCGGCGCGGCGAGGCCCGCCGGTAGCCGGAAGTACGACCCCGGTCCCGGTCTTCCGGCCGGCACACCCCGGCCTGGTTCCCGATGAGCCGGCACCGCCGCACCGGCCACCATCCGGGCATGACGACGACACCACCGCGCCTCGCTCCCCCCGGGGTGGGTGGCGCGTGCCGGCCGGGCTGGTGGCGCTCGGCCTCGTCCCGGTGCCGGCGGGCGCCCTCCGGCTGGTCGAGCCGGCCGGCGGCCCCCCGCTCGCGTCGAACGGCGAGCGGTACCACCCCGTCGCGCCGGTCCCCCTGGTGGCGCACATCGTCGCCGTCAGCGCGTACTCCGTCCTGGGCGCCCTCCAGTTCGCGGCCCGGTTCCGCGCCCGGCGGCCCGGGTGGCACCGGGCGGCGGGACGGCTGCTGGTGCCGTGCGGGCTCGTCGGGGCCCTGTCGGCGCTGTGGCCGGCCCTGGTCCACCACGGCCCGGACGAGGCGCTGTTGGTGCTCACCGGCTGGCTGGTCAACGTCGTGGTGGCCGAGCGGGTCGTCCACCGCTCCCGCCGCCCGTCCCCGGCGCTCCGACCGGCGGGTGCGCGATGAGGGCGATCGTCCAGGACCGGTACGGCTCCCCCGACGTGCCGGTGGTCGACCGGACCTACGCGCTCGACGAGGTGCCCGACGCCATCCGGTACGTCGAGGACGAGCACGCGCGGGCCAAGGTCGTCATTACGGTGTGAGCGTGCCGTGGTGGTCGCGGCCCGCGACCACCACGGCACGGGGAGCGGTTACGGCGCCCAGGGGGCCGCGAGGGTCCAACTGCTGTCGGCGGTCAGGGTCTGCGGGCGGTTGGCACCGGTGTCGCCACCGGAGGCGATGTGCACCTGCGAGTCGTGGTGGCGCAGGTAGGAGCCGGGGACGTTGATCGACTCGAAGGTCACGCCGGTGCCGCTCAGCCCGGGGCGGGCGCAGAACGTGGCGTCGTCGCGGAACAGCGCCGTGCCGTCGTTCGGGGAGTTGCGCACGCGGCCGGCCGCGTGCCGGAGGAACTGGCCGGGGAAGTTCACCGACTCGAACGAGTAGCACGACGAGTCGGCCAGGCCGCGCCGGACGGTGTAGGTGGCGTCGGCCTTGAGCAGCGCGCTGCTGCCGCTGGTCACGACCTCGGTGTAGGCCAGGCTGTCGGCGTGCCGCAGGTACCGGTCGGTGTAGCCCCACGTGGTGACCCGCAGCGACTGGCGCACGTCCGTGGCCAACCGCACCGAGCTGCGCCACAGCGCCGGGTCGGCGGTGTTCCAGGTGGCGTCGGCGGCGAAGCCGGTCGCGGTGTCCCAGGCGTTGGGGCCGCCGCTGCGCGCCAGGTACACGCCCTCGGCGTAGTGCCGGAGGTAGGTGCCCGGGAAGTTCAGCGACTCGAAGGACGTGCCGCCCGCCGCGAGACCCGGCCGGGAGCACCAGGTGGCGTCCGCGCGGAACGAGCCCCCGGTGTCGCCGTCCAGGCGCACCCGGCTGTCGGCGTGCCGCAGGTGGCGACCGGGGAGGGAGACCGACTCGAACGAGAAGCAGCGCGGGTCGGCCAGGCCCGGCACGGTCCGGTAGGACGCGTCCTGGCGCGGCCCGTCGGCGCTCGCCGTGCTGATCACGTCGGTGCGGGCGGCGGAGTTCAGGTGCCGCAGGTACCGGTCGGTGTAGCCGGGCGTGGTCACGCGGAACGAGCGGACGTGCCCGAGCGTGAGGGGCACCGGGGCGTTGAGGTTGCGCGAGGCGTTGATCAGGTCGGCGTGCGCGGCGCGCAGCTGGTTGGTGTCGACCTTCTGCACCCGCCGGTCGTAGGTGAACAGGCCGTTGTACTCGCCCTCCACGTCGGTGATCTCGGTGTAGACGTAGGCGGAGACGCCCTTGGTGGTCATCAGCTGCCGCACGTCGCGGACCATGCCGGTGTAGCGGTCGTTGAGCTGGGCGGCGCTGAAGACCTGCTCGTAGGCGAAGAACTGGCCGTTCGGGCTGTGCTCGTGGCCCGGGTTGCGCAGGCCGATGCCGCCGAACTCGCCCAGCACGGAGAACCGCGTCGAGCTCGGGCGGGGCGCGTCCGGCCCGGTGTAGACGTGCCAGTCGATCATGTCACCGGTGCCCGGGTCGCCCTTGGACGCGCAGCAGTTGTAGCCGCTGTGGGCGTTCATCAGCCGGGTGGGGTCGTAGTTCTCCAGGCTCGTGGTGACGCGCTGGGTCTCGGCGAGGTTCCACTCGCCCCAGCCCTCGTTGAACGGCACGTAGGCGATCACCGCCGGGGAGAACCGGTGCTCGTCGACGATCTCGCGGGCCTCGGTCTCGAACTGGGCGATCTGCGCCGGGGTGCGGTTGGCGTCGGAGGTCGGGGTGGACGGGACGTCCTGCCACACCAGCAGGCCGAGCCGGTCGGCGTGGTGGTACCAGCGGGCGGGTTCGACCTTGATGTGCTTGCGGATCATGTTGAAGCCCAGGTCCTTGTGCTTCTGCACGTCGAAGGCCAGGGCCGCGTCGGTCGGCGCGGTGTAGAGGCCGTCGGGCCAGAAGCCCTGGTCCAGGGTGCCGACCTGGAACACGAAGTCACCGTTGAGCGTGGGCCGCATGACGCCGTTGAGCAGCTTCTTGCCCACCTCGCGCATCCCGAAGTAGTTCACCACCTGGTCGACGGTGGCTCCGGAGGCGTTGCGCAGCGAGACCCGCAGGTCGTACAGGTGGGGGTCGTCGGGCGACCACCGCCGGGCGTTCGGGACGGGCACGGAGAACTCGGCGAAGCCGCCGGTGGCGCTGCCCACGACGGTCGAGCCGGACAGGGCCTCGGCGAGCACGGTGTGCCCGGTGACGTCGCCGCGGGTGAAGACCCGGACCCGGGCGGTGTTGTTCGCCAGGTTCGGGTAGACGTCGACGGAGAAGACCGACGAGGTCGGCGTGGGTTCCAGCCAGACGGTCTGCCAGATGCCCGACGACGGCGTGTAGAAGATGCCGCTGGGGTTGTTGACCTGCTTGCCGACCGGCTGCTTCTCGCCCCGGCCGTCGGTCGGGTCGTAGACGCGCACCACCAGCTCGTTCGTGCCGCCGTTGAGCTGCGGGGTGATGTCGACCTCGAACCGGTCGTAGCCGCCCCGGTGCGTGGTGACCTGGGTGCCGTTGACCCAGACGGTGGCCTCGTAGTCGACCGCGCCGAAGTGCAGCTGCACGCGCCGGCCGCCCCAGGACTGCGGGACGGTGAAGGTGCGCCGGTAGAACATGAGGTCGCGGTTGTCGTTGCGCATGATGCCCGACAGCGCCGACTCGATCGGGTAAGGCACGAGGACGCGCTCGGGCAGGGTCTGGCCCAGCGGCGGCGCGGCGTTGCGGTTGACGTTGCCCGCGCCGTCGGTGGCCGGGTTGAGGAACTGCCACTCGCCGTTGAGCGACTGCCAGTCCGGTCGGGTCATCTGCGGGCGCGGGTACTCCGGCAGGGGGTTGGTGGTGGACACCTGGCCGGTCCACGGCGTGGACAGCGGAGGTGTCTTCGGCACGATCGCGGCGGACGCGGTCGGGGTGGCGACGGGCACGGCGACGAGGCCGGCGGCCAGTGCCAGCACGGCCGCCGCCGGGGCGACGAGGCTGCGCATGGAACTCCTTCGGGTGCGGAGGGTGGAGGAGCCGGGTTTTCGCGGGGTGGTGCGGTCGTGCGCCGAGGGGGCGGCGGTCAGCCGAACACGCGCAGTTCGTAGATCCGCGTCGCACCGTCGGTCGTGCCGGTCGGCGTGCCGACGTCCAGGCGGACGTGGCGCCCCGACACGCCGGACACCGGGTGGACCGTGGTGGCCGCGCTGTTGCCGGCCACGTCGACCACCCTGGTCCAGGTGGTGCCGTCCGGGGACACGGACAGGCCGAACGCCCTGGTGTTGAAGCCGGCCTGCTCGCCGCCGGCCTGGGCGTGCGCGATCTCGAACCGGGAGATCGACCTGCTCGCGCCGAGGTCGACGCGCAGCCACGCGCCGGGGGTGGAGGAGCAGAACTTGTCGCCGTTGCCGCCGGTCACGGTGCCGTTGACGGCCTTCTCCGGCCCCTCCCCCGGCGCGCACGGCGGGGTGCCGGTCGCCGGGCGGCCCTGCGCGAGGTTCGCGACCGGTCCCACCGCCGGGCCCACCGCGACGTCGTCGAAGGTCGCCGCCGCGTTGAACACGCGCACGCCGTTCGCGCCGGAGGCGAAGGCCGCGTCGACGACGTCGAGCCGCGGGGTGGTCATGTCGTCGACGTACACCCTGATCGACGCGCCGATCGCGGTGACCCGCAGCCGGTGGGCCGTGCCGACGGCCGTGGTCAGCGGCGCGGAGCCCAGCGAGGTCCAGGAGTTGTCGGCGCGGCCGAGGACGACCCGGCCGGCCGGGCTGATGCCCGCGTAGTAGCCGGCGTAGGCGTCCGCCCCCACCGCCGGCCTGGTCGCGCGGAACACCAGGCCCGCGTCACCGCCGCCGGAGGTGACCGTCACCTGGGTGTCCTGGGTGAAGTCGCCGAAGTTCGTGTCCAGCAACGCCTTGCCCCCGGCGGAGGCGTCCGTCCGCAACCGCCCGCCCGAGGCCGTCCACGTGCCGCCGTGGGTCTTCCAGCCGTGGGTGTTGTCGTCGGCGAAGTTGTCCTGGACCTTCATCGCCACGCGTCGGATGGTGCCGTCGGCGTTGAAGTACATGCGGTCGTAGGCGAGCTGGCGGTGGTTGCCGTCGGTCTCGCCCAGCGGCCGCCGGTGGTAGACGATGTACCAGGTGTCGGTGCCCGGCACGTTGAGCACCGCGTTGTGGCCCGAGCCGCGCGCCACCGCCGGGTCCTGCGCCAAGACCTCGTCCAGCTTGGCGAACGGACCGGTGGGTGAGTCGGCGATGGCGTAGGACACCGAGTAGTCCGGGCCGGTCCAGCCGCCCTCGGACCACATCAGGTAGTACCGGCCGCCGCGCTTGAACATCTGCGCGCCCTCCACGTAGCCCGACGGGGTGATCTCCCGGTACGTGCTGCCGTCGGCGAACCTGCCCAGGCTGACCATGTCGGGGTTCAGCTTCACCACGTTCGCGTGGCTGTGCCCGCCGTAGTACATGTACGCCTGGCCGTCGTCGTCGATGAAGACGTCCTGGTCGATCGGTTGCGCCCCGTTGTGGAACGCGTCGACCAGGGGACGCCCGATCGCGTCGCGGTAGGGCCCCTCGGGACGGTCGGCGACGGCCACGCCGATGCCGCCGAGCTGCGTGTCACCCTGGATGTCGTTGGCGGCGAAGTACAGGTAGTACCGGCCGTTGCGGGCGACCGGCGCGGGCGCCCACACCGCCTCCTCGGCCCACGACACGTCCGCCGTGGTCAGCACGTTCGGGTGCTTGGTCCAGTGCACCAGGTCGGTCGAGGAGAACGCGTCGAGGTAGGTCTGCTCGGCGTAGCGCTTCGACGTCGTCGGGTACACCCAGTACCGGTCGCCGTACACCGCCACGTCCGGGTCGGCGTACCAGCCGTCGACGAACGGGTTGCCCGCCACGGCGGTCGGGAGGTCGGGCGCCGCGGCGGCGACCGCCGGTGGCGAGGAGGTCGTGAGCACGCCGCCGACGAGCAGCGCGGCCAGGGCGGTCGAGACGGGTTTCGCGAGAGCGGTCATCGTGGGCGCCTCCGGGTTGCGGGGGGAACGCGGCGGGAGAGCACGGCGGGGAGCTTGCGCGGGGGCGGGGAGCTTGCGCGGGGGCGGGGAGCTTGCGCGGGGGCGGGCGGGATGCGTCCCCGCGGTCATCTCCTGTCCGGGTCCTTGGCCGGCGAGCGCTGGAGGACGACCACCGCCAGGAGGAACGCGCCGCTGACCACGGACTGGTAGTTGCTGTCGAGCGTGCCGATCTGGTTGATGACGTTCTGGATCACGGTGCGCAGCGCCACGCCGATCACCGTGCCCAGGACCGTGCCCATGCCGCCGGTCAGCAGGGTGCCGCCGATGACCACCGCGGCGATGGCGTCGAGTTCCAGGCCGACCCCGATCACCGTGACACCGGACTGGAGGTAGGCGGCGGTCATGGCGCCCGCGAGGCCGGACAGCAGGCCCGACATCACGTACACCAGGGTCTTGGTCCGGGCCACCGGCAGGCCCATGAGCAGCGCGGAGTGCTCCGCGCCGCCGACCGCGAACACCGACTGGCCGAACGCGGTGCGGCGGAGCAGGACCCCGCCCGCCACGCACAGCGCCAGCGCGACGAACACCGGGTAGCCGAAGCCGAGGAGCGTGCCCCGGCCCAGCTCCAGGAACGCCGAGTCGTCCGCGATCCGGTAGGTCGTGGCGCCCTCGGAGGTGATCGCCAGCAGCAGCCCGCGGGCGAACAGCAGCGTGGCGAGCGTGACGATGAACGGCGCCATGCCCGTCCGCGCCACCAGCAGCCCGTTGAGCAGCCCTATCGCCCCGCACACCGCCAGCGGCAGCAGCAGGGCGGCGAGGAAGCCCCACTGGGAGCCGTAGGCGGCG
This sequence comes from Saccharothrix lopnurensis, assembly GCF_042658445.1. Lineage (NCBI taxonomy): Bacteria > Bacillati > Actinomycetota > Actinomycetes > Pseudonocardiales > Pseudonocardiaceae > Saccharothrix > Saccharothrix lopnurensis. Next base: position 356,045 of record NZ_JBHSQO010000001.1, on the reverse strand, counting down.
AGCACCCCGCCCAGCGCGTAGACCGAGCCCACCGACAGGTCGATGCCGCCGGTGATGATCACGAACGTCATGCCCAGCGCGATCACGGCCAGGAACGCGCTCTGCAACGCGATGTCGCGCAGGTTGTCCGGGCTGCCGAAGCGGGGGAAGCCGAACCACGCGACCACCACCATCAGCACCAGCGCCACGGCCGCGCCCTGGCGTTGCAGCACGCTCACCCAGGACGCCCGGCGAACACGGGTCTCGACGGTCATCGGCTGCTCCGCTCACGTGCCGCGTAGACCGCGCCGACGATGATGGCGGCCTGCGCCACCTGCGCGGTCGAGTAGGGCAGGTCGTGCTTGATCAGGGTGGCCGCCACCAGCTGCATCAGCAGCGCCCCCGTCACGGTGCCCAGGACGCGGACGCGCCCGCCGGTCAGCGGGGTGCCGCCGACGACCACCGCGGTGATGGCGGACAGCTCCATGAGCAGGCCGACGTCCGCCGGGTCCGACGCCGACAGGCGCGCGGTGGCCAGCACGCCCGCCACCGCCGCCAGCACCGCGCAGATGGCGTACACGCCCAGCAGCGCGCGCTTGACCGGCAGGCCGGCCAGCGTGCTCGCCACCCGGTTGCCGCCGATCGCCACGATCTGCCTGCCGAACGTGGTCCGCCCCACCAGCAGCGCCACGACCACGGCGAACACCCCGGCCAGCAGGACGCCGACGGGGACGCCGAGCACGTCGCCGGAGCCCAGCCACAGGAAGGTCGGGTCGTGGACCTGCACGAGCTGCCCGTCCGCGATCACGAGCGCCAGGCCGCGCCCGCCGACCAGCAGGGCCAACGTCGCCACGATGGGTTGGATGCCGAGGTAGGCGACCAGGACGCCGTTGAACGCGCCCGCGACGAGTCCCGCGACCAGGGCGACGGCGACGGCGGGCAGCGGGCCGTAACCGAGGTAGAGCGGGATGACGGCGGCGGACAGCGCCATGACCGCGCCGACGGAGAGGTCCACGCCCTCGGTGCCGATGACCAGGGCCATGCCGAGCGCGACGATGCACACCGGCGCGGCCTGGACCAGCTGGGTGCGGAAGTTGCCGACGGTCAGGAAGTTCGCGGTGAACGCGATGTTGAACAGCAGCAGCGCGGCCACGGCGGCGTACACGCCGTACTCCTGCAACCACCGGGCGGTGCGGCGGCGGTCGAACCTGGCCGGCGCCGGGGCGGTCACGACGCCTCCGCTGCGGGCTGCCCGGCGGCGATCGCCGTGAGCACGTTGTCCTGGGTGAGCTGGTCACCGACCAGCTCGTCCACGACCGCGCCGTCCTTGAGCACCAGGAGCCGGTCCGCGCCGTCGAGCAGCTCGTCCAGTTCCGAGGAGATCAGCAGCACCGCCAGCCCGTCCCGGGCCAGTTCGTCGACCAGCGCCTGGACCTCGGCCTTGGCGCCGACGTCGATGCCCCGGGTGGGCTCGTCGAGCAGCAGGACCTTCGGCTGGGTGCACAACCACCGGGCCAGCAGCACCTTCTGCTGGTTGCCGCCGGAGAGCTCCGAGACCTTCTGCTCCGGGCTCGACACCTTGATCCGCAGCCGCTCGACGAACGTGGCCACGATCCGGTCCTGCTCGGCGCGGCTGACCACGCCGAAGCGCGACAGCCTCGGCAGCGCGGCGAGCACGATGTTCTCCCGCACCGACAGGTTCGGGATGATCCCCTCCGCCTTGCGGTCCTCCGCGAGCATGCCGATCCCGGCCCGCATCGCGCCCGGCACGCCCGAGCCGACCTCCACCCCGCCCACCAGGACGGTGCCGGAGTCCAGCGGCAGCGCGCCGACGATGGCCCGCGCGGTCTCCGTGCGACCGGAACCCAGCAGTCCGGCCAGCCCGACCACCTCGCCGGGCCGGACCGACACCGACACACCGCGCAACCGCTGCCCGCTGGTCAGGTCCCGGGCCTCCAGGACCGGTTCGGTGGCCGCGCGGTGCTCATCGCCGAACGCCGTCGCCCCGTGCTCGCGCAGGTCGCCGACGGTGCGACCCAGCATCATCGACACCAGCTCGATCCGGGGCAGGTCCCGCAGCGGACCGGTGTGCACGCGTCGGCCGTCCCGCAGCACCGTCACCCGATCGCAGATCCGGTACAGCTCGTCCATCCGGTGACTGACGTACACGACCGCGACACCCCGTCCCCGCAACCGCTCCACCACCGAGAACAACGTCTCCACCTCACGCGGCTCCAACGACGACGTCGGCTCGTCCATCACCACCACACCCGCCTCCGCCGACACCGCCCGCGCCAACGCCACCATCTGCTGCGCGCCCACCGCGAGCGACCCCAGCGGACGGCGCACGTCCTCGCGGATGCCGTGGTGCCCGAGGATCTCGGCGGCCTCGGCGTTCATCCGCCTCCGGTCCACCAACCCGAACCGACGCGGCTCCCGACCCAGGAACAGGTTCCCCGCCACGCTCATCAACGGGACCAGGTTCACCTCCTGGTGGATCGTCGAGATCCCGGCCCGCTGCGCATCGGCCGGCCTGGCGAACTCCACCGGCTCGCCCCGGTGCAGCACCGTGCCGGAGGTGGGGCGGTGCACGCCCGTCAACACCTTGATGAGGGTGGACTTGCCGGCGCCGTTCTCGCCGACCAGGGCGTGCACCTCCCCCGGTTCCAGCGCGAACGACACCCGGTCCAGGGCGCGCACGCCCGTGAACTCCTTGGTGACGTCGACGACCTCCAGCACCATCAGTACGCGTTCCCCAGCTTGGCGGCGGCGTTGGACTCGTCGTACCGGTCGTCGGAGATGATCACGTTCTCCGGGATGCCCTTGCCGTCGGCGAAGTCCTGGAGCGCCTGGAACGCCAGCGGACCGAAGCGCGGGTTCGACTCGATCACCGCGTTGTAGGCCCCGTCCGCGAGCAGCTGCACCGCGTTGCGCGTGCCGTCGACCGACACGACCTTGACGTCCCGGCCCGGCGACCTGCCCGCCGAGCGCAGCGCGGTCACCGCGCCGATGCCCATCTCGTCGTTCTCCGCGTACACCGCGGTGATGTCGGGGTTGGACTGGATCAGCTGCTCCATCACCGCCTGGCCCTTGGACCGGTCGAACTCGCCGGTCTGCTCGGCCACGACCTCCAGGCCCGCGGGCAGGTTGTCCTTGAACCCCTTGGTGCGGTCGGTGGTGACGTTGTTGCCCGACGCCCCCAGCAGGATCGCCACCTTGCCGGAGCCACCGGTCACCTCGACCATCGCCTCGGCGGCCCGCTTGCCCTGCTCGACGAAATCCGAACCGATGAACGTCAGGTAATCCCCGCACGGCTCGGAACTGACCTTGCGGTCGATGGTGATCACCGGCACCTTCTTCGCCTTCGCCGCCTCCAGCGCCGGTTGCAGGCCATCGGAGTTCAACGGGGCGACGATCAGCAGTTGCGCGCCCCGGTCCAACAGCGACTTGATGTCACCGACCTGCTTGTTCACATCGCTCTGTGCATTCGTCACCAACAGCCTGTCCTCGGGGACACCGAGTCGGGCCGCCTCGTCCCTGATCGACCGCGTCTCCGCGGTGCGGAAAGGATTTGCCTCCTTCTCCGACTGCGAGAAACCGACCACGGCGTCCTTCACGTCGACCCTCGGATAACCGATCGCCTCGCGGGAACAACCGGGCCCGGCGACCTGCGAGGCGGCGGCGGACGCGGCGGGACCACCGGTGCCGCTCGTGGTGGTCGGGCTCTCACGGGCGGTGCAGGCGGTCATCAAGAGGGTCACCGCCGCCAGGGCGGCTCCGGCGCGGACGGACTGCGACATGGGGTGCTCCTCATCCGGGTGTGCGTGACTCGCGTCACGAGCAGTTTTTTACATCGTTGGTACAACGTTGTAAAGGACCGGTGGCGCCGATAGCATCCCGCTCGACCCCAGCACCGGCGGTCGGGTGGAGGTAGTGGTTGGCCACGCTGAAGGACGTCGCCGCGCTCGCGGGCGTGTCGGTGAAGACGGTGTCCAACGTGGTCAACGGCTACGCGTTCGTCCGGGACGACAACCGCCGGCGGGTCGAGGAGGCCCTGCTCGCCACCGGGTACCGACCCAACCTCGGGGCGCGGAACCTGCGTCGCGGGCGCACCGGGTTCCTGGGGCTGGTCCTGCCGGAACTGGGCATCCCGTACTTCGGCGAGCTGGCCGGGCTGGTGCTCCGGGCGGCCCAGGCCCACGAGTGGAACGTGCTCATCGAGCAGACCCTCGGCACCCGCGAGGGCGAGCGCGCCACCCTGGCCTCGCTGGGCACGCACCTGATCGACGGCGCGATCGTGAGCCCGGAGGCGCTGATGGAGGGCGACTTCGCCGAGCTGGCCCCCGGCATCCCGGTGGTGGTGCTCGGCGAGCACAGCGTGGACCTGCCCATCGACCGGGTGGGCATCGACAACGTGCGCGCGGCCCGGGAGGCGGTGCGGCACCTGCTGACGCTCGGGCGCACGCGGATCGCGGCGATCGGCGCGCACCCGCACCGCGGCACGGCCGCGCAGCGCCTGGAGGGCTACCGGTCGGCGCTGGCCGCGGCCGGGTTGCCGCCGCGCGACGACCTCGTGGCGACCGCCCTGAACTACCACCGCCGTGACGGCGCGTCGGCCATGGCGGCGCTGCTGGCGCTGCCCGAACCGCCCGACGCGGTGTTCTGCTTCAACGACCTGCTCGCCGTCGGCGCCCTGCGCACGGTGGCCGAACACGGCCTGCGCGTGCCCGAGGACGTGGCCGTGGTCGGGTTCGACAACGACGAGGAGGGCAGCTACAGCCGCCCCTCGCTGACCACCGTCGCCCCCGACAAGGCCGCCATCGCCGGAGCCGCCGTCGACCTGCTGCTCCGGCGGGTGGAGACCGCCGACCTGCCGCCCGAGCAGGTGCGGACGCCGTTCCGGCTGGAGGTCAGGGAGAGCACCGGGGGCTGACGCGCGCGTCGCGCCGGAACGGTCCGACCGTCGATTCCCCGGGCTGTGTGGAATATTGCGGAACCCCGTATCGCGCACCAGGGGCGTGACGAATTCGCTACTGCGTCCCAACGGTCCCGGAGGTCACGTGGAATCGTTGTGCCGGCCGGCGTCACCGCGACGGAGAAGCCCAATCCGCACTCGTGCCCCCAGCCGCGACCGGTAGACCTTTTGCACGTCAATCGCCTCGGGGTGGAAATACCCGGTCAGCCGGCCGGCCGGGTCGACCGAATTCCACTCGTTGCGGTCCGCGCGCGGCTGTCCCTAGGTTCCGGCTTGTCGGTGAACCACCTCCGGGACGAAGATGAGGGGCGCTTTCAATGCGACGAAGATGGCAGGCGATCCTGGCGTGCGTGCTGGCGCTGGTCGTTTCCGGCACCACCCAGGCGATCGGCGGCGCGAACACCGCCGACGACTGCGTCGGCATGACGTGGACGGTCCGGGACAACCACTGGAACGCGGACACGGTGCTGGTCGGCAACGACGTCACCACCAACGGCTACCAGGGCGACACCTCCTGCGACGTGCCGCTCCCGGTGCTGTGCCTGAAGCCGTCCGGCCTGGCGCTCCCGCCCGGCGTCGTGCCCGACTTCTACAACGGCTGGAGCGGCGGCGAGGCGAAGCTGACCCCCGCCGTGTCGGGCTACGCGCTCTACAGCCGCGCCGCCGCCGACGGGTTCTGCGCCTCGCAGTTCGGCGTGGGCTACCGGATGGGCGAGCACCACGACGGCAACGGCGGCTGGGGCTGGTGGGCCAAGGGCGACCTGCTCCGCACGTGGGTCGCGATCGACGACCAGGCCGCCAACCCCTGGAACACCGGTACCGGCAGGGCCATGACGTGGTCGATGATCACCAAGGACTGGAGCCGGGACCTGGTCAGGTTCGGCAACGACGTCAAAACCGACAGCTACGCCGGAGACACCCCGGTCACCGACCGGCTGCCGGTGCTGTGCCTGCGCAAGGACGGTCGGGCCGCGCCGAGCGGCATCCCCTTCGACTTCTACAACGGCTGGGCCGCCGGTGAGGTCAAGCTGTCGACCCCCGTGCGGGGCACCGCGCTGACCTCCCGCGCGGCCGCGGACGCCGTGTGCGCCTCGCAGTTCGGCGCGGGCTACCGGATGGGCGAGCACCACGACGGCAACGGCGGCTGGAGCTGGTGGGCCGCGGGCAACGTCCGGTTCTGGGTGGCGATCAACAACCAGCCGGCCAACCCCTGGGACTGATCCGCACGAGGTGGCGGGCCCCGTACGCCGGCGGGGCTCGACATCCGGACCAGGGCCACGCGGTCCTCACCGCGAGGAGCCGGCACACGCGGCCGGGCCGCCCACCACCTCGCGGCGACAGACGGCCCGGCCGGAAGCACGAGATCAGAGCAAGGACGTCAGCGCGTCGCGCGTGAACGGGGCGACACCCGCCACATCGCCCTTCTCCACCTTGCGAGCCCACTCGGGATCAGCCAGCAGCGCCCGGCCCACCGCGATCAGGTCGAACTCGTCCGAGGCCAGCCGCTCCAGGAGTTGGTCGATACCGGTGGCCGAGGGGTTCTGCCCCGCGAAGGTGGCCAGGAACTCGCCGTCCAGGCCGACCGAGCCCACGGAGATCGTGGGGCGGCCGGTGATCTTCTTGATCCAGCCCGCGAAGTTCAGGTCCGAGCCCTCGAACTCGGGCTGCCAGTAGCGGCGCGTCGAGCCGTGGAAGATGTCCGTGCCCGCTTCCACCAGGGGCGTCAGGATCGTCTCCAGCTCCTGCGACGTGTGCGCCAGCTTGGCGTCGTAGGCGCCGGGCTTCCACTGGGACAGGCGCAGGACCACCGGGAAGTCCGGCGACGTCGCGGCGCGCACCGCGGCCACGACCTCCGCCACCAACCGGGTCCGGGCGAGCGCGCTGCCGCCGTAGCCGTCGGTGCGGCGGTTGGTGACCTCCCACAGGAAGTTGTCGAGCAGGTAGCCGTGGGCGCCGTGCAGTTCCACGCCGTCGAAGCCCAGTCGCCTCGCGTTGGCGGCGGCCTCGGCGAAGGCCGTCACGACGGACTCCAGGTCGGTGGTCGTCGGCACCGGGCCGGCTTCGCCGATCGGGGCGCCCTCCAGGTCCAGGCCCGACGGCGTCAGCACGGGCGCCTCCGGCACGGGCGGCGAACCCGGCTTGCGGGACGCGCCGACGTGCCACAGCTGCGGCACGATCCGGCCGCCCTCGGCGTGCACGCGCTCGACGACGCGCGCCCAGCCCGCCAACGCGTCCTCGCCGTGGAAGCGCGGGACGTCGGCGCTCTCGCCGGCGCTGGGGTGCCCGACGTAGGTGCCCTCGGTGACGATCAGGCCCACACCGCCGGCGGCGCGCCGGCCGTAGTAGTCGGCGACGTTCTCGCCCGGTACCCCACCCGGGGAGAACTGCCTGGTCATGGGAGCCATCACGACGCGGTTCGGCAGGTCGAGCGAACCGGCGGTGAAGGGGCGGAACAGCGGCGCGGTGTCGACGGCGGTGCGCGCGGGCGTGGTCATGGCCATCCTCGGTGGTCGAAGCGGAGCGTTTGCTCCTCTTGAGGCTAGCACAAGCGGAGCGCGCGCTCCGTTACGTCCGAAAAGCGACTATGCTGGGGTCGTGGCCACCGACCCGCCGCCCCGGCGACCGCTCCGCGCCGACGCCGAGCGCAACCGCGCCGCGATCATCGAGGCCGCCGCCGAGGTGCTCGCCGAGCAGGGCAGCGCCGTGGACGTCCGGGAGATCGCCCAGCGCAGCGGCGTCGGCATGGGCACGCTCTACCGGCACTTCCCCACGAAGGAGGACCTCCTCGAAGAGGTCCTCGACCGCGAGTTCACCGCGTGGGCGGGCGCCGCGCGCGAGGCGGCCGACACCACCGACGACCCGAAGGCCGCGCTGGAGGGGTTCTACGAGCACGCCCTCGCCACCCAAGCCTGCCACCGGGCCGTCGTGGAGGCGTACGGCCACAACTGGAGCGGCCCGCCCCTGGACTGCGCGCGCCTGCTGCACCCCGTGCTCGACGACCTGCGCACCCGCGCCCAGGACGCGGGGGTGCTGCGCGCCGACGCGACGACGACCGACCTGGCGCTGCTGCTGGCCACGTTGAGCCACACCGCGCAACTGGTGGCCGACCACGGCGCGTGGGTGTGGCGGCGGCAGCTGCGCATCGCCCTCGACGGCCTCTCGGCAGCGCACGGCACACCCCTGCCGACGACGTGAGGGACACGGCCGGCGACCGCCCGACCACGCGTGTCGAGACGCCTTAAACACGAATTCACCCTGAACTTCTAGGCCGAACGAGTGATCTTGGCCCCTGCGGATAACTGACAGCGACGTCCGCCGATGTAAGAATCCGTGCGGGCATCGCTTCGCGTGTGCGCCGCACGATCACTCGCGCGCGGGTGGTCTTGCGCACCCGTCACCACCGGAGGCGATCAGGATGTCACTGACCAGCGACGAGCGAACGCCGCACGGACCGGTTCTGCCGGGGGCCGGGGACCACCTCGCCGCCACCGCCACCGCCCCCGCCCGCGTCGTCCTGGGCATGTCGTGCGAACTCGACGACCTCGACGCCGCGCTGTGGGCCTCGGCCTACGCGAAGCGCCGCGGCCACGGCCTCGCCGTTCTGCGACCCGACGACGCGGCGCACGAGCCGGCGGACCTGCTGCCGACGGGCTCGCGGGAGCACGTCCGCGCGTCCACCACACGCGCCCTGGTGGCCGAGTCCCGCACCGCGGACGTGGTCGTCGTGAACTCGCGGACCGCGGCGGACAGGGCGCTCGCGCTCGTCGTGGCCGCCTCGGCGTGGTGCCCGGTGGTCGTCGTCCCGCCCGGCGCGGGGCTGCGCGACGACCTGCCCGTCCTGGTCGGCGCCAACGGCGACGGCCTGTCCGAGGCCACCCTCCTGGCCGGGTTCGCGCTGGCCAGGGTCCTGAACACCGGGGTGCGCGCGGTCTGCTGCACGCGCGAGGCGCTCGATGCCGGACCGCTGCCCACGCCGACCGCGCGCGCCGCAGCGGACCTGGTCGACCGGTGCGCCCAGCGGTACCCCGACGTGCCGGTGGACACCAGGGTGGCCAGGTCCCAGCCGGTCACCGGGCTCACCCGCCACGCCGGGTCGGCCTCGCTGCTCGTCGTCGGCTGCACCCCGACCACCGAGGCGTCCACCAGCCGCCGCCTGCTCGACCGGTGCGCCGGCCCGGTCGCCCTGGTCGGCCCCCGGGCCGCGGTCCGGGCAACGACACCCGCCGAGGTGGGCCGGTAGCCCCACCGGGGCTCAGGCCGGTGGGGACCGGTCCGACCGGTAGCCCCACCGGGGCTCAGCCCGGCGGGAACCGGTCCGGGCCGAACGCGAGCACCACCTGCATCACCAGGTCCGGTCGGGAGTCGACCAGCTCGTACGCCGCCGCCGCGTCCGCCACCGGCAGGACGTGCGAGACCAGCGGGCGCAGCCGGAGGTGCCCGGCCACCGCCAGGTCCAGCACCGTGTCGGCCAGGCGCTTGCGGTCCCAGCGGTGGACCAGGGCGGGCGCCACGCCGGAGATCTGGGAGCACACCAGGGTCACCCGGTTGTGGTGGAACTCCTCGCCGAGCAGCAGACCGAGCCCCTCGCCCTGGTAGAAGCCGCCGGCGACGACGCGGGCGTTCCGGGCGACCGTGCGGACGGCCTCGTGCAGGGCCCGGGGGTTGCCGCTGACGTCCAGGGCCACGTCCGCGCCGCGACCCCCGGTCAGGTCGCGGACCCGCTCGGCCACCTCACCGCCGCGGACGTCCAGCACCTCCTCCGCGCCGAGCCGCGCGGCCAGGTCCAGGCGCTGCGGCACGGCGTCCACGCCGACCACCCGCGCGCCGTTGCGCCGGGCCAGCTGGGCGACGAGCTGGCCCACCACGCCGAGGCCGAACACGACGACGGTCTCCCCCACGTGGATGTCGGCGTCCAGCACCGCGTTGAGCGCGACGGAGCCGATGTGGCTGAAGATGCCGAGGAGCGGGTCCGCCCGCGGGTCGAGCAGCCGGTCCGCCGCGTACGCCTCCTCCACCACGGTCCCCGAGCGGTGGCCCCACACGCCCCAGACCAGCCGGCCGGGCCGGACGGAGGTCACCGCGGGGCCGACCTCGACGACCTCGCCGATCTCCTCGTAGCCCACCACGGTCGGGTAGGCGGTGGCCGGCGCGCCCGGCGCGAACAGGCGCCGGTCGGCGTCCCAGGTCTTGGTGAGGTGGGCGTTCGTGCCGCGGTACTGGCTCATCTCGGTGCCCGCCGAGATCCCCGAGTACAGCGTGCGGAGGCGGACGCCGGTCGCGCCCAGCGGCGGGTCGGGCTCCTCGCCCAGGGAGACCGACCCGGGGCCGTCCAGCCGCACCACCGTCACCACCGGGGCTCCTCCGGTCCGTGCGCGAGGACGTCGAGCAGCAGCGCCGCCGTCCAGCTGAAGTCGTCGGCCCCGAGACCCTCACCGGTCAGCGGGTGGAAGTACTCGCGGAACCCCGCGCCGGCCACCAGGTCCACCGCGTCGGCCGCCAGGCGCCGCGCGAGGTCGGCCTCGCCGTGGTCGCGCAGCGCGGTCCACAGCAGCCAGTTCGTGTTCATCCAGGTGGGGCCGCGCCAGTACCGGCGCGGGTCGGCGTCGGGCGCGGTCAGGTCGTAGCTGGGCACGCCGCGCACGCCCGGCGACCCGAGCCCGAACGCCGGTCCGGTCAGCGTCGCGAGCAGCGCCGACCGGCGCCCGGCGGGCAGGTCGGGCAGCAGCAGCGGCACCAGCCCGGCGACCGTGCGCCGGGGCACGGTCCGGCCGGTGCGCGCGTCCAGCGCCGCGTAGCACCCCAGCGCGGGGTCGAACAGCCGGGCGTGCACCTGGTGCGCCAGCTCCCCCGCCCGCTCGACGTGCCGACCGGGATCGGCGCCGACGCGGCGGGCGAGGCCGGCGAGCGCGTGCTCCGACCAGGCCAGCACCGCGCAGAACAGCGGGTCGACCACGCAGAACGGCAGGTCGGTCAGGTCGTCGTCGGCGTAGCCGCGGTCGCGGTACGCGGCGACGACGGCCAGGTAGCGGGCGTAGTCCTGGTCGGTGGGGCGGTGCCCGGCCTCGGCGTGCCTCAGGTCGCGGCGCAGGCCGGGGACGGCCTCGACCGGTCCGGCGCCGGCGGCGCGCAGCGGTTCGTCCCACGCCGGGCTGTTGTCCAGCCCCGTCTCCCACGGGTGCACCACGGCCACCAGGCCGGACGCCACCCGACGCCGCTCGAACAGGTAGTCGTGGGAGCGCGCGAGCCGGGGGTAGAGGTGCCGGAGGGCGGCGTCGGTCGCCGCGCCGGGGTGCCGTTCGGCGACGGCGAGCACGGCGGCGGCGTGCACCGGCGGCTGGACCAGGCCCGTCGTGGACACCCCCGGCGCCGGGCCGTGCGGCGGCAGCGGTCGCCAGGAGGCCGGTCCGGGGAAGTACGCGTCCTCGGGCACGGCGGGGTTGAACACGATCTGCGGCACCCGCCCGTCCCGCCACTGCGCCTCGTGCAGCGCGGCCAGCTCCGCGAACGCCCGACCGGGGTCGACGTGGGCCAGCCCGACGGCGATGAACGCCGAGTCCCAGCTCCACTGGTGCGGGTAGAGCGCGCCGGTCGGCACGGTGGTCGAGCCGCGCCGGTTGCGCAGCAGCGTCGCGGCGGCCCGCGCCCGGAGGCCGGCGACGTCCACACCGCCGGGCGAGCCCGGTCCGGTGCGGGCGGTTCCCCGTGGCGGCATGTCGGCCATTAATCCCGCCGTCGGTCACAACGCGCAATGCGGCAACCCGATCCCGGACGCCCGCGGAGCGGAAACGCCGGTGCGGCACCGAACTCGGGCCCGAAGCCGTGGCCGGGACGGCGGTTGTCACGGGACGAACCCCGGGTGTTGGGTGGCGGCCACCGCACCACCGGAAGGGAGCGACCATGACCCGACGGGGAGTCCGCGTGCTCACCGCCGCGGTGTCCGCCGCCCTGCTCCTGGCGGCCTGCGGCGGTGGTCCCGGCGACGGGGACGACGGTGCGCTGCTGTTCTGGACCATCGAGGACACCGCCGACCGCGTCCAGGCCCAGGAACGCCTGCTGGCGCGGTTCACCGAGCGGACCGGCGTCCCGACCAGGCTGGTCGCGGTCGCGGAGAACCAGCTCACGGCCGTGCTCACCTCCGCCGCCGCGGCCGGCGACCTGCCCGACGTGATCGGCTCGATCTCGCTGCCGATCATGAGCCGGCTGCGCACCGACGACCTGCTGGACACCGATGCCGCGGCGCAGGTCGTGGACGCGCTGGGCGCCGGCACGTTCGCGCCGCAGGCGCTGGAGCTGACCCGCCAGGGGGACACCCAGCTCGTCGTGCCCAGCGACGGCTGGGCCCAGCTGCTGTTCTACCGCAAGGACCTCTTCGCCGAGGCCGGGCTGGCGCCGCCCACGTCGTTCGACGCGATCCGCGCCGCCGCCGGACGGCTCGACCGGGGCGAGGTCACGGGCATCACCGCGAGCACGACCCCGGCCGACGTGTTCACCCACCAGACGTTCGAGCACCTCGCCCTCGCCAACGGCTGCGAGCTGGTCGCCGACGACGGGCGGGTGGCGCTGGACAGCCCGGCGTGCGTGGCGGCGTTCCGGTTCTACGCCGACCTCGTCACCGAGCACTCCGCCTCCGGCGACCAGGACGTCGACACCACCCGGGCCACCTACTTCGCGGGCCGGTCGGCCATGGTCGTCTGGTCCTCCTACCTGCTCGACGAGCTCGCGGGGCTGCGGGACGACGCGCTGCCGACGTGCCCCCCGTGCCGGGACGACCCCGCGTTCCTGGCCAGGAACACCGGTGTCGTCGCCGGGCTCACCGGACCGGACGGCGACGAGCCGACCACCTTCGGCGAGACCGCGTCGTTCGCGCTGCTCAAGGACGCCGCGACGGAGGACGCGAAGCGGCTGGTCGAGTACCTGATGGGTGAGGGCTACCGGGACTGGCTCGCCATCGCGCCCGAGGGCAGGGTGCCGGTGCGCGCGGGCACCGCGCGGGAGCCGCGGGCGTACGTCGAGGCGTGGCGCGGGCTGGACGTCGGCGTCGACACCAGGGCCCCGCTGTCCCGGTTCTACGACGCGGAGACGCTGCGGGTCGTGGAGGAGAGCCCGCACAGCTTCCGCCGGTGGGGCTTCGCCGAGGGCCGGGGCGAGCTCGCGGGCGCGGTCGCCGGCCAGCTCGTCGTGCCCAGGGCGCTGGCCGAGCTGGTCAACGGCTCCGGGGACGCGGCGGACGCGGCGCGCTCGGCCCAGGAGCAGGCCCTCGACATCGCCGACGAGATCGGCGGGTAGGCGGTGCGCGCGCCGACCGGGCCACCCCGCACGCTCAAGCAGCGCGACGCGCGCACCGGGGTGCTGCTGCTGACCCCGTCGCTGGTGATCGTCGTCGCGGTGGTGCTGGTGCCGCTGGCCTGGTCGCTGCTGCTGGCGTTCCAGCGGGTCCGGCTGATCGACGTCGGGCGCGCGGACGTGTTCCAGGGCCTGACGCTCGACAACTTCGAGCGCGTGCTCGGCTCGGACGTGCTGTGGGAGAGCCTGCGCACCACGGTCGCCTACACGGTGGGGTCGACGGTCCTGACCATCGCGCTGGGCCTGGTCGCGGCGCTGGCGGTGCGCCGGCCGTTCCCCGGCCGGTCGTTCGTGCGCGCGGCGATGCTCATCCCCTACGTCGCGCCGGTCGTCGCGGTCGCGTTCGTCTGGCGGGTCCTGCTGAACCCGGAGTTCGGCGTGGTCAACAGCCTGGGCAGGCGGCTGTTCGGGTGGGACGACCCCATCGCGTTCCTGTCCCGGACGACCGACCGGGTGGACGTGCTCGGCCTGGACGTGCCGGTGCCGACCGCGCTGCTGACCGTCATCGCGTTCGAGGGCTGGCGCTACTTCCCGTTCGCGTTCCTGTTCCTGCTGGCCCGGCTGTCGGCCCTGCCGCCCGACCTGGAGGAGGCCGCGACCGTCGACGGCGCGACGCCGACCCAGCGGTTCCGGCACGTCGTGCTGCCGCGGCTGATGCCCGTCATCGCGGTGCTCATGGTGCTGCGCGCCATCTGGACGTTCAACGAGTTCGACGACGTCTTCCTGCTGACCGGCGGGGCGGCGGGCACCCGGGTGGTCAGCGTGCGGGTCTACGAGCTGCTCACCGTGCAGCGCAACGTGGGCGCCGCGGCCGCGCAGTCCGTGCTGCTCGCCGTCGTGCTGGCCGTGCTGCTCGGCGCGTACCTGCGGCTGCTGCGCCGTCGGGAAGGGGACAGGCCGTGAACCGCGCCGCACCGCCGTGGACGCGCGACCGCGTGGAACGGGCCGTGCTCGCCGTCCTGCGGCCGGTGGTCATCGTGTTCTTCCTGGTCGCCACCCTGCTGCCGTTCTACTACATGGTCCTGCTCTCGCTGCGGCCCATCGAGGACCTGCTGCTGCGGCCCGACTCGCTGCTGCCCGACCCGGGCGCGCTGACCCTGGCCACCTACGCCGACGTGCTGCGCCCGGTGGTCGAGGGCGGCCAGGGGTTCCTGGAGCTGCTGGGCAACAGCGCCGCGGTGGCGGGCGCGTCGGTGGTGGTGGCGCTGGGGATCGCCGTTCCCGGCGCGTACGCGGTGAGCAGGCTGGAGTTCTTCGGCAGGCGGCAGGTCAGCGCGCTGTTCCTGCTCGTGTACCTGTTCCCCGGCATCGTGCTGGCGATCCCGCTGTTCGCCCTGCTCACCCAGGTGCAACTGCGCGGCTCGCTGGTCGGCCTGGTGCTGGTCTACATCGCGCAGACGGTGCCGGTGGCCCTCTACATGCTGAAGAACCACTTCGCGACGATCCCGGAGGGCGTCGAGGAGGCCGGCCTGGTCGACGGGCTGAGCCGGGTCGGCGTGATCCGGCGGATCAGCCTGCCGCTGGCCGTGCCCTCGCTGGTCGCGACCGGGATCTTCGTGTTCGTGATCGCGTGGAACGAGTTCCTGTTCGCGCTGCTGTTCCTCGTCGAGCGGCGGGACCGGTGGACCGTCTCGCTCGGGCTGGCGCAGCTGTCGGGCAGCGTCGAGGTGCCCACCACCGTGCTCATGGCCGGGTCGGTGGTCATCACGCTGCCCGTCGTGCTGCTGTTCCTCCTCACCGAGCGGCTGCTCTCGCAGGGCCTGACCAGCGGCGCGGAGAAGGGCTGACCCGGTGACGGCGCGCAGCGGGTTCACCACGTCGCCCGGCGAGATCCTGGTGCTCATCCGGTCCGGGCGGGTCCGGACCCGGCGGGAGCTGCGGGACCTGACCGGGCTGTCCCGCTCGACGGTGGCGCTGCGGGTCGACCGGCTCGTCTCCGCGGGCTACCTGCGGGTCGTCGAGCAGCGGCGCGGCGGCGCGGGCAGGCCCACCGAGGTGCTGTCGTTCGACGAGACCGACAAGCTCGTCCTGGCCGCCGACCTGGGCGCGACGCACGCGCGCTTCGCGTTGACCGACGCGGGTGGGCGCGCGCTGGCCGAGCGCGCCGAGGACCTGGACGCGGCGCAGGACCCGGACGTCGTGCTCAAGACCGTGGTCCGCCGGTTCCGCGACCTGCTCCGGGAGGCGGGCCGGGACCGGTCGGAGGTCGTCGGGGTCGGCGTCGGCCTGCCCGCCCCGGTCGACTTCCGCACCGGACGACCCGTGCGGCCGCCGATCCTGCCCGGCTGGCACGACGTGCCCGTGGCCAGGACCCTCGCCGACGCCCTGGGCTGCCCGGCGTTCGTGGACAACGACGCGAACCTGCTGGGCCTGGGCGAGGTCCGGGAGCGCTACCCCGACGTGGACGGCCTGCTGTTCGTGAAGGTCGGCACCGGCATCGGCGCGGGCGTGGTGCTGGGCGGGCGGCCCGAGCGGGGCGCGACCGGCCAGGGCGGCGACATCGGCCACGTCCGCCTCGCCCGGCCGGTCGACGACGCGCGGTGCCGCTGCGGCGCGACCGGGTGCCTGGCCGCGCACGCGAGCGGCGCGGCGCTGGCCCGCCGGCTCACCGAGCGCGGCATCCCGGCCGCGAGCAGCCGCGACGTGGTCCGCCTGGTGGGCGAGGGCGACCCGGACGCGATCTCGCTCGTCCGCGACGCCGGGCGGCTGCTGGGCGAGGTGCTGGCGACCGCGGTGGCCCTGCTGAACCCGACCGTGGTGGTGATCGGCGGCGACCTCGCGCTGACCCGCGAGCACCTCCTCGTCGGCGTCCGCGAGGGCCTGCACGAGCGGACCGTGCCCGCGCTGGCCAGCAGCCTGGCCGTGGTGGAGAGCCGGCTCGGCGACCGGGCCGGCGTGCACGGCGCCCGGCACCTGGTGGTCGACCAGGTCTTCTCGGCCGAGGCGGTGGACGCCCGGCTGGCGCCGGACCCGTGACCTGCTCCCCGTGCTCCCCCGCCGCCAACCCGAAGGAGGGCCGTGCCCGCCGATCCCGCGATCACGCGCACCACGTGCGCCGGACGACCGGCGTGGCTGCTGCGCACCGCCCACAGCGCGATGCTGCTGTCCGTCGCGGACGGCCGGGCGCTGCTGCTCGACCACTGGGGCGGTGACGGCGGGGGCCTGGGCGGGAACTCCTACCTGCCGCACGTGCCGTGGAACCGGCCGTCGCAGGCACACTTCCTCGACGGCGTCCCGCTGGCCCACACCGCCTACGGCGACCCCGCGTACAAGGAACCGGGCCTGGTCGTCGCCCGCGCGGACGGCTCGGCGGTGTCGCGCCTGACCTGGCGCGACGACCGCGTGGAGGACGACGTCCTGGTGCTCGCCTTCGAGGACGCCGCGACGGGCCTGGTGGTGGAGCACCGGTTCGCGGTGCGGGCCGACCACGGCATCGTCGTGCGGGACGCGCGGGTGGTCAACCGGGGCACCCGCCCGCTGCGCGTCGAACGCCTCGCCAGCGCGGTGCTCGGCCTGCCCCCGGCGCGCTACGAGTCGTGGACGCTGCACGGCCGGTGGGGCGACGAGTACCGGCTGACCCGGCGCGGGCTGCCGCCGGGCAAGGTCGTGCTGGAGAGCCGGCGGGGCTTCACCAGCCACGAGGCCAACCCCTGGTTCGCGCTCGCGCGGGTCGGCGAGGAGGGACCGGTCTGGTTCGGCGCGCTGGCGTGGAGCGGCAACTGGTCGATCGTGCTGGAGACCGAGCGCAACGACGCGCTGCACGTGGTCGCGGGCCCGCACCCGTTCGACTCCACCTGGCACCTCGACCCCGGCGAGGACTACCGCACCCCGCCCCTGGTGTGCGGCTACACCGACGAGGGGCTGGACGGGGCCGCCCGGCTCCTGCACCGCCACCAGCGCGACCACGTCCTGCCCGCCCGGCACCGCGGCACGCCGCCCCCGGTGCACTACAACACCTGGCTCTCGACCTCCTTCGACGTCCGCTTCGACCACCAGGTGGCGCTCGCGCGGCGGGCCGCCGAACTCGGCGTCGAGCTGTTCGTGGTGGACGACGGCTGGTTCACCGGCCGCGACGACGACCGCGCGGGACTGGGCGACTGGGTGGTGGACCCGGCGAAGTTCCCCGACGGCCTGGCCCCGCTCGTGGCCGAGGTGCACCGGCTGGGCATGGGGTTCGGGATCTGGCTGGAACCCGAGATGGTCAACCCGGACAGCGACCTGTTCCGCGCCCACCCCGACCGGGTGCTGCACCTGCCCGACCGCGAGCCCACGCCGTCGCGCCACCAGCTGGTGCTCAACTTCGCGCGCGAGGACGTGCGGGAGGACGTGTTCGCCCGGGTCCGCCGGCTGCTGGCCGAGCAGCCGATCGACTTCGTCAAGTGGGACCACAACCGCCCCTACACCGAGGTGGGGTGGCCGCAGGCGCCGGAGCACCGGCGGCGCGAGGTGTGGGTGCGCCACGTCCGGGGCGTGTACGAGGTCATCGGGCGGTTGCGGGCCGAGTTCCCCGACCTGATGATCGAGACCTGCGCGGGCGGCGGCGGCCGGGTGGACCTGGGCATCCTGGGGCTGGCGGACCTCGCGCAGGTCAGCGACAACACCGACCCGGCCGACCGGCTGCGGGTGCAGTACGGGTTCACCCGCGCCTACGCGCCCCGGGCGATGGTCGGCTGGGTGACCGACGCGCCGGAGGCGACCACCGGTCGCACCACCCCGCTGGAGTTCCGCTTCCACGTCGCCATGCAGGGCGTGCTGGGCATCTCCGGCGACGTGCTGGGGTGGGACGAGGACGAGCGGGCGCGGGCGCGGGAGCTGATCGCCGAGTACAAGCGGCTGCGGCCCACCCTCCAGGACGGCGACCAGCACTGGCTGGTGCCGCCGTCGGACACCGGGCCCTGCGCCGTGCAGTACGTCTCCCGCGACCGCCGCGAGACCGTGCTGTTCCTGTACCAGGTGCGCGGGGTCGCGGGCGAGGGCGCGCGCCGCGTCCGGCTGCGCGGGCTGGACGCCGACCGCCGCTACCGGCGGCACGCCGACGGGCTCGTCAGCACCGGGGCCGCCCTGATGGCCGCCGGCGTGCCCGCCGCGTTCCCGCCACCGCCGCCGCCCCGGCACACCGGCGACTGGCGCAGCCGGGTCGAGCTGTGGCGGGCCGCGGAGGTGGCCGGGTGAGGGCGGCGCTGGTCGGCACCGGCTACATCGCCGGGCGGCACGCGGAGGCGCTGACCGGCCTGGGGGTCGAGATCGTCGGTCACGTGGGCCGCGCCGCGCCCGAGCGGGCCGCGCGGTGGGGCGGTCGGCCCTACGCCACCACGGCCGGGCTGCTGGCCGCCGAGGAGGTGGACGCGGCCTGGGTCTGCGTGCCGCCCGACGCCCACGGCGACATCGAGTTCGCGCTCATCGGGCGCGGCGTCCCGTTCTACGTCGAGAAGCCCGTGGGCGTCGACCTGGCCACCCCGCGCCGGATCGCCGCCGCGCTGGCCGAGCGCGGCACCACCGCCTGCGCGGGCTACTACTGGCGCGCCGCGGAGGTGGTCCCCGAGCTGCGCCGGATGCTCGCCGAGACGCCACCGCACCTCGTGCGCGCCGCCTGGCACGGCTCCGTGCCGCCCGCGCCGTGGTGGCGGGTCGCGGCCCGCGGCGGGGGGCAGGTGGTCGAGCAGGCCACTCACCTGGTCGACCTGGCCCGGTTCCTGCTCGGGGAGGCCGAGGTGCTCCACGCCGTCTCCCGGCACTCGGCCCTGCCCGTCCACCCGGACCTGGACGTGGCCACGGTGAGCGCGGCGACGCTCCGGTTCGCCTCGGGGGCGGTGGGCACGTTCACCGCGACCCCCGTCCTGCACGCCACGGTGGACGCGGGCATCGAGTTCTGCTGCGAGGGCCGCAGGCTCACCCTGACCAACCGCGTGCTGCGCCGGGAGGACGCCTCCGGGGTGCACGAGGTCCCGATCGGCCGCGACCCGCTGGTGATCGCCGACGAGCGGTTCCTCGCCGCGGTGCGGCGGGGCGAGCCGGGGCTGGTGGTGTGCGACTACGCGGACGCGGTGCGCACGCAGGAGCTGTGCTGCCGGGTGCGGGACTTCGGGGCGCCCGGCGGGGAGGAGCCCGACCCGGTCTAGGTGTTCTCCGGGGACGGCCAGTGCCGTCCGCGCCGGTTGCGCTGGTGGCGGCCGCGGCGGGCAGCGGCGTCGGGCGGTTCCGCGCGGTCCGGGTGGAGCACCGCGAACTCGCGCGCGGTCATGGTCATGAGCACCAGGTACCTGAACTCGCCCTGCGACAGGTTCGGGTCGAGGAAGCGCTTCTCCTCCCGGAAGCCGAGACCGGCGTGCAGGATCAGGGAGGCGAAGTTGCTGCCGTAGATGCCGACCTCGCAGGTCCGGTAACCGCGCCCGAACATGAGCGCCAGCAGGACTGTCACGGCGTCGGCCGCGTAGCCGCACCGCCGGTGCCGGGGGCCGATCCCGATGCCGTAGCTGAACCGGTCGGAGGTGGCGTCGGACCGGACCGTGGACACCGACCCGACCAGCACCCCGCTGCGCAGCGCCTCGATGGCGAACTGGAGGTCCCCGCCGGGGTCGGGGGTGCGGGTCCGGTGGGCCCCCCAGTGCCGGTAACCGCCGGCCTCCGGCGCCCGGCGGTCGGCGCAGTCCCGGTCGAACCCCATCAGCGTGCGCCGGTCACCGGGGTGGATCTCGCGTAACCGCACCTTCCGCCCCGACCAGCTCGGCGAACCCGACGACGTCAGGTCGACGCGGGCCGGCAGGTCCGGGGGGCGAGTCTGCGGGATCATCGGCCCGGACCCTACCGGATCACGGTGACGCGTCGGCGCTCGCCGAGGCGTGGAACGCGGGTGGCGCCACCACCTGCGCCGACCCGTTCACCGGGGCCGCTCGACGCGTCGAGCGGCCCCGGTGGGCCCGGCTCAGCTCGCGACGCAGGACGCGGTGGGGCCGGTGTTCGTGGTGCGCGACGTGCCGGTGAACCCGAACGCCGTGGTGGCGCCGGCGGCGAGCGCGCCGTTGTGGCCCGCGTTGCGCGCGGTCACCGCCGAACCGCTGCTGGTCACCGAGGCGTTCCAGGCGTTGGTGATGGCCTGGCCGTCCGCGAAGGTC
Organism: Saccharothrix lopnurensis; assembly: GCF_042658445.1. Taxonomy (NCBI): domain Bacteria; kingdom Bacillati; phylum Actinomycetota; class Actinomycetes; order Pseudonocardiales; family Pseudonocardiaceae; genus Saccharothrix; species Saccharothrix lopnurensis. Next base: position 335,636 of record NZ_JBHSQO010000001.1, on the reverse strand, counting down.
CAGCGGACCGTCCACCCCCTGATCGCCGAGGCGCCCGCGGTGACCCTGACCTCGCCCTGGAACCCGCCCGGCCACTGGTTCACGACCCGGTAGGTGGCGGTGCAGCCGGCCCCGCCGCCGGGCGGCGTGGTGGTGGTCGTGGTCGTCGTGGTGGTGGTCGTGCCACGACCGTAGATGGCGGCTTCCCGGGACGTGGCCCTGATCCCGTTGGCGCCGTTGAAGACGCGCTGGCCCCAGGTGGTGAGCCGGGTCGGGTCGAACTCGGTGGCCATGTCCAGGACCGGGTCGGTGTTGCCGCTCCACGACCAGGCCAGGTAACCCAGGCCCCGCTTCTCCGCCTCGCCCAGGATCGTCTCGTGGTCCACCTCGTTCGCGGCGAACCGCCAGCCGAACTCCCCGATGACCAGCGGCCACCCGTTGGCCCGGAACCGGTCGAGGTAGTCGACGATGCTCGCGGCGGTGTTGAACACCGAGTACATGTGGATCGACAGCACGGTGTTGCGCGCGCTGTCGGCGTCGAGGACCTCCTGCGCGTTGTCCCGCATCACGTACTGCCAGTCCTGGCCCCAGTTCGGCCCGTCGACCATCAGCAGGTGCTGGAACCCGTTGGCGCGCATCTTCCGGATCGCGGCGGCGGTCGCGTCCGTCCACTGGGCGGCGTCGACGTTGCCGATCGGCTCGTTGCCGATGTTGACCACGACGTGGTTCTCCTGGCCGACCAGGGCGCTCTTCTGGCTGATCCAGTAGTCGACCGCCTGGTCCAGCGACGCGGCCGCGGCCTCCTCGCCGTAACCGGTGGTGTCGTGCACCTCCAGCACGCAGATGAGCCGGTTCCGCTTGCACAGGTCGATCACGGCGGCCGTGTCGGTGGACGGGCCCCACCGCTGGCCCGAGCCCAGCACCACCCGCACGGTGTTCGCGCCCAACGCCTTGACGTCGGCGAACGCGCTCGTCCGGCCGGTGAACCAGACGTGCGGGTGGTTGACGCCGCGCATCACGAAGGGCTGCCCGTTGGCCTCGACGATCCTGGTCCCGCTGACGTGCAGGCCCACCGCCGCGCCGGCCTGCGGCAGGGACACCGCCACGAACCCGGCGGCGGAGAGCAGCGCGACACCGATCGCCGCGAGCGTTCGTCTCATGACCTTCCTCCAGTCGAACACCGTTGTCCAACAACGCTTCCGGTCCGATCAGGACCCGGGCGATCGTTGACGAGCCTGCTCGGTGAACGCGCGTTCGACAACCCGTCGAACGCTTCGACACGCACGTCCGGGTGAAAAGCTTCGAACGCCCGGTTCGAACGCCGTCGAATCCGGACGCCACCGTTGACCACCACCCCGGCGGCTGCCACAGTTCGTTCCACCGTCGTCGGGAACCGCACTTCCGCGCTTTCGCCGCAGCGCGCCGGAGAACGGGCGACGAAGCCCGGGGAAGAGTGTCGATGGTGAACAGGACGCGGTGGGCCGCGGTGGTGGTCGCGCTGGTCGGGCTCCTGGTGGGGAACGCGGGTTCGGCGCAGGCCGCGACCTGGTCCTCCACCGACAAGTGGGGCACCTGGTCCAACGGTGGGTACACGGTCCGCAACAACGTCTGGGGCAGCGGCACCGGCCCGCAGACGATCTGGGCCAACTCCTACGGCAACTGGGGCGTGTGGGCGAACCACCCGAACACCGGTGGCGTGAAGTCCTACCCGCACTCGGCCAGGAACGTCGGCCGCAAGCTCAGCGGGTTGAGCAGGCTGTCCAGTTCGTTCGACGTCACCCGCCCCGGCAGCGGCGCCTACGCGACCGCGTACGACATCTGGGCCGACAACCACGCCTACGAGGTCATGATCTGGGTCAACAAGCAGGGCGCGGTGGGCCCCATCGGGGCGCGCGAGACCACCGTCTCGGTGGGCGGCCACACCTGGGACGTGCACCGCGGCTCGAACGGGTCGAACCAGGTGTTCTCCTTCGTGCGCACGAGCAACACCAACTCCGGCACGGTCGACGTGCTGGCGGTGCTGCGCTGGATCGGCACCCGCGGGTGGTACGGGGACGTGACGATCGGGGACGTGCAGTTCGGCTTCGAGATCACCTCGTCCGCGGGCGGGATGGACTTCAGGTCCAACAGCTTCTCCATCACCACCTGACGGTCGCGGCCCCGGAGGGGGCCGGGAACGCGGGGGGAGGGCCGGCCCGATCGGCCGACCCTCCCCCAAACCGTCCACACAGGACGGTCGTTCACCACGTCAGCGGCGCTTCTTGCCCGCCTTCTCCAGGGTCGTGCGCAGGGCGTGGTAGGCCGGCTTGCGACCGAAGTCCTCGGTCATGACCGTGGCCGAGCCCTCCCCCTCGAAGAACACCGGGACCCACGAGTACCTGTCGGTGAAGCCCCAGATGGTGAAGGAGTTGCAGTCGTCCACCTTCAGGCAGGCGTCGAGCGTGCGCTGGTAGTAGTCCGCCTGCTGCGCCAGCTGGGCCTCGGTGGGCGTGCCGCTCTCCGGCAGGTCCATCCGCACGTCCAGCTCGGTGATCGCGGTCTCCAGCCGGAGGTCGTCGAAGCGCTGGAGGTTGACCTGGAGGTCACCCGGGAAGCCGTACCGCGTGCTCAGGTGCGCCTGGGCGGAGAACCCGTGCACGGGCACCCGCTGGGCGCGCAGCTCCTTGATGAGCGCCAGGTAGGCGTTGCTCTTGGCGTTGACGCTCTCCACGCCGTAGTCGTTGAAGAACAGCTTCGCCCTGGGGTCGGCCTGGTGGGCCCAGCGGAACGCGTCCGCGACGATGCCCGGACCCAGCTCCCTGATCCAGATGTTCTCGCCGCGCAGCTGGCCGGCCTCGTTGAAGATCTCGTTGGCCACGTCCCACTGCTGGATGCGGCCCTGGTAGCGGCCGACCACGGTGAGGATGTGCTCGCGCAGGATCTCGCGCAGCTCCTCCTTGGTGAAGCCGCCCTGCTCCAGCCAGGCCGGGTTCTGGCTGTGCCACAGCAGGGTGTGGCCGCGGACGACCTGCCCGTTCTGCCGGGCGAACTTGACGATCTTGTCCGCCATGCCGAAGTTGTAGGTGTCCCGGTCGGGGCGGAGGTAGTCCCACTTCATCTGGTTCTCGGGCGAGACCGAGCTGAACTCCGCGGCCAGCAGCTTGCGGTACTGCTGGTCCGAGGTGAACGGGTCGGGGTAGGGCTGCTCCTCGTGGTGACCGCCGCCGGCCGCGGCGGTGCCGATGTAGAAGCCCTTGGGGGCCGCCTCGCGCAGGGTGTCCTTCTTGGCGTGGCCCGGCTGGTGGGCGGCTGCCGGCGCGGCCGAGGCCACGAGCGTCAACGGCACCGACAGCGCCACCGCGGCGACTGCGGCGGTGACCAGGTGGGTCGACTTCATCAGGGTCTCTCGCTTCCTCGCGATGTCACTTCGAAACTTTCGTTGTACTGGTTGAAATATTTCGAGTTGCCGGACCCTAAGATGACGGGCGCATTACCGTCAAGGGTCGGTCCCGCGCAGGTCGCGGCCCGCACCGCACCGGGCCGCCGTCAAGAGGACTTGCGCAGGTGCTTTCGAGCCGAACGCGAGAGCCCTTCACCCAGAACCCGCCCGACCACCACGCCCACCGCCGCGACCAGCGCCGCGCGCGACGCCCGGACCACGGCGCCGCGGCCGGGCCCGTCGACCACGTCGAAGCACTTCGGCGCGGCGCGGTGGTCCGCGGCCACCGCGAAGGCCCGGCACCCCCGGCCGTGCGCGTGGCGGGCGTGGGCGAGCAGGGCGGCAGCCACCGCGCCGCGGCCGGGCGGCACCGCCCGGCTCGGCACGCCCAGCTCGGTGAGCGCGCTGCCCACCAGGTCCGGCCCCGGGCCCGCACCGGTGTAGCAGGCCAGCGCGTGGTGCACCGGCCCGGCCGCGCGCAGCACCGCCGCGACCCGCGCGCGCACCAGCTCCGGCCGCGGCGCGTCCGGTCCCACGACACCGTCCACGTCGATCAGCAGCACCCGGTCCGCGGCTCCCACGGCGTCGATCCTGGCGTCGGGCGGGCCGACCGGCCTGTTCCCCCATCGGGTGATCCGCACGGGACCTGAACTCGGCACCCGGCGCCCTCGCCCCTCGGCCCAGCCCTCGCACCTCGCACCCCGGGCATCGCACCTCGCACCTCGCGGTCCGGGCATCGCGGTCCGGGCATCGCGGTCCGCGGCCAGTCCGCGGCTCAGCGCACCCGCCCTCCACGCGCTCGGCGACGGCCGGCAGCAGGGGCGCGCGGGTGGTGGACGCGCGTTGGGCGAGTCCGGGCCGTGCCGGCACGTCGGCCATCCGCCGCTCGACCGCGACGCGCTCACCCCGGGGGTGGAAGCCGGTGACCGCGACGGGCGCGGCGTAGCCGGTGTAGCGCAGCCACGCCGCGGTGACCACCAGGTCGCGGTCCTCGGCGGGCACCGTGACCGACAGCTCCCGGGCCCGCGCCGCCACCGCCCGGGTGTGCCGCCACCGGTCCCCCGGGCCCGCCGACAGCCGTTCGGCCGGCTCGCCCGCAGCCGCCGGTCCGCACTCCCGCACTTCCCCCGCGATCACCCGACAGGACTGGCCGGTGAGCGGGTCCGGTGATCGAACGGCCGGTGAAATCCGGCGGCGAACCGGTGAACCCGCCCGGGGGCGGGTGTCCGGTGTGGAGCGACGGCGCTCAGGGCGGGCCGAGGTCGAGCGACAGCGCCGACAGGCACGCGGCGACCACCAGCGCCGCCACGGTCGGCGGCACGGCGGGGTCGACGGGCCCGGTCGCGCCCTGTCGGGACCGCGCGGCCACGGCCAGCACCACCGACGTGGCGGCGACGAGGACCGCGGGCAGGGTCGTCCACCCCCACCGCTGCCGGACCGCCACGTGGAGCAGCAGCAGGGCGCACGCCGCGGCCGCCATCGCGGTGCGCCGCCAGGCCAGGACCGTGCGCTCCGGCTGGAGGCCCGGATCGCGCTCCCGGCTCACGCGAACACGACCAGCACCGCCGCGAACCCGGCCAGCACGAGCACGGCCGCGGTGAGCACGACCAGCACGCGGTTGCGGGGCAGCGCGGCGCCCGACCGCATGGCCGCCTGCACCCGCCGCCACCGCGGGAAGCTCGTGCCCGCCACCAGCACCGCCAGCGCGAGGCACCCCACGGCCAGCGCGGTGGTCGCCCACGGCACCTCGAACGGCGGCACCAGCTGCCGCACCGCGACACCGGCCGCCAGCAGGCCCAGCGCGGTGCGGATCCAGGCCAGGAAGGTGCGCTCGTTGGCCAGGGTGAACCGGTAGTCCGGTTCGTGGTCGGTCTGTGGCCGTTCGGCCGCCATCGGCGCTCCTCGGGGTCGTGCCTGCCGCGCCGGGCCGTGCTCCGCCGGTCGCCCCGGGAACGCTATCGTCGCGGGGGGTCGGACCGCCTGATCGGCGCCGGTCGGACCACGGAAAGCGGAGGCGCGCGTGAACGGCTCGGGGAGGTGGCTGCCCGCCGGGGACCGTCCCGGGCGCGGCGCCTGGTTGGGGCCTCTCTCGCTGGGGTTGAGCCTGCTCAGCTGGCCGATCCCGGCGGGCGGCGCGGCGGTGGCGGTGGTGGCCGTGGGGTTCGGGGTGCTGTCGATGTCCACCCGGACCGAGTACCGGGTCGACTGGACCGCGGTCGTCGGCGTCTCCGTCGGCCTGCTCCAGCTGGCCCTGTCGCTGATGCTGCTGGTCATGGCCGCCAACGGGCACTGAGCGCGGGTCGTGGCGCACGGCGCGGGGATTGGGCGCCGGGGCGGTCGGGTACCCCACCACCGACAGCCATCGACAACCGGGAGGACGACATGATCGGGTTCATCGTCGCCGGCTTGGTCATCGGCGCGCTCGCCCGACTGATCAAACCCGGCAAGCAGCGCCTGGGCATCGTGGCGACGCTGCTGCTCGGGCTGGTCGGTTCGGTCATCGGCGGCACGATCGCCAACCTGCTCGGCACCGGCGGCGTCTTCGAGCTCAACGTCCTGGGCTTCATCGTCGCGGTGATCGCGTCCGTGCTGCTCATCGGCGTCGCGGAGGGCATCGCCGGCGGTCGCCGCACGAGCCCGCGGTAAGCGCCCACGCCACAACGACACCACGCGGTGTGCGGGAACCCCCGCACACCGCGTTTTCGGCTGCGCGAGCGGATGCGCCACGTGATCGGGTGAGCGCTAACAGCTACGGGTTTCAAGCTCTTGCCCGCGTTCGTGTTAGCGATAACATGCGGAGCGCACGCCGACTCGCGCACCGAAGGGCCGCCCGATGCTCCGCTACCCCCTGCTGCACCCGCCGCTGCTCTCCGCCCTGGCCACGGCCGGCCACGGCAGCCGGGTGCTGCTCGCGGACGCGAACTACGCGCACCGCACCAACGTCCACCACCGCGCCGAGCTGGTGCACCTCAACCTGCGCCCCGGCCTGCTCACCGTGGACCAGGTGCTGGAGCCGCTGCTCACCGCCGTCCCGGTCGAGGCCGTGCACACCATGCGCCCCGACGAGGGCGGCACTCCCCCGGCGTGGGCGGACTACGAGCGCCTGCTCGGCCCCGAGCTGCCCCTGCGACCGCTGGCGCGGCAGGACTTCTACGACGCCTGCCGCGGTCCCGAGCTGGCCGTGTGCGTGGCGACCGGTGACGGCCGCCTCTACGCCAACGTCCTGCTGACCATCGGCTTCGTGGCCTGACGCTCAGGCCCCGGCGTGCGGGGGCAGCACCGCGACCGGGCACGCCGCCCGGTCCACCACCGACTGGCTGACCGACCCGAACAGGGCTCGGCGCACCACCCCCGCCCCGTGGCTGCCGACCACCAGCAGCCCGGCGGTCCGGGCGGCCGCGAGCAGCACCTCCACCGGCGGCCCCGGGACGACCTCCACGCGGGCGCGGACCCCCGGGTGCAGGCGCGCGCACTCCGCCAGGTCGGCGTCCTCCTCGACCCGGTACGGGACCGCGCCGTCGGCCACCGCGTGCACCGCCAGGAGCCCCACCCCGGCGCGCTCGGCGAACTCGTGCGCGAACCGGAGCGCCCGACCGCCGATCGGCGAACCGTCGACCCCGACCACCACCGGACCGCCCTCACCGCGCGCCTCCCCGGCACCTCCCGGGGTACCGCCTTCCCCCGCGCCCTCTTCCCCGGCGCCCTCTTCCCCGGTGCCCTCTTCCCCGGCGCCCTCTCCCCCGGCGCCCCCTTCCCCGGCGCGCACCACCACCACCGGCCGGGCGCACGCCTGCACGACCTGCGCCGCGGTCGAGCCCAGCAGGACGCTCGTCACGCCACCGCCGTCCGAGTGCCCGACCACGACGAACGCCGCGCCCTCCGCCGCCCGCACCAGCACGTCCGCCGGATCGCCCGGCACCACCTCGGCCCGGACGTCCACCGCGCCGCGGGCCCGGCACCGCCGCGCCACGTCGTCGAGCAGGTCGCGCGCCCACTGCCGCATCGCCTCCTCCCCCGCGACGTCGACCGGCTGGTGCAGGTGGACCTGCTCGTAGAGCGGCCACCGCAACCCGTGGACCAGCAGCAGGGGCAGCCCCCACAGCGCCGCCCGCCGGGCCGCCCACTCGGCCGCCCGCGCGGCCCCGTCGGTGCCGTCGACCCCCACGACGACCTGCTCACCGGACATCGGCGTCTCCCTTCGGCCCTGGGCCCAGCGGGGTCCTGCCCACGGTTACCCGGTGTCAACCCGCAGCGGTGACCCCTTCGGCGCAACACGGTCCGCGCAAACGGCCGGTATCCCACCACCGGGTGGTTGCGGGTGCCGCTTCCCACGCCGTACGGTCGCGATGTCCACGCGACAGCGCTACGCGGAGCGACGAATCGGGTTGAACAGGGGCTCGGTTGCCGGTTCTCGTACCGACCGAGGAGTGCCGCTTGGGTGACATCACCACCACCACGACCGTCAGCACGGGCGACCGGTGGGGCGTGCCCGTGGTCGGGCTCGTCGGCGAGGTCGACATGGTCTGCGAGGTCCCCGCGCGGGCCGCCCTGGTCGAGCAGCTCGACCGCCGCCCCGCCGGACTGGTGCTGGACCTGACCGCCGTCGACTTCTTCGGCTCCACCGGGATCCGGCTGCTCGTCGAGGCGTGCGGGCGGGCCGAGCGCCACGGGACGGCCATCGCCGTGGCCACCAGCCGGCGCGCGGTCCTGCGCACCCTGGAGATGACGCTGGTCGACGAGCTGGTGGACGTCCACCCCACGGTGCCCGACGCCCTGGAGGCGCTGCGGGCCGCCGGCGTCCCGTTCCCCCGGCAGCCCGCCGCCTGCCGCTGAAGGACCCCCGCACGCCCCGGCGCCGACCACCGCGGTGCGGTCCGGCACCCCCGCGCCGACCGCGCCGGCGCGGTCCGGTCACCGGAACACCGAAAACGCCTTCCGCGAGGCCCCGACGGGGCTAGCCTGGTCGCCCGTCCACATCGTGGACACCTCCGGTCTTCTCGCTGAGAGGAGGTCTCGGTGGCCCCGCCGGACTTACCGAACTCGTCCCGCACCACCGCACCGACCGCTTCCTACGTCAACGTCGTCGCGCACCAGGACGACGACATCCTGTTCCTGAACCCGGACCTGGCGAACTCGATCGCCGCCGGGCGGCCCAACACCACCATCTACCTCACCGCCGGCGAGGCGACCCGGCCGCTCGGGTCCGGCCGGCCGGACGACCCGCCGTTCGACGAGTGCGGCAGCCGCGGCGACCTCGACCGCGAGGACTACGCCCGGTGCCGGCAGCTCGGCATCCGCGCCGCGTACGCGCACATGGCGGACGTGGCCGACGAGTGGACCGAGGACCTGCTGACCGCCGACATCGGCGACACCTCGTTCACCGTCGAGGTGCACACCCTGGTCGACCACCCTGACCTCAGGCTGGTGTTCCTCGACCTGCCGGAGTGGGGCAACCTCTCCGACGACGTCACCGTCCCCGAGGACGAGGGGCACACCCCGACCCACCGCGGCGCGAGCCTGTACCACCTCTGGTCCAACGAGCGCGGCGCGCGGACCATCGTGCCCAGCGGCTCGCTGCTGTACGACTCGGACACCCGCAACTGGTTCCCCGACCGGGACCACCTGATCTCGTTGCTGCGCCACCTGTTCGCCTGGCTGCGGCCGACCGTGGTCCGCACCCAGGACCCCGACCCGGACCCCCGGCACGAGGACCCCGCCTGGCTGCACGACCACAGCGACCACGTCAGCGGCGCCCGCTTCGCGACCGAGGCCGCGTTCGGCTACGACGGTCCCGACGGCCGCCCGGTGGCGCGGGTGGTGCCCTACCGCTGCTACAACATCCAGCACTCGCAGGTGAACCTGGACGCGGGCCGGCGGGCGGACAAGGCGGCCACCTTCTCCGCGTACGAGGGCTGGGACACCGACTCCGCCCTGGAGGGCATCTACGCGGCCTGGACGCAGCGGATGGTCTACCGCCACACCACCGGGACCACGTGGGCGGGGCTGAACGAGGACGGCCGGCCGCAGGTGTTCGCCGCGCAGGGCAACCGGCTGGTGACGTGGTGGCGGAAAGCCTCGGGCCAGTGGTCGGGGCCACTGGCCTACAAGGTGCCCGGCCCGCTCGCGCCGGGGGTGTCGGTCACGACGAACGAGGACGGCCGGCTCCAGGTCTTCGCCCGCAGGCTGGACGACCACGAGATCGTCACGACGTGGCAGGTGGCGGTGAACGGCGCCTTCGCCGGCTGGGCCGGGCTCGGCAACCCCAACGGGGGCACCGACCTGGCCGCCCAGGTGGGGACGCCGGTCGCGAAGCTGACCGCGGACGGCCGAATCCGGGTGTTCGTCAAGAACGGCGGCGGCGGGTTGAGCGTCCTGGCGCAGGCCGAGCCCGACGGCGCGTTCGAGGACTCGTGGCAGGACGCGGCCGGCTCGGGGTTGCAGGACGGCCTCGCGGTCGGGCTGGACCGCTCCGGCGGCGTCGACGTCTTCGGCTACGCGGTGCAGGACGGCGTCGGCCGCATCCGGCACTGGTCCGCGCCGCCGCCGGACGAGGACGGCCCCGTCGGTCCCTTCGCGCCCCGACCCGACCTGGTCTCGTTCGAGTCGTCCGGCCCGCCGTCGCTGGCCACCACCTGCGACGGCGAGCAGGACGTCTTCTACCGGCTGGCGGCCAACGACTCCGGCGACCTGGCCGGCTGGGTCGGCCACACCCGGCAGCTGCCCGACGGCGGCTGGACCGCGCTGGGCGAGACGACCTCCGGCCACGGCGGGGTGGGGCAGCCCGCCGTGGCGGACGCGCCCGGTCCCCTCCGGGAGGATGGGCGGATCGCCGTGTTCACCACGAACCGCGGCGGGGGCGTCAGCGCCACCCGGCTGACCGCGCCGGACGAGGAGCCCGAGCCGGAGTGGGCGGACCTGGGCGGCTTCATCATCGGCCAGCCCGCCGCCCTGGTCGACCAGGAGGGCCGGATCGCCGTGTTCGGGTTGACCGACGACGGGGGCGTGGTGGTCCGCGAGCAGTCGGAGGCGGGGCGCTCCGCGCCGTTCGACGAGTGGACCGCGCTGCCCGCGCCCTAGCCGCTCGGCCGCGACGGCGGCGGGCACCGCCGGCGCGACGGGTCGGCGCACCCGCGGGTGAACCTTGCGATCACCTTGCGACGGCGGCGGTGGCCGGTTCCGTGGGGGAGGATCGGGGGTGACATGGACTCCTCCCCCACCGAGCGCGACGCACCGCCGCCTGCCACCGCGCGCGCCACCGGCCGGCGGCCGGACCCCGACCGGTGAGGGGGGTGCACCGGTTCTCGCTGCGCTGGCGCGTGGCGATGGTGCTCGGCATCGGGTCGCTGCTGCTGACCAGCGTGCTCGCCCTGGTGGTGTGGAACCTGGCCTCGGGCTACATGCTGCGCCAGCGCGAGCAGAGCGCGGTGCGGCAGGCCGAGGTGAACGTGCGCCTGGTGGACGAGTCGCTGCGGACGGGCTCGCACGGGCTGGAGGAGCTGCTGACCGGGCTCACCGCGAGCCCGGACACCACGATCCTGCTGTTCCGCCCCGGCCGGGTGCTCACCAGCGGCAGGCAGGTCGACGCGTCCGTGCTGCCGCCCCCGCTGCTGCGGATGGGCCGCGAGGGCGTGCCCGCCGGCCAGCGGCTGATCGTGGACGGCATCCCGGTCTACGCGGTGACCCTGCCCATCACCAACGCCGAGGGCGTGTACGTGGAGATGGCGCCGATGGTGCAGCTGGACCGGACGTTCCGGTTCCTCAGCGCGGTGCTGGTGACCACGACCGTGGCCAGCGGCCTGCTCGGGGTCATGCTGGGTTCGTGGGCGAGCAGGCGCGCCCTGCGCCCGCTGACCGCGTTGACCGCCGCCGCGTCGCGCATCGCGGGCGGCGACCTCAAGGCCCGGCTGCCCGAGCAGTCCGACCCGGACCTGACGCCGCTGGCCACGACGTTCAACGCCACCGCCGACGCGCTGGAGCGGCGCGTGCTGCGCGACGCCCGGTTCGCCGGCGACGTCAGCCACGAGCTGCGCTCCCCCCTGACCACCATGGTCAACGCCGCCGAGGTGCTGCGCCGCCGCCGCACCGAGATCCCCGGCACCGCCGGACGGGCGCTGGACCTGCTCACCTCCGAGGTCGACCGGTTCGCCCGCATGGTGGTGGACCTGCTGGAGATCTCCCGCGCCGACCAGCAGGTGGACGACCCGACGCCGGAGCCGATCGACCTGGCCGCGCTGGTGACGAACGTGCTGGCGGCGCGGCCGGGCGCGCCGGTGCCGCTGGAGGCCGACGGGACCTCCCCGCACGTGCTGGGCGACCGCCGCAGGCTGGACCGGGTGGTGAGCAACCTGCTGGACAACGCCGCGCGCCACGCGGGCGGCGCGGTGCGGGTGGCGGTGCTGCGGCGGGCCGGGCAGGCGCGGCTGGAGGTGGACGACGAGGGGCCGGGGGTGCCGGTCGAGCTGCGCGAGCGGATCTTCGAGCGGTTCGACCGGGGCACGCGGGCGGGCAGCCGCGGCACCGACACCGGCAGCGGCCTGGGCCTGGCCCTGGTCGCCCAGCACGTGCAGCGCCACGGCGGCTCGGTCCGCGTCGAGGAGCGGCCCGGTGGCGGGGCCAGGTTCGTCGTGGAGATACCGGAGGCGCAGCTGTGACGACCCGACCGCGCGGGACCACGAGGGCGGCGCTGCTGCTGTGCGCGGCCGCGGTGGCGCTGCTGACCGGCTGCGGCGTCACCGCGCAGGACCAGCCGCAGCCGCTGGTGACCTCGCCGGTCAACCCGGCGCCGACGCCGACGCTCACCCAGCGGCCGGACCCGACCACCTCGTCCGCCGCCACCACCACGACGACGGCCACCACCTCCTCGACCTGACGACCCGGACGGCGGTGGGTCGATCGTCAGGGACTCGTCAGGTCGAACACCTGCGGCTTCCCGCAAGATGGAGGGACAACCAGGACAAACCGGGAGCAGCCGTGGTCAACCGTCACCAGCAGGACCCGTACCTCCGCCAAGCCGTGGACGAACTGACCGCCGAGTACCGCGGGCGGTTGCCGCGCAGCGTGGTCGCGCGCACCGTGCTCGGCGCGCGCCAGGACCTGGAGGGGCAGATCCAGCCGGAGGCGCTGGCCGAGATGCTGCACCGGCTCGCGCGCTACCGGCTCGACGCCACGATCCTCCCGCTGGTCGGGACCTGCTGACCCGGTCTCCGCGCACCCCGCCACGACCGGCGGGCACGCCCTGCTGGGCCGATCCGGTGGCCGGTCCGGGCAGCGCCCCTCCGGTGACCCCGCCCGTGGTCTGCTGTAGCGGGGTGAGGCGCCGAGGGTGCGGGGGCGGGGATGGACGAGCAGCGACCGGGCGAGGAAGAGCGAGGGGCCGAGCCGACGCCGCAGACCAGGCCGGCACCGCACGCCGGGCCGGCACCGGAGGTCGAGCCGGCGCGACGGGTCCGGCCAACACCGCCGACCGGATCAGCACCGCAGGCCGACCGGGTGGGCGGAACACCGGGCACCTGGTCACCGGACGGCGCGGACCGGCCCGAGGCCGTGGCGCGGCAGGAGTGGTTCGACGACACCCCGACCGACCCGAGGCTGCCCGTCCTGCCCCCACCGCCACCCGCGCGGTCGAGGGCCGCCGCCGTGCTGCTGAACCTCACCGGGATCGGGGTGGGGTACGCCTACCTGGGCCGTCGGGTGCGGGCGTGGGTGGCGGCCGTCGTCGCGGTGGCGCTGGTGCTCATCGCCTGCTCGATCGACGCGGCGGAGTCGCCCCGGCTGTGGCTCGCGGTCGCCGTGGTCTGGCTCGCGGCCCTGGCGCTCGACGCCCACCGGCTCGCCGCGCGGCACCCGCGCCCGCACGACCGGTCCGCCAGGACGGCCGCGGTGCTGGCCGGCGCGCTGGCCGGGGTGGTCGACGCGGGCGCGGACGCCGGGTACGGCCTGGCCGGGCGCGCCGCCCGCGACGACGCGACCGCGGCGCAGGCGGCCGGCGACTGCGCGACCGCCACCGCCGGGTTCGACGCGGTCACCGGCCCCTACCGGCTGGCCCCGGGCGCCGACGTGGCCGGGGCGAGGCGGGCGCGGGTCGAGTGCGAGGACTACCAGCGGGCCGTCGAGTCGCGGCAGGGCGACCGCCACCCCCGGGCGGTGGCCGGGTTCCTGCGGTTCCGGCAGGACCACCCGGACAGCGTGCTGGGACCGTTCGCCCGCGAGAACCTGGTCGAGTCCTACGCGGCCTGGGCCCGGGAGCTGACGGAGGACCAGCGGCTCGACGACGCCGTCGTCGTCTACCGCGACCTGGTCGAGGAGGAGCCGTCCTTCCGACCCGAGGCGGCCCGGACCTACCTGCTGCTGGCGCGCACCCCCTCGTCGACCGAACCGGTGGAGCGCGCCCGGGAAGCGGTGGGCGCGCTGCTGGTCGTCGTGGACGAGTTCGGGGACACGCCGGCCGCCGCCGAGGTGCCCGGCGCGCTCGACGCCGCCTACGCCGAGGCCGCCGCGCCTTACGCGCGCGGCGAGTTCTGCAACGCCCTGTCGCCGCTGGAGCACTTCGCGGAGCTGACCCACCAGGCCACCGGGAAGGTGGCGGGCGAGGCCCGGGACGCCCTGCCGCGCGCCGTGCTGGAGTGCGGGCTCGGGCAGCTGCGCGAGGGGCGGTCGGGGAACGCGGTCACCACGCTGGAGCGGTTCGTCACCGCCTACCCCGGGCACGGCGACGCCGCGCAGGCCCGGTCGGCGCTGATCTCGGCCAAGGTCGCGGTCGGCACCGGCGCGCGGTTGCCGGTGCCCGCGCCGCTGGGCGCCGCCGGTCCGGTGCGGGTGACGTTCTACAACGGCGTCAACGCGCCGGTCAGCGTGCGGGTGGCCGGGTCGACCGCGCACGAGTTCGACCTGCCCGCCTGCCCGAGCTGCCCGCCGTCGTTCGCACCGGGCACGGGCGGCGCCGCGTGCCCCTCGTTCGCCGGGCTGCCCGGCCACACCATGGGGCTGAACGCGGGCGAGCACCACGTGCTGGGCGAGTACCTGTCCGCGACGGACCTCGCCGAACCGCTCGACGCGGGCGGTGGGCCCGACCTGTACTGCCTCTACCTGGTGCGGGCGTCCTGACCGGCGGCGGGGTCAGTCGGGCAGGGCGACGCGCGGGCTCACCGCGCCCCGCAGGTCGAGCCACGCCGTGCCGGGACCCCGGTTGACCCTCGCGGGTCGTGGCCGAGCGCCACCAGGGCGTCGGCCACCACCTCCACGAACCCCGTCGGCCCGCAGGCGAAGCCGCCGTAGGAGTGGACCAGCGCGTGGTCGGCCGCGGTGTCCACGTCGGCAGGCAGGTGTCCGGGGAGACGCCCCGCCAGGTCGTACCCGGCTTGGACCACCGGGCGACGCAGTGGATGTCGGTGGTGGTCGACTCGGCGGGCAGGCCCGTCACCTCCCGCCACGACCAGCCGTGCTCCTCGCCCGTCTCGGTGGTGACGGTGAACCGCCACCGGTCCCGGTCCACGCGCGGGGTCGGGCCCGCCGACAGGACCGGGAAGTCCTCGGTCAGGTGCCGGCCGGGCGGGAGGTCCGCGGCCGCCCGACGCCTGCCGCGGAAGCCGGGCGAGAGGCGTTGTTCGCCCAGGAGGTCGCGGCGGTGGAGGCGCACTTCGCCCGGCGATGACCCGAGGTTCACCCGAACGTGGAATTGCCCCGCACCACACCCCTCCCCCGCGCCTATCGTCCGATCAGGACGAACGTGGAGGTGCGCGGTGCGGGTCCAACCGTTGCTGGTCCTGGCCCTGGTCGGCGGGTCGATGGGCGCGGACCAGGTGCGCGCCGACCAGGTGCGCGCCGACGAGGTGCGCGCCGACCGGGAGGCCACCGTCGAGGTGGTGACCAGGCGCAACCTGATGTCCGCGCCCGTGACCCCGGCGGTCGGCAGCGGCTTCGTCAGCGGCGGCGACCTGTTCGACGCCGGCGGGGACGACCGCGTCGGCGAGGGCTTCTCCCACTGCGGCGTCCTGGCGGTCACCACCGGCCTGCCGCCCTCGGTGACCGCGCACTGCACCTCGACGTTCCGCCTGCCCGACGGCGAATTGCACCTGTCCGGCCTGCGGGACTACCGGTCCATCGCGGGCGGCTTCGAGGACACCGCGGTGGCCGTCGTGGGCGGCACCGGCGCCTACGCGAACGCCCGCGGCGAGGGCCGGGCCACGCGGTCCGGCTCCGCCGACGTGGGGTACCGGTTCACCTTCACCATCACCACCGGTTGACCCGCGACCACCGACCACGGTTAGAGCGAGCCGCTGAACGACAGCGCGCCCACCGCCGCCCGCGCCACCTCGGCCAGCGCCCGGTGGTCGACCTTGTTGCGCGCGTTGCGCGGCAGCCGGTCCAGCACCCGCACCACCCGCGGCTGCTTGTACTGGGCCAGTTCCCGCCGCGCGTGCTCCCGCACCAGGCCGACCAGCCCGCGGTCGACACCGGTGGGGGTCACGAACGCCACCAGCGCGGTGACGCCGCACGCGTCGGGCACCCCCACCACGGCCACGTCCGCGACCGCCGGGAGGGCGCGCAGCACGGTCTCGACCTCGGTGGTGGCCACGTTGATCCCGTCCACCATGACCAGGTCGCGACCGCGCCCGTGGACCACGACGTGCCCGTCCGCGTCCAGGGTGGCGCGGTCGCCGGTGTGCGTCCAGCCGTCCCGCACGCCCTCGGCCTGCGCCACCGGGTCCTTCACGTAGAGGCAGCCCGAGGCGCCCCGCACGGCGAGCCGGCCCGGCCGGCCCACCGGCACCTCGTGGCCCTCGTCGTCCAGCACGCGCACCCGGAAGCCCGGCATGGCCCGGCCGAGGGTGTCGCGGCGGTGCGCCGCGCCCCGCGGCGTGCCGATCACCGGCGCCATCAGCTCGGTCGTGCCCAGGTGGTCCACCAGCGGCGCGCCGGTCGCCTCCAGCCAGCCGTCCCGGGTGCCCTGGTCCAGCTTCTCCCCGCCGCTCAGCGCGATCCGCAGGCCGGGCGGGACCGGCGCGCCGGTCCGCAGGCCCCGCCGGTACAGGCCGGGGGTGCTGGCGAACACCGTGGCCCGGTGGCGGTGCGCCGCGTCGAAGAAGGCGTCGAAGTCGTCGTCCTCCACGAACAGCGCCGCCGCGCCCCGGGTCAGCGGCGCCAGCACCAGCGCGCCCAGCAGGTAGCCGAAGGCGATGGACCCGTTGCTCGCCACCAGGTCGTCGGGCGCCAGGTCGAGCATCCGGTGGTGGTTGAGCGCGGCGAAGACCAGGTCCCGGTGCAGGTGCATGGCGCACTTGGGCGCGCCGGTCGACCCGGAGGTGAAGTCGACCACGGCGACGTCGTCGGCGCTGGTGCGCACCGGGGCGAACACGGCCGGGCCCGCGTCGACCTCGCGGCCGAACTCCGTGGGCTCCGCGCCGAACAGCAGCACGTCCACCCGCTGCGCCAACTCCGCCAGGTCCGCGGCGTACCGGGCGTCGGCGACGACGAGGTCCACCTCGGTCAGCTCGGCGATCGGCGCGACCTCCCGCGCCCGCACGCCCCACGGCACCGGCACGACCACGCCGCCCGCCCGGAGCACGCCGAGGTAGCAGGCCGCGTACCAGGGCGTGTTGGGCCCGTGGAGCAGCACCCGGTTGCCCGGCCGCAGCCCCCAGCGGCGCACCAGCGCGCCGGCGACCTGGTTGGCGCGGGCGAGCAGGTCGTCGTGGCTCCAGGTGCCCGAGTCGGTGACCAGGCAGCGCCGGCCGGCACCGCCCCGGACCGCGTCGTCGAGCACGCCGGCGGCGTTGAGCGGGCGCCGGTGGTCGGTTTCGGGCACGAGGTCGGGCGCGGGCGCGACGTCCAGCAGCCAGCCCCGGGTGGTGGTGTCCTCGTGGGCGCTCGGTGCTAGCTCCACGTGCCGATCACCTCCTTGACCGTGGTGAGCGCGGCGCAGTGCTCGGCCGCGTAGGTGAGGGCCATCAGGTGGTGGTCGGCCGAGAAGTCGCCGAGCGCGTCGGCGACCAGGAAGGTCTGCACGTCGTTGCTGAACGCCTCGACCGCGGTGATCAGCACGCCCGCGTGGGCGTAGACACCGCACAGCAGCAGCTGGTCGCGGCCCGCCGCGCGCAGCCGGGCGAGCAGGTCGGAGCGGAAGAACGCGCTGTAGCGCCACTTCGTGAACCGCCAGTCGTCCGGTTCGGGGTGCAGCTCGTCCACGATCCCCCGGTCCTCCGGCAGGCCCGTCATGCCCTCGCCCCAGAAGTCGCGGAACAGGCCCCGGTCCTCGGGGCTCATGTCGCCGGGCTGGGCGGTGTAGGCCACCGGCACGCCCGCGGCGGCGCAGCACTCGCGCAGCAGGGCGGCGTTGCGCACCACGTGGCCGCGCAGCGGCTCCGGCACCGGCCGCAGGAAGTAGCGCTGCATGTCGTGGACCAGCAGGACGGCCCGGCCCGGGTCAGGTGTCCACGCGACGGGACCCGGCGGCAGGTCGCCGGCCGCGGGCAGCGGGTACGGTTCGATCACGGGGATGCCTGACACGGTCGCTCTTTCCTCGGTGCGCCTGGGGCCTCACATCAACCCACACCCGTTCCCCGGTCGCCGCACGTCAAGACCGCGGCCGTGCGGAGTCCACCCGGATGAGCGACGATCGGGCCGCAGAGGTGTTCGAGCGGCGCGGACGCGGTCTGGCAGGCTGCACCGCGAGCGCCGCGCGGCGCGGTGCGCTGGGAGGACGGGCGACGTGGGTGCAGGGAACCGCCGCTGGGCTGACCGCGGTGACGCCATCGGGCACGGTCTGAGCTGG
Source organism: Saccharothrix lopnurensis (assembly GCF_042658445.1). NCBI lineage: Bacteria > Bacillati > Actinomycetota > Actinomycetes > Pseudonocardiales > Pseudonocardiaceae > Saccharothrix > Saccharothrix lopnurensis. The sequence goes on along the minus strand of NZ_JBHSQO010000001.1, from coordinate 317,469 downwards.
TTGGCGCGCTGGAGCACCCGCCTGGCGCTCGCCGCGGTCGGCTTCGTGATCGTGTCCTGGGTGATCGGCAAGCTCTGGGTGATCGTCATGCCGGTGCTGCTCGGCCTGCTGATCACCACCGTGCTGTGGCCGCCCACCCGGTGGCTGCGCTCGCGCGGCCTGCCGCCCGCGCTGGCCGCGACGGTGGTGCTGCTCGGCGGCCTGGGCGTGCTGGGCGGCGTGGTCGCGCTGATCACCACCTCGATCGCCTCGGGCGTCCCCGAGATCGCGGACAGCGCCACCCAGGCCCTCCAGCAGGCCCGCGAGTGGCTGGCCGGGCCGCCGCTCAACCTCGGCACCAGCCAGCTCAACGACCTGGTCGAGCAGGGCACCGACCAGCTCCAGTCCAGCGTCGGCTCGATCGCCAACGGCCTGCTCACCGGCGCGGGCCGGGTCACCTCGGGCGTGGTGACCGGGGTGGTCGCGCTGCTGCTGGCGTTCTTCTTCGTCAAGGACGGCCCGCGGTTCACCCCGTGGCTGCGCGGCGTGGTCGGCGAGCGCGCGGGCGCGCACCTGACGGTCGTGCTGGAGCGGGTGTGGGACACGCTGGGCGGCTTCATCCGGACCCAGGCCGTCGTCAGCCTGGTCGACGCGGTGCTGATCGGCCTGGGCCTGGTGGTGCTCGGGGTGCCGCTGGCCGCGCCGCTGGCGGCGCTGACGTTCCTCGGCGGGTTCGTGCCCATCGTCGGCGCGTTCGTCGCGGGCGCCCTGGCCGTGCTGGTCGCCCTGGTCAGCAACGGGCTGACCACCGCGATCATCATGCTGGCGATCGTCGTGGCGGTGCAGCAACTGGAGGGCAACGTGCTCCAGCCGATCCTCCAGTCCCGCAGCCTGCGCCTGCACGCCGCGGTGGTGCTGCTGGCGGTGACGGCGGGCAGCAGCCTGTACGGGATCGCGGGCGCGTTCCTGGCGGTGCCGGTGGTGGCCACGGCCGCGGTGGTGCTGCGCTACCTCAGCGAGGTCATCGACCGGCACAGCGGTGCGGAGGAGACGCCGCCGACGCCGCCGTCCTCGGAGCCGGAGGGCGCGTCCGCGCGGACGAAGGGCACGGCGGACGGAACCTCGCACGGCTGATCAGGTGGCCTGAGCAGGGGGCCCGGCCGGGGACGTCCCCGGCCGGGCCGACCTCTCAGGCCCGGTGGCGCGGCAGCGGCCCCACGTCGGCCCGGCCACAGCGCCGCGTCCGCTGACCGGGGCCCGGTCGACCGGCCGGGCGGTCGGCCACCACGCCGGTCGCGAACGCGTAGACCGACTTGTGCGGCACGTCGACGACCAGTTCACGGCGCGGCCACGTCCGGGGTGGCGCGCCGACACCGGTGGCGTTCTCCAGGATCTGGTCGTTGCTCAACCGCACGGCCGTGAACAGCGCGGAGGCCACCGGGCCCCGCATCCCCGCGTTGGCCATGAGCGACCGCACCACGCCCGCCACCGCGCCCGTTTCACCATGCCCTTTTCACCATGCTTTTCGGCTACCCCGGGTGAGCGCACCTACCCATGTCGTTCCTGTGTTCGAGGTCGCCCCCGTTCGGGTAACCCGACCGGGAATGCCCACGCGTCACGCTCCGTTGCACCAGGTGTCGCCCGACAAGGGCTCGGACGAGAGCCGCCGAAGCCGTCGCGGATCACCCGACAAGTACATCGCCGACACGTTCACCACTCCCCCGTGCCCTCAAGAGCGGGCCGACCCCAGAAGGAGAAGGCATGTCCTCGACCGCGACGAAGACCCGCCCCCAGCGCGCCGACACGTCGCGCCGGGAGTGGTCCCAGGACGCCGACCTGGTCGGCCACTACCTGCGCGAGGTCGGCGGCACACCGCTGCTGACCGCGGAGCAGGAGGTCGACCTGGCCCGGCGCATCGAGGCCGGCGTGTACGCCGCCGAGCTGGTGCGCGCCGCCGACGCCGGCGAGAGCCCGGCCATGGAGTTCGACCGGCGCCGCGCGCTGCGCGAGGTCGTGGCGGACGGCAGGCGCGCCAAGGACCACATGATCCGGGCCAACCTGCGCCTGGTGGTGTCGGTCGCCAAGAAGCACGCCTACCGCGGCCTGCCGTTCCTGGACGTGGTCCAGGAGGGCAACCTGGGCCTGATCCGCGCGGTGGAGAAGTTCGACTACGCCAAGGGCTACAAGTTCTCCACCTACGCGATCTGGTGGATTCGACAGGCGATCGAGCGCGGCGTGGCCGAGCAGACCCGGACCGTGCGGCTGCCCGTGCACGTGTTCGAGGAGCTGTCCAAGCTGCGCAAGGTCGAGCGCAAGCTGCGGCTGGAGCTGGACCGCGAGCCGACCCCCGAGGAGATCGCGAACGCCGCGGGCGCGCAGCTGCCCAGGGTGCTCGACCTGCTGGCCGCCGGCCGGTCCGCGATCAGCCTGGAGACCCCGGTCGGCGACGACGGCGGCACGTCCGTGGCCGACCTGATCGAGGACGCCGAGGCGGTGCAGGCGCACGAGGTGGTCGAGCACAACGGCATGGTGTCCGAGCTGCTCAGCCTGGTCGACACGCTGCCGCCGCGCCAGGCGCTGATCCTGACCCTGCGCTACGGCCTGACCGACGGCCGGCCGCGCACGCTCCAGGAGGTGGCCGCCGAGGTCGGGCTGACCCGGGAGCGCATCCGGCAGCTGGAGAAGGAGTCGCTGCGGCTGCTGCGCAGCCCGGAGCGCAGCCAGGCGCTGCTGGCCTGGACCGGCTGACCACCACCGGGGTCACTACCCAAGCCCACCACCCCGGGCCCACCACCCCGGGCCCACCACCCCGGGCCCACCACCCGGACTTACCCCCGAGGGCCCACCACCGGCCCCCGGGCCCGCCACCAGCCCAACCGGACCGGTCGGCGCGGATCGGCCCACGCGGCTGGTTCATGCCGACCGGTCCGTTTTGTCCCAGGGCCCTGACCTGGGACGTCCCGGGGTGCGGTTTGAATTTCCGCCCAGTGGCAAATCACCGCGCATGTCGATCGCCCGGAGCTTCGAACGCATCCGCATCGCCTACTCCAACGGAGAGCGGCGACCACTGGCCGGCTACCTGTCCGCGATGAGCACGTACGCGGGCCTGATCGGGACGGCCGTGCTGGTCGGCCGACGCACCGGGGCCCGGCTGCCCGACCGGGTGTCGGCGGGTGACGTGCTGCTGCTGTCGGTGGCCACCCACAAGGCGAGCCGGTTGCTGACCAAGAGCTCGATCACCGCCGCGCTGCGCGCCCCGTTCACCCGGTTCGAGGAGCCCGCCGGCGTGGCCGAGGTCAACGAGTCGGTGCGCGGCGAGGGTGTCCGGCACGCCGTCGGCGAGCTGGTGACCTGCCCGTTCTGCTCGGGCGTCTGGATCGCCACCGCCCTGACCGCCGGTCACGTGCTCGCGCCGCGCGCCACCCGGATCGGCATGACCACGCTGGTCGCGGTCGCCGCCTCCGACTGGCTGCACCTGGGCTACGAGGCCGCCAAGCAGCACCTCGCGAAGGGCTGAAACCCGGTCTCCGCCCGTATCGGCGGGCCCGCGGCGGGTAGCCCACCGCGCGAGGAGGGGACATGACCGAACAGCGAACGCGGACAGTGGTCGCCGAGGTGAGCCGGCCGGGCCGATCGACCCGGCCGGTTGGACCGACGCGACCGGACCGACCGTGACCGGGGAGCTGCCGCCGCCCGCGCCGCCGCGCAGCGCGCTGACCCTGCGGCTGTGGCTGGCGGGCTTCGGCATCGTGTTCAACGGGGTGGCCGCCGTGCTGGCGTGGCGGGCCGGGTTGACGTGGTTGGCGGTGCTGCTGGGCGTGCTCGTCGTCGTGCTGGTCGTCGACCTCGGCTGGGTGGTCCACCGCAAGCGGCGCGGCGACCCCGGCTGATCGCGGCGGCCGGCGGAGGTTCACGGCGCGGCGACCCCGGCTGATCGCGGAGCCTGCGGAAGTCCCCGCTCGACCCGGTACCCGGGAAGTGCCGGACCTCGGCACCCGGGAGGTGCCGAACCCCGGTGGCCTGGAGGATGCCGAACCCCGCTTCCCGGGAGGTGGGGGTCCCGATGGCGCAAGCCGTCCGGGGGCGGTTCGGCACCACATCGCGGGAGATGGCTCCCGCGCCCACCAGCCGAACCGCCCCCTGGCCGATCGCCCGCGCGGAGGGACGGGAAGCCGGCCAACCCCACGCCGACGACTCCCCGCCCGCGCTCCGCGCGCGACCGACCGGATCCGGAGCAGCGTCCACACGGGACAGGGTCCTCGCGGGTGACACCGCCGACAACGCGTCGCGGGCGGCCGACGCGTCCGGGTGGACCGGTTCTCCGTTGACGCAACGGGTTGCCGGACCGGCGTTCCGACTCCCTCCCGCCAGTGCGCCCCGGGGGCCCGCGGCGCCTCTGTCCCCTTGAGTGCAGCACAGTGGACGGTGTCCGTCCGGTCGAGAGGGCGCATCCGGCGCCATTCCACTCGTGTGAGTGACGAAACTCCCGCGCCGACGCGCTTCCCCTGTCCCGCAAGGGTCCCACCCCTCGGAACGGGACATCACACGATCGCGTGGATGATCTTCACGGCAGCCGCTCGATGGTCATTCGCACCCCTGCGGAGCTGCGAGCATGACCGGGCACGGTCCTCCAGCGAAAGCAGGCCCACCATGACGACGATGCCGGAATCCCGGGCCACTCCGGTCCACTGGACGTCGCGCCCGCTGCCCGTCCACCTGGTGGGTTCGCTGCCGCGACCGCTGTGCGAGGACGCGGGCACCGCGATGAGCTGGTTCCTCCGCCACCGCGACGGCGCGGAGCTGACCGCGCTGCCCTACGACCGGGACCCGCGCTGGATCATCGACTGGCTCGACCGGCTGGCCGCCGTGCCCGCGCTGGAGCAGGTGCGCGGGGGCGCGAGCCGCGGTTACGCCGACATGCCCTGCTACCGGGTCCGGCCGGGCCACCGGTTGACGCCCGGTGACGTCGCACCGGGCCGCACGGCGCAGGCCGAGGCGGCGTTCGCGGCGCTGGACGCGATCGGCGCCACCGACGTCCGGGTGCAGGTGGGCATCCCGCACGCGCTCGACCTGGCGCTGTTCGGCTCGGGCTCGGTGGAGGCGGCCCGCGACTGGCTACCGGCCGTGCAGGAGGCGGTGATCGGCGAGGTCGCCGCGCTGGCCGCCGCCTGGGGGGACCGCGTGCAGTTCCAGCTGGAGACGCCGGCCGTGCTGGTGGCCTACCACCGGACCGCGCGCGAGGCGTGGCCGCTGTTGACCCGCGACCTGAGCGGGCAGGTGTCGGAGGTGCTGCGGGCCGCGCCGCGGGGGTGCTGGGTGCTGCACCTGTGCTACGGCGACCTGGAGCACGTGCCGGTGTTCGCCCCGTCCGACCTGGAGTCCGCGGTCGAGTTCCTCAACGGGCTGGCCGACCTGCTCGCCCGGCTCCGCCTGCCGATGCCGACCGTCCACCTGCCGGTGACCAGCGGCGACGCCGCACCGCCCACGGACCCGTGGTTCTTCGCGGCGCTGCGGCGCCTGCGGCGGGGCGTGAACGTGATCGCGGGCGTGGTCGCCGAGGCGCACCCGGAGGAGACGAGGCGGGCGCTGCGGCTGACCGTGGAGGCGCTGGGCGCGCCGGTCGCCGGCGTGGCGGCGGCGTGCGGGCACGGCAGGCGGACGCCGGAGGAGGCGGTGGCCAACATGGAGCTGGCGGCCGCGCTGGCACGGGAGTGGAGCCCGCTGCTGACGCCGCGCGGGGAGGGCTGACGAGCCGCCCGACCCACACCGCCGGCCCAACCCACCCCCGCGTGATGCCGCCCGAGGGGCGGCATCACGCGGCCGGCGGCATCACCACCGGCGCTCTCACCCGACCAGCGCTCTCACCCAACGAACGTCCTCACCCACCCAGCGGCGTGTGGCCCGGGTCGACCGGCTCCCGCACCGGCCCCGGCGGCGTCCCGTCCCCGAACGGCCGACCACCCAGCGCCTCGCGCCCGTGCGGCGTCACCCACCCCGACAGGTCCGGTCCACCCGGCACGATCCCGTTCGGGTTCAGGTCGGTGTGCACGACGTAGTAGTGCCGCTTGATCTGCTGGAAGTCAACCGTGTCCCCGAACCCCGGCGTCTGGAACAGGTCCCGCGCGTACCCCCACAGCGCCGGCATCTCGACCAGCTTGTTCCGGTTGCACTTGAAGTGACCGTGGTAGACCGGGTCGAAGCGCACCAGCGTGGTGAACAGCCGCACGTCCGCCTCGGTGATCGTGTCCCCGACCAGGTACCGCTGCCCGCCCAGCCGCTCCTCCAACCAGTCCAGCGCCGTCCACAGGCGCGCGAACGCCTCGTCGTAAGCCTCCTGCCCACCCGCGAACCCGCACCGGTAGACGCCGTTGTTCACCTCGGTGAACACGCGCCGGTTCACCTCGTCCAGCTCGTCGCGGTGCGCCTCGGGCAGCAGGTCGGGCGCGCCCTCCCGATGGTGCGCCCGCCACTCGGTCGACAGGTCGAGGGTGATCCGGGCGAAGTCGTTGGTCACCACCGCGCCGGTCGTGGTGTCGACGAGGGCCGGCACCGTGATGCCGCGCGGGTACTCCGGGTCGCGCTTGAAGTACGCCTCCTGGAGGCGTTCGATGCCCAGCACCGGGTCCCGCCCACCGGGGTCGAGGTCGAAGGTCCACGACCGCTCGTCGTGCGTCGGGCCGGGAAGGCCGATCGACAGCGCGTCCTCCAGGCCGAGCAGCCGCCGCACGATGATCGCCCGGTTGGCCCACGGGCACGCGCGCGCCGCGACCAACCGGTACCGGCCCGCTTCGACGGGGAAGCCGTCCCGGCCGTCGGCGGTGATCCGCGTGGTGAGGTAGCGGGTGTCGCGGGTGTACTCCTTGCCCTTGACCGAGTAGGTGCCACCCCTGCCGTGCTCGGGGTTGGGGTCGGCGGCCGGGGCCTTCGAGGCGTCGTTCACACGGGTGAGCGTAGCTCGCGCCCAGGGCACCCGCCGCCCGCCGGAACCCCGCGCCAGGACCCGGTTCCCGTCCCGTGACCCGGCGCGTTCCGCCCGGCTAGTAGGGTTGTCCCATCCGCCGCGGCTCTGCCTTGACGACGGCCGCGCTGTGCGGCTGAACGGAGCACCGGGAGTGTCATGAGCAGCTGGTGGGGCCAGGAGCAACTGGTGGTCGACCACGGGCAGGACGGCGGCGAGGGCGTCGACGAGGCCGTCACCCGGTGCCGACGCGCGCTGCGGGACACCCCGGTCGCCCACCCCCGCCGGGCCCCCGGGGCCGAGGCGCTCGGCAACGCCCTGGCCAGGCGGTTCCACCTCGGCGACAACGCCGCGGACCTCAACGACGCGATCACCGCCTACCGGGACGCGCTCAAGGCGCCGAACGCCGACCAGGACTGGGACCGCACCGCCTGCCAGGTCGCGCTGGCCGACCTGGTGGGCCGCCGCTACGCCAGGACCGGTCGGCGCGCCGACCTGGACGAGGCGATCATCCGCTACCGCACCGCCGTCCGGCGGACCCCGCGCACCCGCCCGGCCCGCCGCACCTACCTGATCCGCTTAGCCGAGGCGCTCACCGTCCGCGGCAGGCTCACCGGCAGCACCCTGGACCTGGCCGAAGCCGCCGACGCCACCGCCGAGGCCGCCGCCTAGCCCACCCGCGAGTCGTACGTCCGGACCCACCGTGTCGTACGTCCAGGACCCCCGAACCACACGTTCGCAACCCCCGAAGTCGATCATCCACAGTGGACCGCACTGGGCCGACCGGGCGACCTGGGTGTGACCGGTGCGCCCGGTGGGAACAAGTCCCGTTGTCGATCGGCACCGGAGGCGATCATGCGCGTGCTCGTGCTCACCGCAACAGCGCTGCTGGCCACCTCGGGGTGCGGCGGGTTGGGCGACCGGCCGGGCGACGCCCCCAACGCCCTGGTCACCATGGGCTTCGGCCTCCCGGACGAGCACGCCACGGCCCGGGTGGAGGTGTTCCGCCGGGCCCACCCCGACATCGACCTGCGCATCAACGAGGGCGCGTTCGACGAGCAGCAGTTCCTGTCCGCCGTGGCCGCGGAGGACCCGCCCGACCTGGTCTACGCCGAACGCTCCAAGCTCGGCAGCTACGCGGCCCGCGGCGCGGTGCAACCGCTGGACGACTGCCTCGCCCGCCACGACGTCGACCTGGGCCAGTTCCGCGAGGCGGCCCTGCGCCAGGTCACCCACGACGACCGCGTCTACGGCGTGCCGGAGTTCTCCACCCTGCGGGTGATGATCATCAACAACCCGGTGGTGCGCGAGGCGGGCCTCGCCCCCGCCACCCTCACCACCGCCGACTGGTCCGCCCTGCCCTCGCTCACCGACCGGCTCGCCCGCGTCGACGGCGGCAGGATCCGGCGCATCGGCTTCGACCCCAAGGTGCCGGAGTTCCTGCCGCTGTGGGCCAAGGCCAACGGCGCGGAGCTGGCCGGCCCCGGCGCCCGCCTGGACGACCCGCGCGTGGTCGAGGCGGTCCGCGCCACCACCGACCTGGTCGACCGCCAGGGCGGCTGGGCGTCGTTCAAGGCGTTCCGCGACACCTTCGACCTGTTCGGCGCGGCCAACCACTACGCGACCGGTCAGCTGGCCGCGATGCCGATGGACTCCTGGTACCTCAACACGCTGGCCACCAACTCCCCCGACGTGGACGTGACGGTGGCGCCGTTCACCGACCGGGAGGGCAACCCGCTCACCGACTCCAACGGCTCGGCGTGGGCCATCCCGAAGGGCGCCCGGCACCCCGGCACGGCCTGCGACTTCATCGCCGCCGTGACCGCCCCGGACACCTGGGTCACCGCCGCGCGGGCCCGCCGCGACGCGCTGGCCACCGCCGGCAAGCCCTACGGCGGCACGTTCACCGCCAACCGGGTCGCCGACGAGCGGATCCACCGCGAGGTGTTCGACCCCGGCGACAACCGGCTGCTGCGGGAGGGCGTGCCGACCGTGCTGGCGTTGCAGGAGAGCGCGTTCGCCGTGCCGCCGAGCCCGGCCGCGAGCGAGCTGGTGCGGGCCTGGGAGGGCGCGGTGAACCGGGTGCTGACCGGGCAGCAGGAACCGGAAGAGGCGATGGCGCAGGCCCAACGCGAAGCCGAGCGCGCGCTCAAGCGCGTGGGCGGGAGGTAGTGCCGTGTCGGTCACCAGACGCGAGGCGCGCGCCGGCTGGCTGTTCCTGTCACCGTGGATCATCGGTTTCCTGGCCTTCACCGCGGGCCCGATGGTGTTCAGCCTGTGGTTGTCGCTGACCCACTACGACATGCTGGAGCCACCGTCCTACGTGGGGCTGGACAACTACCGCGAGATGGCCGTGGACGACCGGGTCGGCACCGCGCTGTGGAACACGGTGTTCTTCACGGTCCTGCACGTGCCGTCGCAGATCGTGCTGGCGCTGGGCCTGGCGAGCCTGCTGCGCCGCGCGGGCCGGGCCGCCGGGTTGTTCCGCACCGTCGTCTACCTGCCGGTGATGACGCCGCCGGTCGCGCTGGCCGCGATGTTCCTGCTGCTGCTCAACGGCCAGAACGGCGCGGTCAACGAGCTGCTGGGCTGGTTCGGCTTCACCGGCCCGAACTGGACCACCGACCCGACGTGGATCAAGCCGGGCCTGGTGGTGATGAGCCTGTGGACGGTGGGCAGCACCGCGGTGCTGTACCTGGCGGCGCTGACCCGCGTGCCGCTGGAGCGCTACGAGGCGGCGCGGCTGGACGGCGCGAGCCCGTGGCGGCAGTTCTGGCACATCACGCTGCCGGGCATCAGCGGCACGGTCTACTTCACCGCCGTGGTGAACACCATCGCCTCGCTCCAGGTCTTCACCGAGGCGTACGCGATGTTCTTCGGGGCGCGCGCCAAGCAGTCCGGCGAGGGCGACGCGGCGCTGTTCTACGTGATCCACCTGTTCCAGGAGGCGTTCGGGTCGCTGCGCATGGGCTACGCCTCGGCGCTGGCGTGGGGCTTGTTCGTGGTGATCGCGGTGGTCACGGCGGTCCAGGTGCGCCTGTCGCGCCGGTACGTCCACTACGACGGGGAGCGGTCGTGAAGCGGCTCGGGGTGTGGGCGGGACTGCTGGTCGTCCTGTCGGCGTTCGGCTACCCGTTCTGGTGGCTGGTCAGCGCGTCGCTGAAGGACCGGGCGCACGTGTTCGACAACGCGCTGCTGCCGCGCCCGTTCTCGCCGGGCAACTACGTCGAGGTGTGGCGGGCGGTGCCGCTGCTGACCTGGATCGGCAACAGCGTCGCGGTCGGGTTGGCGGCGGCCGCGGCGGCGACGGTCGCCAGCGCGCTGGTGGCGTTCGGCTTCGCGATGTTCCGCTTCCGGGGGCGCGACGCGCTGTTCGGCGTGGTGCTGGCGACGATGATGCTGCCGGCCGCGGTGACGATGGTGCCGGTGTACCTGGAGTGGCACGCGCTGGGCCTGGCCACCACGCAGATCCCGCTGTGGGCGCAGAACCTGTTCGGCTCGGCGTTCTACATCTTCCTGCTGCGCCAGTTCTTCCTCGGCCTGCCGCGCGAGGTGTTCGACGCGGCCAAGGTCGACGGCGCGAACGCGTGGCGGTTGTTCACCGGCATGGCGCTGCCGCTGGCGCGACCGGGCCTGGTGGTGGTGTTCGTGTTCGAGCTGAAGGCCGCCTGGACCGACCTGATCAAGCCGCTGATCTACCTGCGCGAGCCCGAGCTCTACACGCTGCCGCGCGGGTTGAAGGCGGTGCTGGACCGGTTCGGGGAGGGCGGGGAGGCGCAGTGGGAGCTGGTGCTCGCGGCGAGCGCGATCGCCACGGTGCCGATGGTGCTGCTGTTCCTGGTGGCGCAGCGGTACTTCGTGCGCGGCACGGTGACCCAGCACGTGGAGTGACGCCCGCGCGGGCCGGACCCGCCGCACACCGCGGCGGGTCCGGCCCGACCGGTCGGGCGCCTCACCCCGTGGGCGTGACCTGCGGTGGGACCTGCTCCGGTCGGCCCCGCTCCGGTTGACCCTGCTCCGGTCGGGCGCGCTCCGGCTCGACCGGCCGCAGCCGCGGCAGCCACACCGGCAGCAGGGCGATCGCGATCGCGGCGGGCACGACGATGCCGGTGAGGGTGACGAACAGGTTCCCCGCCGGGGTGAAGTGGAACGGCACCTCGGTCGGGCCGCTCATGCCGACGATCCACAGCGGCGCGCAGTACCACGCGGCCGTCAGGACCAGCAGCGCCCGGGGCAGGGCGGTGGCGCGGCGCCACCCGGCGGTGGCCAGCCAGATCAGGGCCGGCATCACCCACACGGCGTGGTGCACCCACGTGACCGGCGAGACCAGCTGCGCGGCGAAGGCGATCACCAGCAGTCCGACCACGTCGTGGCCCCGGTGCCACGCCCACACCGCCGCCGCCAGGCACGCGACCGCCACCACCCCGGCCACCAGCAGCGCCCACAGCGGCGCGGTCGACTCACCGAGCACGCGCGCGAGGAACCCCGGCAGCGAGTGGTTGACCACCAGGTCGTTGGTCATGACGCGCGTGGCGTCGTAGAAGGTGCCCTGGAACCAGTAGGTCCGCGAATCGGCGGGCAGGAGGGCGAACCCGACCAGCGCGGTGGCGGCGAACGCGGCCAGCGCCTGGTAGGCCGCGCGGCGGCGGCCGGTGAAGAACAGGTAGGCGACGAAGAACAGCGGGGTGAGCTTGATCCCGGCGGCGATGCCGGTGGCGATGCCCCGGTAGCGCTCGGGCAGCGACGGCAGGAAGTCCAGCAGGACCAGCGCCATCAGCACCAGGTTGATCTGCCCGAGCAGCACGTTGAGCTGCACGGGCGCCAGCAGCGACGCGCCGGCGGTGCAGGCGGCCACCAGCACGGCCGTGTGCCGCCGGGCGGTGGTGGCGCCGGTGATGCGCAGGGCCAGCCAGATCGACGCGCTCAGCGCGAGGTAGCCGGCGACCGTCCAGGTGAACTGCGCGGCCACCGCCGGCAGCAGCGCCGTCGGGACCGTCAGGACGGCGGCGAACGGCGAATAGGTGAACAGCGCGCCGTTGAGGAAACTCGTCCCGTACAGCGGCAGGCCGGCCAGGACGGCGTGCCCGGCCCCCTGGTACACGGCGAAGTCGTTCATCCAGAACGGGATGAACGGACCGAAGATCAGGAGGGCCTGCACGGCGAGCGCGATCGCGATCGCGGCGACGGGGCCCAGGACGGTGAGTCGGCGTGGATCGGTGGAGATCATGGTCGGTCGTCCTCCACGGCAGCGGGAATTCAGCACGCCCGTGACCGGCCCCGGAAATTCACCGGCCTTCGCCACCGCGCACTGGAATAAATCTTCGACCCTGAGGCTACAACGGCCCGAACGGCCAAGTTGTCTCACGGAACGGTAGAAAGTCAACCCTGGAGCGTGAAGGCTAACAGAGATTTCTACTCGTCGAGTGACCGCCGTAAATGATTTTTTATCGAAAGTGGCAGGCAAGGGGCGACAGCCTGCGGGATAATTTGGTGAACAATATCCGCATCAGCGTCGCCCCGCCTCCGCGCCCAGCTGGAACGGCAACGACCCCATCCACAGGTTCTCGGAGTCCGGCAGCAGACCGGTCGGCAGGTCCGCGCGGCGGCGGACCTTCAGCTTGCGGTACACGCGGGTCAGGTGCTGCTCCACGGTGCTGATGGTGATGTAGAGCCGGCGCCCGATCTCGCGGTTGGAGCAGCCCAGCGCCGCCAGGACCGCGACCCTGCGCTCGGCGGAGCTCAACGTGGCCAGGTCGTCCGGCTCCTCGTCACCCCCGGTGGCGGGCTCGGCGCCACCGTCACCCGCCGGGGCCGGGTCCAGCTGGGGCAGGAGGTGGCGGCGGCACAGCGCACCCGCCCCGCACGCCTCGGCCACGTGGACCGCGCGCTTGGCGATGACCTCGGCCGCGCCGGTCTCGCCCAGCTCGTCATGCGTCGTGCTCAACGCGGCCAGGGCCAGGGCCAGCTCGACCTGGTCGCCGGAGTCCTGGAGCAGCACCACCGCCTCGCGCAGCACGGCCAGCCGCGGCTTCGCCCCGGTGGCGGCGGCCAGCAGCCTCAGGGACGCGCCGCGCACCCGGGGCACGTCCGCCCCGGGCCGGTCGAGCTGCGCCAGTGCGAGTTCACCCGCCCGCTCGGGGCGCCGGAGGCGCACCAGCGCCTGCGCCAGGTCGGTCCGCCACGGCAGCAGCGCCGGCAGGTCGAGGTCCCGGTCCACGGCCAGGGCGCCGCACTCGTCGAAGTCCGCGAACGCCGCGTCCGGCCTGCCCGCCGCCAGGTGCGCGTGGCCGCGCGCCCGCAGGTACACCGCCCAGCTCGCGGTGTCGCGGGCCGCGATCGGCACGCTGCGCCGCAGGTGGGCGCGCGCGTCGTCGTGCTTGCCCTGCCACGCCGCGGACAGCACCAGCGCCGCCAGCGGCGAGGCGATCGCCGGGCCCCAGTCGTGCGGGGCCAGCGCGGTCAGGGCGAGCCGGGCGAGCCGCTCGGCGGTGGCCAGGTCGCCCTCCATGAGCGCCAGGTGGGCGCGGGCGTCGGCGAACACGGCCTTCCACGCCGACGCCTGCCCCGGACCGACCTCCTCGCGCAGCGCGTCGCACCACTGGCGCGCCCGGGCGACCATGCCGCACGCGCCGAGCGCGAGCAGGGCGTGCACCGCCAGCTCGGGCGCGCTGTCGGGCGCCCACCGGCTGCGGAGGACCCACTCGGCGTACGCCGTCACCTCTTCGCGGTGGTCGCGCGCCGGCGCCGCGCCGCGATCGCCGGGGAGCACCGCGGCGGCCACGGTCGGGTGCGCGGCGCGCACCCAGTCCAGCAGCACCCGGTGCTCGGTCATCTCCGGGGCGCCCGCCGGCCGGACGGCCCGCGCGGCGGCCTCCTCCAGCGCCCGCAGGGTCTCCTCGGCGCCCGCGGTGTCCCCCTGCCAGAGCTGGTAGCGCAGCAGGGCCCTGGTGTCCCGCGCGGTCAGGTGCCCCTCGCGGGCGGCGCGCCGCAGCGCGGGCAGGAGCCGGGCGACGACGGACGGCGAGGTGCGCCACTGCACGGCGGCAAGCGCGGCGGTCAGCCCGGCGGCCGCGGTCGGGTCCTCGCCCCCGATGGCGGTGCGGGCCAGCTTCAGGCAGTCGGCGGCGCGGTCGAGGTGCTGCTCGGCGAGCGCGCCCTCCGCCGCGTCGCGCAGCACGGACACCGCCCACGGCGCGTCGGCCGAGCCCGCCGCCACCAGGTGCGCGGCGATGTCGGCGCTGGGCAGGCCCTCCGCGAAGAGCAGTTCGGCCGCGGCGCGGTGCAGCCGGGTGCGCTCGGCCGCGGGCAGGTCGTCCAGCACCGCCGCCCGCACGGCCGGGTGCCGGAACCGGCCGTCGTCCAGCAGGCCGGCGTGGTCCAGCGCGGTCACCGCCTCCGCCGCGAGCGGGACGCCCGGCAGCCTGCCCAGGACCTCGGGCCCGGGGTTCTCCCCGAGCACCGCGATCGCCCGCACGACGTGGAGCAGGTCGGGACCCCAGCGGCGCAGGCACGCCAGCACGGCCTGGCGGAACGCCTCGCCCACGACCACGTCGTGGTCGGGGTGGTCGCGCCGCGCCGCCAGGTGGTCCTGCACGAGCGCCTTGACCAGCACCGGGTTCCCCCCGGTCACGGCGTGGTAGAACGGCGCGCACCGGCTCGCGGTGGCGGGGTCCAGCGCGTCGGACACCAGCCGCGCGACCCCGCGCCGCGACAGCGGGGCCAGGCGCACCCCGGTGTACCACGGCATCCTGGTCAGCTCCGCCAGGGCGAGCGCGCTGCCCCGACCGGGGTGGTCGGACGCGGTGAGCACGACCGCGATGCGCGCTCCCCCGACGCGGCGCACGAGGTAGAACAGGGTGTGCAGGCTGAGCGGGTCGGCGTGCTCCACGTCGTCCACCACCAGCACCACCGGCCGCGTGCGGGCCAGGTCGAGCAGGGCCTCCCCGGCGTCGCGGACCAGGTGCGGCGAGTTCCGGGCCCGCTCGGCGGTGTCCGCACCCGAGTGCGCCACCGCGCCCAGCCCGGCCGCGGCCCCGCCCGCCATCGCGGTGGCGAGCTGGGACAGCACGCCGCCCGGCAGGCCGCGCTCGTCGCGCGAGCAGGTGGCGGCGAACACCAGCGCGCCGGCTGCGCGGGCCGGCTCGTCGAGCGCGTGGACGAGCGCGGTCTTCCCCCCGGCGCCGGGACCGCTCACGAGCACGACCTGCCCCCGCCCGTCGACCGCCGCGGCGATCAGCACCGTCAGCTGACCGAGGACCTGCTCGCGTTCCACCAGGCGCACAATTCCTCCCAGCCCCTCGTAACCGCCCGCGACCGGCCGTACGGCACCGCGCCGCTCCCCCGTTGTCCGGCGTCGGGTGGACGACCGGACAACCGCACGAGGCGTGAGCATAGAGGAAGTGGAAAATCTTTTGGGGCTTCCGGGGAGGGAATAACCCTCACCCGAAAGAGATGACACATCCCGGTGACTCGACCCCTATTTACCCGAAAGGTTCTCGCATTCACGCCTGCGACCACGACGACTCACCCGAAAAATCGTAGTGGGCGTTCGCCATGCATTACCGTCCGCAATCACGGTAATCCGGCGGCGAAAGGTAAGCCACCCGATCAGGTGGATACTCCCCGTTCGACCCATCGCTCCGCACGGGGTCGCGGCACCACGACCGCCCCGCGGGCGACGCGCTCGACGGCCGCGCCCAGGGCGGCCACCACGCGGTCGTCGAACCCGCCCGCGGGCACACCGGCGAGGTCGGCGTGCTCGTCGGTCAGCGCGCGCCGCACGAACGCGGGCACGGCCGCGCGCAGCTCGGCGGGCACGTGCCGCTGGTAGAACCCGATGGTGTCGCGGGTGAGCACCTCGGCCGCCCCGCTGCGGTCCCACTCGTGGTCGCGGACCTCGTCCCACAGCTCGCGGGCCTCGGCCGCGGAGTCCGGCAGGTACTCGTCCGGGACGCCGAGGAAGTGGGCGACGACCCGCCAGGCGTAGTGGTGGTCCTCCCGCTCCTCCGGGGTGGTCGGGACGCCGACGCGGTCCAGCGCGTCCAGGCCGCCGACGGACAGCGTGAGCACCGCGCCCGCGACGTGCAGCTGGGACAGCGGCGGGTCCGCGCCGGGCCACCGGCCCGCCCTGGGCAGCAGCCGCCGCACCGCGGCGTGGGCCAGGCGGGTCTGCCGGCACAGCGGGACGATCCGGGCGCCGCTGAACGCCTCGGGGTGGGCCAGGCCGGTGAACAGCCGGGCGGCGCGGGTCAGCCGCCGGTGCGGCGGGCCGAGTTCGCGCGCCGCGTGCAGGGCGCGCGCGTTCGGGGGCGACAGGTAGGTGGCGACGAGCCCGGCGGTCGCCTGCACGGCGGCCAGGCCGGTCCCGTGCCGCCGGAAGAACGACGCGATCCGCCGCAACCGCTCGGGCCGCACCCACGGCGGCAGCCGCGGGGCGGCCTCCAGGAACGCGCGCACCGACGGCGGCGCGGCGGCCGGTCCGCCGGGGGCCGGCGGCGGACCGGCCGACCCGGTGCGGGCCGGTCCGGGGCCGACCGGTCCCGGATCGACCAGCCCGGTGCCGACCGGTTCCGCGTCGACCGGTCCGGTGCCGACCAGCCCCCTATCGACCAGCCCCGCGTCCACCAGTTCGGCGTCGACCAGTTCGGCTACGGCGGTGTCGGCGCGGCGGTCGCCCATGGAGCTGAGCGCGTCGCGGTAGGTGAGGTAGGACAGGCGCACGTCGGCTCCGTGGTCGGGGGGCGTTCCGGCCCCCGACCCTCCCAGGACCGGGCGACCCGGCAACCGGACGTCGCCGAGTTCACCCGTTCCGGTCCCGTACCGGGGAAACCGGTACTAGAACTGCCTCAGCCGGAGGGAGAGCTTGCACCCCCCGATCCGGCTGTCGGTGTTCAAGCCGATGGTGATCGGCGCGCCGGGGCGAACCGAGTGCCACTCGTCCTGCGGGAGCGAGTTGACGCACTGCTGCTTCCCGTCCTCGACCTCGGCCCAGAACCGGATGTCGAGCGCGACATCGGTTCGCCCGGACATCGCGAAGGTGAGGTTGCAGTAACCTCCCCGGTCATCGGTGTCGGCCCTGATCGCGGACCCGAACGTGTGGGTCGACGTAATGGGGAGCGGGAACACCCCCTGGTTACCGCACTGCCCCGAATGGCCCCCCGGGCTCACCGCCCAGCCGTAGGTCAGCGCGAGCCCGGTGAGGTTGCTCGCCAGATCGCGGACGCCGAAGGCGAGCAGGCAACCACCGCGCCGGCTGTCGGTGTCGACGAGGAGCGAGTTGGTCCAGTCCGGCGACGGCGCCCACTGCTGCCCCGGGCTGACGCACTGCTTGTCGTGCCCGTCGTAGTTGAACGAAATTCCCAGCTCCGCGGGCGTTGACGCCGCCCTGGGGCCCGCTGCGGCGGTGCCGGCGGTGACCGTCGTGGCCAGTGCCAGTCCGCACGTCAACATCGCGAGAACCCTACCCGGTGAACGTCCCACTCGTGCTCCTCCGCTGTGTGCGATCACTGCCCCCTCCGGGGCCGAACCCGGCACCGCGCGATCTCGATTTCCCGGGGCACGCCACTTCCGTGAAAATCCCCAGGACATCCCCGGCGGCCGGGCCGGACGCCACTCTCCAGAAAACCGCACCGCCGGACAAGCCACTGTTCGGGCGAGGCGCACCACCGCAAATTTCCACCACTGCGGAGCGGTTGTCGGTGCGGAATTCCGCATTTACCCGCGACTCACCGCAGTACGGCGGAGAGGTCGCACTTTTTTTTCACCGCCGCGGGTGATGCGGCGATCGGCACCGGGGTGCCGGCGGGCACGCCCGGCCGCCGGTGTGACGCAGACCCCGAACGGGATCAACTCGACGGTCCGCGGCGTTGTACCGGGTGATGACGAACATTCTCCGCTTCCGCGTCCTCGGCGACTCGCTCGCCTTCGGCGTCGGGTGCACGAGCGCCGAGCAGACGTTGGGCCACCGCCTGGCCGACGTGCTGCGGGCGGACGGTCACCGGGTGGACCTCGGGGTCCACGCGGTGTCCGGCGCCCGGTCGATCGACCTGGCCGAGCAGGTGCGCGAAGCCCTGCCCGGCGGCGTCGACCTGGCGCTGCTCGTGATCGGCGCCAACGACCTGACCTCGTTCACCCCACCCGCGATCGGCGCCCGCCTGCTGCACGACGTCGTCGCCAACCTCCGCCGAGCCGGCGCCCGGGTCGTGGTGGCGACCGCGCCGGACCTCGGCATCGTCTCCCACGTGCCGCCCGCCTACCGCGAGCTCGTCTCGCGGGCCAGCGAGATGTACGCGCGGGCCCAGGCCGACGCCGTCCGGATCGCCGGCGGCACGGTCGCGACGGTCGGCCCCGAGCTGTTCACCAGGTTCAAGACCGACCCGGCGCTGTTCTCCGGCGACCGCTTCCACCCCTCGCCCACCGGGTACGCGCTCATCGCGGACGCCCTCGCGCCGCACGTGCGGGACGCGGCCGCGAACCGCGCCGCGTAGGTCACGGAACGGCCTGCTCGACCTCCACCAGCTCGGTCAGGCCGCACACCCGCAGCAGCGGGACCAGCAGGCGGGCGGCCACGATCCGGATGTGGTCCGAGTGCTGGAACAGCACGTTGAGCGCGGCGCTGTCGAGGTAGTCGATCCCGGTGAGGTCGACCGTCAGCGGCGTGCCGCGCTCGACGCCCGCCGCCACCGCGTCGGCGAACCCGTCGACGTTGGACAGGTCGATCTCGCCGGACGCCGTCAGCAGCGGCGTGCCACCGGGCGTCCGGGAGGGGACCAGGGCGAGTTCTGCGGTCATGGGGAGATCCTCACGTCCATCTCGACGGTGGTGCCGGTCGGTCCGGGTTCGACCGCCACGTCCGCCACGAGCGCGCGGATCAGTTCGAGACCCCGGCCCCGGTAACCGGTGGTGTCCGGCACGGCCCGCTTCCAGTGCCCGTCGTCGGTCACGGTCAGGCGCAGCCGGTCCACCGCCACGGACGCCTCCAGGCGGATCACCCCGGGAGGCAGGTCGCGGTAGGCGTGCTCGACCGCGTTGGCGCACGCCTCCCCCGCCGCGATGAGCACGTTCTGGACCTGCTCCTCGTCCAGGCCGCAGCGGGCGAGCCAGGCGCGCAGCGCGTGCCGCGTGGGCGCGAGCTGCGAGGTGTGCGCCGGGAACTCCACCACCAGCGGCGCGGGGTGGCGGTAGACCAGCAGCGCCACGTCGTCCTCGTAGCCGTCGTCCGGGGCCAGGTCGGTCATCAGCCGGGTGGCCAGCTCGTCCACCGGGCTGGTCCGGCCGTCCCGGACCGCGGTGGCCACCTCGGTGATGCCCTCGTCCAGCGGGCGCCGCCGCCGCTCCACCAGGCCGTCGGTGTAGAGCACGAGGGTGGCGCGGGCCGGCACGACCGCGGTGGCCTCGGGCCTCGGCCGCTCCGGGCGCACCGCCAGCGGGATCGAGCGGCCGCCGTCGAGCAGCTCGGTGACACCGTCGGGGTGGGCCAGGATGCCCGGCGGGTGGCCCGCCGCCGAGTAGACGAGCTCGCCGCCGGCCGGGTCGAGCACGCCGCAGAACACGGTGGTGGACAGCGCGCCGGGCAGGGTCGCGGCGAAGCGGTCCAGGGCGCTGAGCGCCTGGGCCGGGCCGGAGTTCTGGAGCAGCAGCGCCCGGCACGCGCTGCGCAGCTGGCCCATCACGGTGGCCGCCTGGAGGCCGTGGCCGACGCAGTCGCCGACCACGATGCCGATGCGCCCGTCGGGCAGCCCGATGGTGTCGTACCAGTCGCCGCCGACGCGCAGCGGCCGCGTGGCGGGCTCGTAGCGCACCGCGAAGCCGTCGTGCAGGTGCGGCGGGCCGAGGATCGTGTGCTGGAGCGCGAGCGCGGTCTCCCGCTGCTGGTCGATCTGGTGCACGCGGTGCAGGCCCTGGCCGAGGTGCCCGGCGAGCAGCACCAGCAGCGTCCGGTCCTCCGCCGAGAACGGCCGGTTCTCCCCCAGGTCGACCCAGATGACGACCACGCCGCGCGGGTGCTCCAGCGCGATGCCCGCGTGCCCCGTCCCGTCCGCGTGCGGGACGAGCGGCGGCGCGGCGCGCATGGCCTCGGTCGACGCGCGCAGCGACGGCGGCAGGTCGCCCCACCGGGTGTCGCCGCCCGCGCACACCACCTCCGGCTCGACCTCCGCGCCGAAGGTGACCGCGACGGCGCGCCGCGCGCCCCACAGCGAGCGCAGCTCCTCCAGCGCGCCGCCCAGCGCCTCGGCCACCGTGTCCGCCCGGGACAGCCGCAGGCTCAGCGCGGCCATCGCCGAGTCCCGCTGCACGGCGTAGTGCTCCGCGGTGACGTCCCGGAACGTGCCCACGAACATGCGTCGGCCGGTGTCGGGGTCGTGGACTCGGCTGTAGGCGGCGGCCACCCACAGCCGGTGCCCGTCGCGGTGGTCCACCGGGATGGTGCCGGAGCCCGCGCCCTTGTGCAGCATCGTGGACAGCCCGGCGCCGACGTCCACGCCCTCCTCGGGGAGCCACGGGTGCGGCAGCGCGTAGGGCAGCCCTTCCGGGCCGTGGCCCAGGATCTCGGTGAACGCGGCGTTGATCTCGACCACCGTGCCCTCCTCGTCGCTGACGAAGAAGCCCTCGTGCAGCGAGTCGGTCAGCGCCGTGCGCCACGCCGCGTGGTGGTTGCGCAGCCGGGCCAGCTGCACGTTCGCCCGCACCCGGGCCAGCAGGTCCGCCGCCGAGAACGGCTTGACCAGGTAGTCGTCCGCGCCGGCCTCCAGGCCCTCGATGGACGCCTCCTGGCCGGCGCGCGCGGACAGCAGCAGCACCGGGACGCCGGCCGTGCGCTGGTCGGCGCGCAGGGCGGCGACCAGCTCCAGGCCGTCCAGGCGGGGCATCATCACGTCGCTGATGATCAGGTCCGGCCGGTGCAGGCGCGCGGCGTCCAGGGCGGCGCGGCCGTCGGTGACCGTGGTGACCGCGTAGGCGGGCGTGAGCAGCCGCCGGAGGTACGCGCGCATGTCGGCGTTGTCGTCGGCGATGAGCACCCTGGTCGGGGCATCGCCCGCGGAGGTGGGCGGGACCGCGCCGCGGCCGTCGCCGTCGCCGTCGCTCGCGAGGGGGGCGGCGGGGGCGTCCTCGACGGGCAGCCAGCGCAGCGCCTCCTGCACGAACGGCTCGGCCGTGCTCGACACCGCGGCCGGTCCGCCGGGCACGCCCGGCGCGATCGCGTCCGCCGGCAGGTGCGCGGAGCCGAACGGCAGCCGGATGGTGAACTCCGTGCCCACGCCCTCGGTGCTCTCGGCGGTGATCGTGCCGCCGTGCAGGCCGACCAGCTCGCGCACCAGCGCCAGGCCGATGCCGCTGCCCTCGTTGGAGCGGGACCGGACGTTGGCGATGCGGTGGAACCGCTCGAACAGCCGCGGCTTCTCGTGCTCGGGCACACCGGTGCCGGTGTCGGCGACGGTCAGCACGGCGTGGCCGTCCGCCTCGCCCAGCGAGACGCGGACCGAACCGTCGAAGGTGTACTTGAGGGCGTTGCTGAGCAGGTTCAGCACGACCTTCTCCCACATCTCCCGGTCCACGTGCACGGGAGCGCCCAGCGGCGGGCAGGTCACCTCGAACACCAGGCCGGCGCGCTCGACCGCGGACCGGAAGACGCTGGCCAGCTCGGCGGTGAACGCGGCCAGGTCCACCGGCTCGTAGCGCGCCCGCGTCCGGCCCGCCTCGATGCGGGAGAAGTCGAGCAGCGTGTTGACCAGCTTGCCCAGCCGCAGGCCGTTGCGGTGGATCGCCTCCAGCTCCTCGCGCACCCGGTCGTCGGCGTCGGCGGGCAGCCGCTCGCGCAGCTCCTGCACCGGGCCCATGATCAGGGTCAGCGGGGTGCGGAACTCGTGGCTGACGTTGGAGAAGAACGCGGTCTTCGCGCGGTCCAGCTCGGCCAGCTCCTCGGCGCGGCGCTGCTGGTCCTCGTAGGCGATCGCCGCGTTGACCAGTGCCGCGGTCTGCCGCGCGACCAGCTGGAGGAACGCCTCGTAGGCGTCGTCGAGCGACCGGCCCGCGCTCGCGGCCAGCACCATCACGCCCACCGGCTCGCCGCCCGCGTCACCGGCCAGCGGCAGCACCATCGCCTCGGTGGGCGGGGTGCTCCAGCCGCCCGGAGGCAGTTCGCCGAACCGCTCGACCACGTCCCGCACCACCACCGGGTGACCGGTCTCCAGCACCTCGCGCAGCGGCCACCCGGCCGCGCCCCCGCGCCGGGTCCCGGGAGGACTGGTCGCGACCAGCGCGGGCTCGTCCGCCCCCGGCCGGCACAGGTGGACGGCGGCGAACGGCACGTCCGCGCCCGCCCGGCCCAGCACGTCGGCCACCAGGTCGCACGCCTCCGCCACGCTGCGCGCGTTGCCCGCCTGCGCCCCGAGGTCGTGCAGCACGGCCAGCCGCCGTTCGCCGACCACGCGCTCGGTGGTGTCGCTGACCGCGGTGAACACGCCCCGCACCACGCCGTCGTCGTCGTGCAGCGGGCTGTAGGAGTAGGTCCAGTAGGTCTCCTCCGAGTAGCCGTGGCGGTTGACCGGCAGCAGGAGGTCCTCGGACCAGGTCGCCTCGCCGGAGTCCATCACCGACCGCAGCATCGGGCCGATGGTCTGCCAGATCTCGCTCCACACCTCCTCACCGGGCTTGTCCAGCGCGGGGTGCTTGCTGCCCAGCAGCGGCAGGTAGGCGTCGTTGTAGAGGAACCTCAGCTCCTCGTCCCACCACACGATCATGGGGAAGCGCGAGGTGAGGCAGATCCGCACGGCCGTCTTCAGCGCGGCGGGCCACGTCTCCGGCGCGCCGGTGGCGCCGCGCGCCCACGGGTGCGCGCGCATCCGCCGGGCCATCTCGCTGCGGCCGGGGAACACCAGGTCGGTCGGGGTCACCGCGGCACCTCCCCCGCTACGGCGCCGTGGGACCGGGGTGAGGGCCGCACGTCACCCCTCGGAGGCGCGGACGACCGCGCACGTGTGTTCGGGGAAGCTGACACCGGTCACCCCAGGCTGATCGGTCGGGCACATGCCAGGCATCTTTCCCCGTGCGCGCACGATCTACACGACAGGACGGCGGGTTCACGCCGACCGTGTCGGGTGACCGGGTCCGACGACCGGGTCCGGGCCGAGTTGCGCCGGACGGGCGGTCCGGGTTATCCACGGTCGTGACCGTTGCCGAGAACGACCCGTCGCCGCCGGCGACGCCCACCGCCGGGCGCGGACGGGCCGGGCTGCTGATGTTCGCCGTGTTCGCCGCCGCCCAGGCGACGATGGTGCTGGCGTCGGTGGTGGTGTTGCTGCCGTTCACCGCGGCCGATCCGGCGCTGCTCGACGACGGCGGTCTGCCGCCCTGGCCGCTGCTGACGCTGCTGGTCGTGCCGATCACGCTGGCCGCGCTCGTCGCGGTGGCCGGGACGGCGTGGCTGGGCGGCGGGCCGCGGGCCGGGCGGGCGCGGCGCGAGCTGGCGTTCCGCTGGAACTGGCGCGACCTGGGCATCGGTCTCGGGCTGGGCGCGGGCGGGCTGGCGCTCACCCTGCCCGCGGCGGCGCTGTGGGCGAGGTGGGTCGGCGACGAGCAGGCCACGTCCGCGGTCGGCGACGCGTTCGCCGGTCGTGAGCTGGGCCCGCTGCCCGCGGTGGTCGCCTTCCTCGCCGTGTGGCTCATCGCGCCCCTCGGGGAGGAGGTGCTGTTCCGGGGCGCGCTGTGGCGGGCGCTGGAGCGGTGGGGCTGGAACCGCTGGGTGGTGTTCGCGGTGACCAGCGCCGTGTTCTCCCTGGCCCACCTGGAACTGCTGCGCACCCCGCTGCTGCTGGTGCTGTCCATCCCGCTGGGCCTGGCCCGCCTGCTCACCGGCAACCTGCTCGCCTCGGTGGTGGCCCACCAGGTCAACAACTTCCTGCCCGCGGTGGCCCTGCTGCTGGTCACGACCGGCGCCCTGCCGGGGTGAGCCTGCCGGGCCGACCCCAGCCCGACCGGCCCGCCACCCGTCCCGGTGGCGGGCCGGGGCCCCGTCAGTCCTTCCAGGGCATCTCGCCGCGCATCCCCTCGTGGATGGCGTAGGCGTTCTTGACCGCCGCCTTCAGCGCGCCCTCCACCCACCGGCGGTGCCGCCGGTCGCACGCGTCGTTGGCGAACCACACCCGGTTCACCGGCCGGATGACGTCCTCGTAGAAGCCCTCGCTCATCTCGAAGGCGCGGAACAGCGGGCCGATGCCGCAGGCGTACCAGTCCAGCGCCCAGTCCTTGTAGACGCCGAACTCGAAGGTGTCCCTCGCCTCGGGGTGGATCTTGGACAGGTCCTCCAGCGCCTGCGCCACGCACTCGTCGCCGGCCAGCGGCGTGTAGGGCATGCTGTCCTGCTCCCAGCAGTAGGACGCGATCATCACGCCCTTGCGGAACCGGCGGTCCTGCCCGGCCGGCGGGTAGACCACGTTGCGGATCGCCAGGTCGGTGACGGTCAGGCCGTGGGTGATGCCGTACCCGCTCTCCCACCAGCGCTCGCTGAACTGCATGAACAGCTTGTGCGCGCGGCCGTAGTAGGTGTTGCGGATCGCGTACCACTTGTCCGAGTCGAGCCCGCTGATCTCCATGTGGCGCAGGCTGGCGAACGGGACGGTGACGATGCACTCGTCGGCGGTGACCACGTGCGACTGGCGGCCGGTCCGGTAGTGCACGCGCACGTCCTCGTCGCCCTGGTCGACGGCGTGGACCTGGGCGCCCAGCCGGATGTCGTCCATCAGCCGTTCCTCGAACGCGCGCGGCAGGCTGTCCGCGCCGTCGACGATGTAGACGAGGTCGCCGAACACGTCCTCGTAGAAGTGCGAGAACCACTCGACCAGCGAGAAGTGGTAGCGGCCCTCCAGGTTGAACAGCGGTCCGAGCATGGACAGCGCGCCGTCGCTGAGACCGCGCTCCTTGAGGTAGCCGAGCAGGGTGTACCGGTCGTAGTCCGTCAGGATCCGGTGCCACGCCTTGTCCTGGTCCTCCTGCTCCATGATGTCGACGAGCGGCTTCACCGTGTGCCGCAGCAGTTCGTGCGGCGCTTTGTCCGCCTCGTCGGGCAGCAGGTCGAAGTTGAACTGGTCGGCGCTGAAATCCCGGCGGCGCACGCCTTTTCCCTGGAGGTACACGAACGTGTCCTCGTCGTACATCGGGAACGGCTGGGTCGCCAACCCGAACCGGTCCCGGATCAGGTGCTGCACCAGGGGGTGCTGCTCGGGGAAGCGCATCGCGCCGAACTCGCCGTACATGTCGCCCGCGAACCCGCGGTGGGTCAGGATCCGGCCACCGAGCCGGTTCTGCCCCTCCAGGATGGTCACCTCGTGACCGGCCTCCTTGAGCAGCAGACCGGCGGTCAAGCCGGCCATCCCCGCGCCGACGACGACGATCCGCCGCTTCGGCGCCGAGCTTTCCGGCAAACCCTCCCGGAGCAGGTCGAGGACTTCCAGCGTCATGAGGTCACCTCACCGTTGTGCGATATCCACCGCGTACCGCGGAAATGACAGGAGAGGCGGCCATCCTCGAATATGGACCGTACTCGCGCGGATGACGGACGACCACACCCCGATGGAGTGAGCCTGGTTTACCGTGGAATAAGGAAAAAGAACGCGTGGAACGCGGTCCCGGGGTGCCGGACGGATGCGGCTGCCACCGAACGGGTCGCCGAGGTCACCCGGTCAGGTGGCGGGCGCGTTCTCGGGCCGGCCCGGGTGTTCCCGGACGGGTGACGGGGTCGCGCCGGGCGCACCCGGTCGCGACGGCGCCCCGGCCGGTCCGCGGGAAGCGGTCGGCCGGGGCGCCTGGGCCACGCCGGGGCGCGGCGGTCTAGGTCAGGACGAGCGACAGGCCGTAGGCGGCCAGGATCGGGTTGACCTCCTGGTAGAAGGTGGTCCCGCCGGTCGAGCAGTTGCCCGAGCCGCCCGAGGTCACGCCCTGGGCCTGGTTGGAGCTGAGCCACGAGCCGCCGGAGTCGCCGGGCTCGGCGCAGACGTTCGTGCGCGTCAGGTTGTAGATGGTGCCCTGCGGGTAGTTCACGGTCTGGCCGCGGGCCTGGATGTAGTTGCACCGCACGCCGGTGGTCGAGCCGGAGCGGCACACCCCGGAGCCCACCGGGACCTGCGCGGAGCCGCGCACGTAGTACCAGTAGCCGTCGTAGCCCTCCATGTAGCCCCAGAGGTTCACGCCCGCGACGGTCCGCACCCACGCGTAGTCGTAGTAGGGGAACGTGGAGCCCGCGAAGTAGCCGTAGAGCGCGCCGTACTGGTCGGTGGCCTGCGCACCGGGGGTGCCGCAGTGGCCCGCGGTGACGAAGCCGCCGTGCACGGCGAAGCCGATGGAGCACCGGCCCGCGTTGTTGATCCAGTACGGCCAGCCGCCGACGACGTCGGCGTACGGCACGGGCGAGTGGTCCTCCTCGACCACGCGCACGGCGCCGTGGACGGCCTTCGCGGTGGCGAGGAAGGACTCCACCGCCGCGTCGACCCGGTGGCGGTTGACCGTGACGACGACCGCGTTGGTCCGCACGTCGACGTACCAGCCGTTGACACCCGCCGGCGCGGCCTTGCCCGCCTGGCGGTCGATGGCCGTCTTGGCGGCGTCGAGCTGGGCGTAGGTGTGGGCGACGGGCACGACGGTGACGTCGAGGCCGGTCCTGGCGGTGGCGGCCTCACCCGCGACCGCGACCGCGAGCCTGCCGGTCGCGGGGTCGAACCAGCTGCCCGCGTACGAGGAGCCGTAGAGCTTGCGGGCGAGGAGTTCGGCGCCCCGGGCCTTCTCCTCCTGGGCCAGGCGCGTCTCGACGCCCTGGGAGGTGAGGCCGAAGTCGCGCTTCATCGCCTCGGCCATGCCGAGGGACGCGCGGGGCGCCGAGGTCGAGGAGGTGGCGGCGACCTCGGCCGGGGCGGCGGTCGCGGGCAGGGACGGGACGGCGAGGCCGACCGCGAAGACGACCGCGCCGACTAATCGGACAGTGCGTGAAGAAGTCACTTGAGCAGCCCTTTCACACCTGGGAGCAGGGGGTGCACCGGCCGTTCGCCCGGGGGGTTGGTGCGCGGAGTTCCGAGACGGGCCGGTTTCGGTATGAATAAACCAGATGATCAACCATAAGGTTACTTTCTCACTCGATGCACCCGTACCGCCGAGTCGGTGGTGTTCCCGGCGCGGCCCGAGCGGACCGACCGGCGATCGATCACCCCTGGTGACGTTCGTGCCGGGCATCGGGCGGGTAACCCCCGGGCGGACGCTCGTCCACCGTTCGCGGACGCGACACCGCCGTCCGATCGGAGCCAGGCCGGCACATCGAGGTGGAGCCTTGTCCGGTGAAGTCGGAATAACTTTCACTTCCAGCCGCGCGGACGAGGCTCACGAACCTCCACCGCGGGTGTCCGCGCCGGCCCGGGGACTGCGCGCGGGCTGGGCGATGGTGGCCGTGTTCCTCACCGCCGGCGCGGTGCTGCTGCTGGTCGCGGCGCTCGTGCTGCTCCCCTTCGCCTTCGCCGACCCCGAGGTGCTCGACGGCCCGCTGCCGTCGTGGCCGCTGCTCGCCCTGCTGGTCGTGCCACCGTCGCTGGCGGCGCTGGCCGCGCTGGTGGGCACCGTGGTGGTCGGCGCGGGCCCGAGAGCCGGGCGCGTGCGCCGCGAACTGGCCCTGCGCTGGGACCCCGTCGCCGTCAAGAAGGGCGTCCAACTGGGCTTCGGCGGCCTGCTGCTCGCGATCCCGGCCGCGGCGCTGTGGACCGCGTGGGTGGGCGACGACCAGGCCACCTCGGCCGTCGGCGAGGAGTTCACCGACCGGCTGCTCGGCCCGGTGCCCGCCCTGGTCGCGTTCGCCGCCCTGTGGCTGCTCGCCCCGCTGGCCGAGGAGGTCCTCTTCCGGGGTGTGCTCTGGCGGGCGCTGGAGCACTGGCGCTGGAACCGCTGGCTCATCTTCACCGCCACCACCGCGGTGTTCGCCGTCGCGCACCTGGAACTGCTGCGCACCCCCCTGCTGCTCCTGCTGTCGGTGCCCATCGGGCTGGCGCGGGTGTTCACCGGCAACCTGCTCACCTGCGTGGTGGCCCACCAGGTCAACAACTTCCTGCCCGCCGTGGCGCTCCTGCTCACCACCACCGGCGTGTGGTGACCGCCACCGGAATTGTCGGGGGTCGCCGATAACGTCCGCGTCGAGCGGAAGGAGGGGGACCGTGGGGGACCCGGACGAGGTGGTCGAGCGGTTGCGGCGGATCTGCCTGGCGCTGCCCGAGGCGGTCGAGGAGCCGGCGTGGCGGGGCACGCGGTGGCGCATTCGCGCCACGACGTTCGCGCACGTGCTGGAGGTCGAGGGCGGTGACCCGCCGTCGTACGCGAAGGCGGCGGGCACGGACGGGCCGGTGAGCGTGATGACGTTCCGGTCGGAGGGGGCGGAGCTGGGCGCGCTGAGGCACGCCGGTCACCCGTTCTTCTCCGTGACGTGGGCGGAGAACGTGATCGGCGTGGTGCTGGACGAGGACGTGGACTGGGAGGAGGTCACCGAGCTGGTGACCGAGAGCTACTGCGCGTCGGCGCCGCAGAAGCTGGTGGACCTGGTGCACCGGCCGGCCGAGGTCTGACGGGGCGCCGAGCCCCGGAGGCGGCACGTTCCGGGACGACCCGTGCCGCCTCCGGGGTTCCCGCTTGCCCATCCCACCGGAAGACATCTAGAGTTCTAGATGTGTCAACCGATGAGATGTCGTTGATGGCCGAGCCCGACGCGACCGGCCGGTTCGGGCGGTTCGGGGGCCGTTACCTGCCCGAGGCGCTGGTGCCCGCCGCCAAGGCGGTGGAGGCGGCGTTCCGCGAGGCGTGGTCCGACCCCGCGTTCACCACCGAGTACCACCGGCTCCTCACCACCTACGCGGGCCGCCCGACGCCGGTCACCGAGTGCGCCCGACTGTCCGGTGCGCTGGGCGTGCGCGTGTTGCTCAAGCGGGAGGACCTCGCCCACACGGGGTCGCACAAGATCAACAACGTGCTGGGCCAGGCCCTGCTCGCCCGCCGGATGGGCAAGCGCAAGCTGATCGCCGAGACCGGCGCCGGCCAGCACGGTGTCGCCTCCGCGACCGCCGCGGCGCTGCTGGGCCTGTCCTGCACCGTCTACATGGGCGAGACCGACGTGCGGCGCCAGGAGCTGAACGTCTTCCGCATGGGGCTGCTGGGCGCGGAGGTGGTGCCCGTCGCCTCGGCCACCGGCACGGGCACGTTGAAGGAGGCGACCAACGCCGCGCTGCGCGCCTGGGTCGGCGAGACCGAGGAGGCGCACTACTGCATCGGCTCCGTCATGGGCCCGCACCCCTACCCGTGGCTGGTGCGGGAGTTCCAGCGGGTGATCGGCGACGAGGCCCGCGCCCAGTGCGCCGAACTGCTGCCGGCCGCGGTGCCGGACGTGGTGGTCGCGTGCGTCGGCGGCGGGTCGAACGCGGCGGGCACGTTCGCCGGGTTCGTCGACACGCCGGCCGGGCTCGTCGGGGTCGAGGCCGCGGGCGGCAGCGCGGTCGACAAGGGCGTGCCCGGCGTGCTGCACGGGTTCACGTCCCACTTCCTCCAGGACGAGTCGCAGGTGCTCGAAGCGCACTCGATCTCCGCCGGCCTCGACTACCCCGGCGTCGGCCCGGAGCACGTGCACCTCGCCGAGACCGGGCGCGCCCGCTACCCCGGCGTCACCGACGAGCAGGCGCTGCGGGCGCTGGAGCTGGTCACGCGGTTGGAGGGCATCCTGCCCGCCCTGGAGTCGGCGCACGCCCTGGCGTGGGTGGTCGACGCCGCCGCGACCGGTGAGCTGCCGCCCGGCTCGACTGTCCTGGTCACGCTGTCCGGCCGGGGCGACAAGGACGTCCAGCAGATCAGGGAGGCCCTGCGATGAGCGTTGCCGGTGTGGCCGAACACCTCAGGGCGGCCGGCCGACCCCTGCTGGTGCCCTACGTGATGGCCGGGGTCGTGCCCGACTGGGTCGACCTGGTGCGGGACGTGGCGGCGGCCGGGGCCGACGCGGTCGAGGTCGGGCTGCCCTTCTCCGACCCGATGCTCGACGGCCCGACCGTGCAGTGGGCGGCCGCGCGGGCGCTCGAACGGGGTGGGCGGCCGCGGGCCCTGCTCGACGAGCTGGCCGGGCTCGACCTCGACGTGCCGCTGGTCGTGATGACCTACGCGAACGTGGCGACCACGCTGGTGCCGGAGCACGGGGTGGCCGGGTTCGTCGACCACCTGGCGGCGGTGGGCGTGCGGGGCGTGATCGTGCCGGACCTGCCGCTGGAGGAGTCCGCGGAGTACCGGTCGCGGGCGGCGGCGGTCGGGGTCGACGCGGTGCTGCTGGCGGCGCCCTCGTGCGACGACGACCGGTGCCGGGAGATCGCGCGGGCCTCGGCGGGGTTCGTCTACTGCATGAGTTCGATGCGCGTCACCGGCGAGCGGGACGACCTGGCCGCGAGCGCGGTGACCAACGCCCGCCGCCTCAGGGGGATGACCGACCTGCCGGTGATCACCGGGTTCGGCATCTCCACGCCCGCGCAGGCGGTCCGGGCGTGCGAGGACGCGGACGGCGTGGTGGTCGCCTCCGCGCTGGTGCGGCTGCTGGCCGACGGCGGGCCCGCCGGGGCGGTGGTCGAGGCCGTGGCCGGGTTCCGCGCCGCGCTATCCTCGGCGTCCCAGCGGAGTGAGGGAGCGCCCTGAGGTGAACGGCCGGCGGTCGGGCCTGGAGTCGCGGGTGCCCAAGTACCTCGCCATCTACCGGGTGCTGGCCGACCGGATCGCCGGAGGGCACTACCCGGCCGACGCGCCGCTGCCCGCGCAGCGGGAGCTGGTCGAGGAGTTCGACGTCTCGCTGATGACCGTCCGGCAGGCGATCCAGGCGCTGGAGGCCGACGGGCTGCTGGAGACGCGGCACGGGGTGGGCACGTTCGTCCGGGCGCCCGGCTTCTCCTACGGACTGACCGGGTTGCGGAGCCTGGCGCAGGAACTGGTGGAGCAGGGCATCGAACTGGAGACCGAGGTGCTCGGCGCGGACCTGGTCGACCCGCCCGCGGACGTGGGCGCGCGCCTGCGGGTCCCGCCGGGTGGTCGGGTGCTGGCCGTCGAGCGGTTGCGCGGCGCCGGGGGGTCGCCGCTGCTGCTCCAGACCTCGTACCTGGCGCCGGGGGTCGGGGGGCGGGTCGACGTCGAGCGGTTGCGCGAGCGGTCGCTCTACCTGGTGCTGGAGGAGCTGGGCACGCCGGTGCGGGAGGCGAGCGAGACGATCCGGGCGGTCGCGCTGACCCCGTCGCAGGCGGAGGTGCTCGGCCTGCCGGCCGGGTCGCCGGCCCTGCTCAGCTGCCGGCTCAGCCGCGGTGACGGCGGCGTCCCCCTGGTCGACGACCGCGCGCTGCTGGTCGGGGACACCGCGATCACCGCCGAGCGTGCGGCCTCGGGCACCGAGCTGTCCTACGGGCCGCCGTCCTGAACGTGCAACTCGGGGGTCCTGAACGTACGACACGGTGGGCCTGGACGTACGACTCGCGGGAGCGGCGTCACCGGCGCGGGCCGGTGCTCGAAGATGGTCTACGGCCTGTTCCGGGGTGTCTTCCGGTACGTGGTCGGTTGCTCACCACCACTCCGGAGCGGGTTTCCAGGTGGGCGCGGTCGGCCGTTGCCCCCCGGTGGTCATGTACTCGTGAGCGGCTCGGCGCACCACGTCCAGCGGGATTTCACAGTCACCTGGGAATTCGGTGCTGGCGTTCATGTAGTAGTAAAGAAGCCGTTCGACGGGATTTTCGCCCGGTCCCGACTGCCCGGCGCTGAACCACGCGTCCTGACTTTCGGCGTAGTAGAGCGCGCCATGCCCGGAGCGACCGTTGACCCCGACGTTGAGATTCGGCCGCTTCAGGTCACCGGCCACGAACAGGTCCACGATGATCCGGCCGTCCCACTCGGTCACGGCGTCCAAGACGGCGTCCAACTCGGCTGGGGTGCGAATGATCGCGGGGTCGTCGCGGTTCACGTCGTACCACGCCTCTAGGTCCACCACGGTTGCGCTCCTCCTGTGTAGCGGGTGCGAGTCCGCACCCCGGCTTCGGTGATGCCGTGCACCGTCAGTGTGGCCCCCTCTGGGAGGAGGACCGGCACGAGGGTGTCACAGCCCAAAGGACCCTTGCACGGCACATAATTTATCACCACGGTTGCATTTTTAATGCCATTCTCAGCCATGTCGGCCGCCACTTTTATCTCCACGTCTCCGGCTCGGGTTATCCTCCTGTGCAGACCCTTTTTGGCCAACTGCTGTTGCACGAGAGCGGAACGCTCGTCACGCTCGCTCACGACCTTCTGAGCCTGACCGTCCGGGCCGATCCACCACCCGTGCGTCTTCTGCCCGGTGTTGGACACCACGGGTGGTGGCAACTCCCGCCGTAGCTGTTCGATGCGTTCGGGTGGGATGGCGGGCGGGTCGTTGGGTTCAGACTCGTCGGTTGGAGGTGGCTGCGTCGGGGGCGGTGCGGGCCGTTGAGGGGTCGGGGTTGGGTCGGGGATGCCTGTCGCCAGGTGGTTCGCGTATCCCCGGGCGGCTTTCACGGCCTCGTTGAGCAGCGGCCAGTAGTGGCCCTTGCAGGCATCCGCCACCCCGGCCAAGGCTGACAGCACGCGTGCCCCGTCCGCTTCGAAGCGTCGCGCGCCCTCCCACGCGCGAGCGAGCATGTCGTGTGCCTCCTGGGCCAGGTCTTCCGCCTGTTCGAGCGCGGTCCGCGCCTGCTCGCCCTTCGCGCACGCGGCCCTGACCTGTGCCGCCACCTCTCGGGTTAACGCCACCGCCGCCCCCTTCCCCTGCCGCGCGAGCGTGGCACAGGGCACCGACAAGCCACCGACAAGCCGGGACCCGCCAAGGGGCCACGGGTACGGCGCGGTGGGTCTGGACGTACGACTCGCGCCGGGGCGTCAGGGGGTGGTGGCGTCCAGCCAGGCCCGGTGGGCGGCGGCTCGGGTGAACTCGCGGACGTGGAGGCCGGCTCTCAGCCAGGCCAGCGGGAAGGCGTCGCCCGCGTCGCGGACGACGCGGCCGAACGCGTCGCGCTCGCGGTCGCGCGAGGTGGCGGCGAGGTCGGCCAACAGGTCGGCGGTGGTGGTCAGGCCGTTGGCGGTCAGGGTGGTCACCTCGCGGGAGGTCGACGACACCGCGGCCACCGCTCGGCCACCCAGGGCGATGCGGTGCAGCACGTTCGCCAGGGGGCGCAGCGGGGGTGGGGTCCGGCTGGCGGGGGTCAGGGTGGGGTTGGCGTTCGGTGGGGGTGGGGTTGCCGGCTCGTGGGCGTGGCTGCCCAGGTGGGAGTGCTGGAGGCGGTCCAGGCCCAGGTCCACGTGGTGGCGCAGGTCGGTGGGCAGGTCCAGGTCGCCGGACACGGCCAGGGCGGTGGCGGTGCCGGGGCGGTCGGGCAGCAGGCGGGCCACGACCTTGAGGCGCAGGCCGGTCGCGGTCGACAGGACGCGCAGGTTGTCGTGGGCGCGGTCGCCCGCGCCGATCAGGTCCACCCGGGCGTCGCCCACGGCCACGCTCAGGGCCGGGCCCGTCGGACCCAGCACGGTGGCGTCGAGGAACAGCAGGTCGGCGGCTGCCGGGCGGTGGGTGTCGGGGTGGGTGCGGGCGTGGTGGGCGCGGTCCACCTGGTCGGTCAGGGGCCGGGTCCACAGGGTGGCCAGGGGTGGCTCGTCCCAGGCCGCGCCGGTGGCGGCCACCGCGCGGACCGCCTTGCCCGCGCCCAGCCGGTGGTCCGGTGACGCCGTGCCGCCGGACAGCAGGAGGCCCGCGCGGCCCAGCTGCCGGTGGGTCAGGCCGGATTCGCCGACGGCGACCGGTCCGCCGGCGGCGGCCGCGACGCGTTCGGGTCCGCCGGGGGTGATCGCGGGGACCGTCCACAGTCGACCGGTGTCGTCCACCAGGTGCGTGACCACGCCGCCGTAGCCGGAGGTCGCCACCACCGGTTCGGTGCACAGGCCGTGCAGGCGCAGGGCACCGATCGGGTGGTACTCGCGTCGCGCCGTGCCGCGCAGTTCGGCCGGATCGCCGGTGCCGCTGGCGGTGCCGGTGCCGGTGCCGGTGCGCAGGTCGTGGCACAGGAGCATCAGCTCGACCAGGTCGGCGGTGAGCACCTCGCGGTCGAAGGACGAGTCGCCGGTGCGGGCCGCGGCCAGGGACGAGGCGATGCGCAGGCCGGTGGTGGCGGCCCGGTGCAGGCCGGTCACGCGTCCGGTGTGGACGGCCCGCAGCAGTTCGGCCCGGACCACCGCGCCGCTGCCGGTCGCGCCGGAGCGCAGGATCGTGGCGCACGCCTGCCAGAGCGCGGTGGCCGCCTGCCGCTCGGCCTCGGTCACCGGGGAGGGGGACGGTGAGGAAGTGGAGGGCGGTGAGGGAGCGGGGGAAGGCGAGGAAGCAGTAGCGGGATCGGGGGCGGGATCGGGGGCGGTGGAGGTGGCTGGAGGTGTGGGGGCGGCGGGAGCCGGAGCCGGCGGCGGGGTGTCCGGTTCGGCGATGTCGGCCGCGGCCACCGCGATGCCGCGGTGCAGGCACTTCGGCGCGAGCAGGCAGGAGCAGACCAGGTCGGCCGCGGCGGTCAGGACGCCGTCGCGCAGGGTCCAGGTGAGGGTGGTCTCCGGGTCCAGTTCGGCGCGGGCGGTGTCCGGGGAGCCGGTCACCGTCCACGAGGCGGTCCTGTCCAGGGCCGCGTCCACGCGCTTGCGCAGGCGCGGCGGCAGCGCGTCGAGCACGTCCGCCACCACGACGGGCGCCACCGGCGGCAGGGTCGTTCCCGGGGTCATCCGCGCACCTTCTCCCCCACCCAGCGGGCCAGTTCCGCCGGGCTCAGCGCGGCCACCGGCATCCCGGCCGCCACGAGCGCGCCGGCCACGGACGCCGAGTACCGCGCGACGCCCGTGTCGTCCAGGCTCGCACACCCCAGCACGGTCACGCCGGAGGCCACCAGGTCCCGCACCTGCGCGACCAGCGGCGCGACCGGCCCGCCCTCCTCGAAGTCGCTGATCAGCACCACCATCGTCCGCTCCGGCACGGTCACCAGGGTCCGGGCGTGCCGCAGCGCGCCCGCGATGTGCGTGCCGCCGCCCACGCGCACCTCCAGCAGCAGGGACAGCGGGTCGGCCACCCGCTCGCTCAGGTCCACCACCTCGGTGGAGAAGGCCAGGAACCTCGTCGACAGCGCGGGCACCCCGGCGAACACCGACGCGGTCAGCGCCGCCCACACCGTGGACGCCTCCATCGACCCGGACACGTCCACCACGAGCACCAGCCGCCAGTCGGCCGACTTGCGGCCGCGCGTGCGGAACACCGGCCGCTCCGGCACCACCAGCACCCGTCCCGAGGCGTCCCGGCGCGCGGTGGCCAGGTTGGCGCGCACCGTGCGCGGCAGGTCGAGGCCGCCGCCCGGCCGGCGGGTCGGGGTGGGCAGCCGCAGGCCGGTCAACGCGGGCCGCACCCGGTTGGCCAGCTGCGCGGTCAGCTCCCGGACCAGCCGCGCCACCAGGGGCCGCAGCCGGGCCACGGCGCCCTCCGACAGGCCGCCCGCCAACGACAGCACGGTGCGCAGCAGCTCCACCGAGGGGCGCACCGACCCGGGGTCGATCTCCAGGGCCGCCTCCAGGCGACCGCCTTCCGCGGCCGCGGCCAGCACCTCCTCGCGGACGCCCTCGCCGAACAGCTCCCGCAGCTCCTCCGACCACTCCCGGACGTCCGGGAAGGGGGTCGAGCGGTCCGCGCCGAGGTCGCCGCCGAGCGCGCCCTCGCCCCGGTCCGCCCCGTACAGCTCGTCCAGCGCCGCCGCGTAGCGCGCCGCGCCCGCCGGCCGTTCGCCGCGCGCGCCGAGCACCAGCCGCCACCGCACCGCCACCGGCAGGCCGGTGGGATCGGCCACCGCGGCGGGCGGCCCGGCGACCGGTTCGTCCACAGCGGACCGCGGCGACCCCAGGCCGTGCGCCAGCAGGGCCCGCGCCCCGGCGCGCTCGGCCTCCAGCCAGGTCGCGAGCAGTTCGGGGTCGGGCGCGCCGAGCCGGTCGACCGCCGAGCCGGTCCGCTCCTCGACCACCGCGAGCACCCGGGCCCGCGCGGCGGGGCCGATCGAGGTGAACGCGCCGCGCAACGCGGGCAGCCGGTCCAGGAAGTCCTGGTCCGCCAACCGCTCCACCCGTTCCACCAGGCCCTCCAGCGCCTCGGGTGTCTCCAGCAGCGACCCGGCCGCCGCGAGGACGCCGGTCAACGCCCGCCGCAGCACGTCCCGCCGCTGCGGCGTGGTCGCACCGTCCACCCAGGACGCGATCCGCTCGCCCAGCGCGGCCGGCGGCAGCAGGCCCAGCAGGACCCGGGCCGCGCCCGCCGCGCCGGCGATGAGCGGCGCGCCCTCGTCGGCCAGCCGGCGCAGGCCCGCCGCGAGCCGCAGGCCGGCGCCGTGGGCGTCGTGCCGCTGCCCCAGTTCCACCAGCGCCCGCGCGTCCTCGGGGTCCTCGGACCCGGCCAGCCCGTCGAGCAGGCCGACCGCCGTGGTCTCCAGCTCCCGCGCCAGCAGCGGGTGCGCGTCGAGCACGTCGCCCGGGGTGCCGGGCAGGTGGCCCGCGCGCAGCCGGTCGAGCAGGTCCAGGGCCGCCAGCAGCTCCCGCAGGGTCGCCGCCGACGGCAGCGTGGTCGCCACGTCCGCGAGCAGGTCCCCGACCAGGTCGGGCAGGCCGCAGGCGGCCGCGTCGGACAGGTCCGCCAGCACGTCGGCGGGGGTGGGCCCGCCGCGCTGGTCGCGTTCGGCCCGGCGGGCGCGCAGCCGACCGCGCGCGGCCCGCTCCAGGGTCGCGCCCCACAGGCCGGCCACCGGCAGCGTCGCCGCCGTCGCCGGGGTCCACGTCGCCGTCCACCGCGTGGTCAGCGCGTCACCGCCGCCGACGCCGGTGGTCGCGGTCCCGGTCGCGTAGCTCACGCCCAGCACCGCGAGCCGCCGCAGCGCCACCTCGCGCCGGGCGTCCAGCGCCGAGCGCAGCGGGTCCAGCCGCAGCACGGCCGGCTCCCGCGAACCAGGACCGGGCAGCCGCAGGGACGACAGCAGGTCCTCGACCGCGGGCGCCAGGCCGGACCTGGGCGTGCCGGGGGCGAGCAGGCCGGTGCGGTGACCGACCAGCACGTCACCGGCCGCGCGCGCCACCACGCGCCCACGCCCCAGCGGTTCGGCGTGGGTGAGCACGGTCTGCACCGCCTCGACCACCTCGCCGCGACCGGGCGCGGGCAGCCCGCGCAGCCGGGCCAGGTCGGTCGCCAGCCGCAGGGCTTCGCGGGCCTCCCCCGGGCCGGCGGGGTGGCCCAGTTCCCGGGTGCGGGCGCAGATCCGCACGATCACCGCCGCCGCGGCCGCCTCCACCGCGGCCGGGTCGCCGGCCGCCTCCAGCACGGCCTGCTGCCACTCGGGGTCGCGGATGCCCGCCGGGTAGCCGGAGCGCTCGTCGAGCAGCGCGAAACCGTAGGGCACCAGGGAGGTGACCACCTCGGAGACCGGTGGTCCCGGCGTCTCGTCGAGGGGACCGCCCAGCAGGGCCGGGGCGTGGAAGGAGCCGATCACGGCGGCGCAGCGCCGGTCGCCCACCCCCGCCACCTCGCGCCGCATCCACGCCTCGCGGCGCAGGTCGAACGGGTCGACCCCGGTGGCCGCCGCGTCCTCGCGCAGCGCCCAGCCGACCAGCAGCGCGGCCCGCCGCACCGCCTCGGCGGTCTGGCCGGGCGCCGCCGTCTCGACCAGCCGGTCCCACAGGTCGTCGCCGTCGCGGCCGGTGGTGGCCCGGCGCAGCGCCTCGGTCAGCGGCGACGCGCCCCGCTCGCCGCGCCGGTGCCCGTCGCCGCGCAGCGCCAGCGGCAGGTCGCACGGCCGCACCTCGACGCCGTTGCGGAACGCCCACCGGATCGCGGCCAGCTCCGGGGAGAAGTCCGCGAACGGGTAGAACGCGAGGTCGCCGCCGTCGCGCGCGGCGCCGGACAGCGCGACCGGCGCCACCAGGTCGGGCGCAGCCAGGTGCGGCAGCCACTCCCCCAGCTCTGCGGGCAGCTCGACCAGCAGCACCTCCGGCGCGCACGCCTCCAGCAGGGCGGGCACCACCGCCGCCAGCGCGGGCGAGTGGTGCCGCACCCCGATCAGGAACGGCGCGCGGTGACCGGCCAGCCGGTCGACGACCTCAGGAGTCGAGGACATCGCGCAGTTCCCACAGCCGCCGCCAGGCGCGGGCCCCCGACTCGGCCCGCCGCCGCACCGCCCCGTCCCAGTAGCCGAGCAGGCGGGCCGCGTCGCCGGGGTCGTCCTTGCGCACCACGCCCAGCAGGTGCCCCGGCAGCAGCGACAGCGGGTCGCGGTCGCCGGGGAAGTACGCGTCGGCCAGGCCCAGCGAGGTCGCCACCGACACCGCCTCGGCCGTGCTCATCACGGTGGAGGGCCGCTCGACCGCCCAGCCCTCCTCCGACACGCCGTTGCGCAGGTCGCGGAAGGCGGTCACCAGCGCCTCCAGCACCACGTCGTCCACCGCGAACGGCGCGCCGACGCGCTCCAGCGCCGCCCCGGCCTGCCGGCGCACCAGCGCGGTCTCCGCGGCCAGGTCGCCGATGGGCCCGACCGCCTCGAAGTTGAACCGCCGCTTGAGCGCGGCCGACATCTCCGACACGCCCCGGTCCCGCAGGTTCGCGGTGGCGATCACGGTGAAGCCGGGCGCGGCGTCCACGGCCGAGGCGTCGGTGCCGGACAGCTCGGGCACCGCGATCCGCCGGTCGGACAGGATCGACACCAGCGCGTCCTGCACCTCGGGCAGGCAGCGGGTGATCTCCTCGACCCGCACCACGCCGCCGGTGCGCATCGCGGTGAGCACCGGCGAGGGCACCAGCGCCCGCGGGCTGGGCCCCTCGGCCAGCAGCAGCGCGTAGTTCCAGCCGTAGCGGAGCTGGTCCTCGGTGGTGCCCGCGGTGCCCTGCACGACGAGCCCGCTGTTCCCCGACACGGCGGCGGCCAGCAGCTCCGACAGCATCGACTTGGCCGTGCCGGGTTCGCCGACGAGCAGCAGGCCGCGCTCGCCGGCGAGGGTGACCACCGCCCGCTCCACCAGGGCGCGCTCGCCCACGAACTTGGGGCTGATCAGCAGGCGCGCGGGCAGCCCGGCCACCGGTCGCGGCAGCGCCAGCGCGCCGCCGCTGCCCATGACGAAGGTGACCGCGGCCCTGGGGGTGAGCCGCCAGCCCGGCGGTTTCGGGCCGTCGTCGAAGGCCGCCAGGAACGCCAGTTCCTCGCGGTGGGCGTCCTCGGCGGGTTCGACCTGCCTCGGTCCGGTCCTCGGGGACCCGCTCTGCTGGGTGGCGGTCACCGGCGTCCTCCGGTCTTGAGCTCTTCGTAGGCGGGCGCGTCGCCGTCGAGCACCCGGCGCCACGCGCGGGCGAACAGGTCGGCGATCGGTTCGCGGGGCGCGATGACGCCCGGCGGGGTGGCGGTGAAGCCGAACAGCGGGGCCTTCCACGCCTCCAGCGGCAGGTGGGGCGCGCCGAGCGCGAGCCACCCGCCGGGCAGGAACAGCGAGCGCCCGGCGCGGGCGCGCTTCGCGGTCAGCACCAGGTCGGTGGACGCCAGGGCGGCGCGGGCGGCGCGCAGCCGGGCGGGTTTCCACCCGGTCCAGCGGACCACGTTCGCGTCGGTCGGGTCGGGCAGCGCCAGCAGCTGGAGGTACAGCGCGGCGGCGTCCTCGGGCAGGTCGAACCTCGCCGCGACCTCCCCCACCAGCGTCGGCGCGGACACGGTCGGGTCCTGGAAGCAGGCGGCCGGGTCGACGTGGCCGGGCGCGGTCGCGGAGCAGGCCGCGGTGAGGCCGTCGTCGGCGAGCAGGTCCAGCGCCCACAGCACCTCCCGGTCCCCGGTGATCTCCACCAGGGCGGCCAGCACGTCGCGGTCCTGCGGCTGGAGCAGACCCGGGCGCACCACCAGCCGGCAGTGGTAGGAGCTGTGGCCGATCACGTCGAGCCAGTCGCGGTACCGGTGGGCCACCTTGTCCTCCGGCACGTCCATGCCCAGCAGGGCGCGCACGGCGTCGGTGGAGCTCCACGAGCTCAGGTTGACGGCGAAGCCCGGGTGGGCGACGCGCCGCCGGGTCAGCTCCAGGGCCTCGGGCAGCCGGGCGCGCAGCGGCGAGCCGACCGGGAGCCGCTGCGCGAGCCACAGCAGCACCTGCGGCACCGCGACCAGCGCCGGCTGGTGGAACCCGCCGCGGTCGTGGCCGACCAGCTCCCCGCCCTCCAGCCGCAGCTCGGCGTCGGTGGTCAGCCACGGGGTGCGGTCGGGGTTGACCACCCCGGTGACGTACTCGGCCACCTCGCGCACGCCCACCTGCTTGACCGCGTCCACCAGCACGTCGTCCGGCACGGGCGCGCGGTAGCCGTGCTCGTCGGTCCACACCCGCGCGACCGCGTCCACGTCCGGGCCGCGCGTCCACAGCTCGGCCGGGTCCGCGGGCACGGCGGCGGCCACCAGGCGGCGGCGGTAGGTGGTGTCCAGGCGGCCCAGCCGCGCCTTGGCGGCCTTCGCGCCGGCCGCGGACAGCTCCAGCAGCCGCCGGTGCCCGGCGTCCAGGTAGTTGGCCTCCCAGCCGGCGACGCCGGGCATCCCGGCCAGCAGCACGGTGGCCTCGGCGGTGCCCAGGCCGGTGCGCTCGACCAGCGCGGGCACGGCCTCCGGGAGCCACGGCGCGGGGCCGTGCTCGGCCAGCGCGTCGAGGGACCGGCGGAGCCGCTCGCCGCCGAACGGCGCGCGCACCTCGTCGGCGTGTTCGAGCTGCCAGCCGGCGGGCAGCTCGTAGCGGCCGGGGGTGCGGGTGAGCTGGAGGCCGGTGAAGCGGCTGCCCGGCTCGGAGCGCCACTGCGACTCCAGCGGGGCGATGAACCCGTCGCCGACCGGGACGACCCGGCGGTGGACGACCGCGTCGCCGGGCGGCACCACCACGTGGACCACGCGCCAGTGGCCGTCGGCCAGGCCGCTGTCGGCCAGGTGCCGCAGCACCAGCACGAGGGCGTCGCGGTGCTCGTCGGGGGTCAGCGGCGACGCGACGCGGTGGACCAGCGCGCCGAGGTCGGGCAGCGCGTGGAACCAGTCCGGGCTGTGCGCCTCGGGCAGCGAGCCGGCCGCCGG
Organism: Saccharothrix lopnurensis; assembly: GCF_042658445.1. Taxonomy (NCBI): domain Bacteria; kingdom Bacillati; phylum Actinomycetota; class Actinomycetes; order Pseudonocardiales; family Pseudonocardiaceae; genus Saccharothrix; species Saccharothrix lopnurensis. The sequence continues at coordinate 276,372 of NZ_JBHSQO010000001.1, read as the reverse complement.
TCGGGCGGCGGCCTCCCCGAGGGCGGCGATCAGGGCGGGCAGCGTGGTCGGCACGGCCCCGCTCGACCGGTGGGAGCGGCGACCGCCGAACCAGTCGAGCGCGGCGTGCAGGTCCTGCTCGGTGACCTCCGGGCCGGTCGGCGCGGCCTCGGGCCGCACCGCGCGGGCGGCGGCGGCGATCTCGCCGTAGCCGCGGTAGGAGTCCAGGAGGTCCGCGGCCCGGCGCACCAGGTCCGCGATGCCCGTGACGAGCCCGGGGTGGGTGAGGCCGGGCAGCGCCTTGACGACCGCCGCGGACAGCTCGTCGCGCTCGCCCCGCACCAGGGCCGTCAACCGCTGGCGGATCGTGCGCTTGCCGGTCCCGCCCTCCACCGCCGCCGCGGCGAGCAGGTCGTCCACCGCCCGCCTGGTCACCGCGCGCAGCGCGGCGGACCCGGCCTCGTCGCGCGGCCTCAGCAGGTGCCACCAGTCCCGGGGCGGGACCAGCGGCGTGCCCGCCGCGAACCTCGGGTGGCAGCCGCCCGCGGACACCGTGCCGAGCACGGCGCCGTCCTCGGCCAGCAGCGAGACCGAGTCGCGGCCCCCGCTCAGCACCACGTCCGCGCCGGGCAGCCGGAGCAGGCCCGTCGGGCGAGTGGTGCCCGCGGGCAGCCGCGCGCGGCGGCCGTCCACGCCCTCGCCGGTCCACGACCGGTCGGCCTCCCGGCGCAGGCGCCAGCCGTGCAGGCCGTCGGCCGCGCCGAGCGGGCTGCCGGCGGTGGCGGGCGTCGCGGGGCGCAGGTCGCAGTCGGCCAGTTGGAGTTCGGCGCCGTCGGCGGCGAAGTCCTCCAGGAACCGGGGCAGGCTGACCCGGCCCAGCTCACCGGTCGCCGGGTCGACCTCGCGCCAGCGCCAGTCCCGGTCGTGGTGCTGGGTCCACACGCCGACGCCGTCGCCGTGGGCCTCCTGCGACGTCGGCAGCTGCGTGTCGCCGGGGCGCACGGCCCGGCGCCCGGCGAAGCGGGCGCCGCCGGCCAGGGCGATCGACGGCAGGGGCAGGTCGCGGCGGTGGTGGTAGTGGTAGCGGCCGTCGTCGTGCTTGATCACCCGGTCCGGCGCGTCGCTCCAGTAGGCCAGCTCGCCGTCGGGGCCCTGCCAGCGCACCAGCAGGACGCCGTCGAACCAGGACGCGGTCGGCTCGAACGACCACCGGTGGCGGGCGTCGGGCGGGATGCGCGCGACGTGCTCGGCCAGCACCCCGTCCGGGCCCACCACCACGAAGGTCTCGCCGGCGCGCAGCACGAGCGCCGGCCACCCCTCGCCGCAGGCGGTGAGCGCCTGGCCCTTCGGCACGGAGGGCTCCAGCCGGGCGACCGCCTCCTCCAGCGCGGGCCAGCCCAGCTCGTCGAACAGGCCGGCGCGCAGGGTCCGGTGCAGGGCGGCGGCGACGTCGGTGGCGGCGATCGACTCGGCCGCCTCGGGCACGTCCGCGAACGCCTCGGGCAGCCGCAGCACGGCCAGCCGGTCCAGGTGCCGTTCGAGGTCGGGCAGGTTGGTGGCGGAGACGGCCGCGGCGCGGGAGGTGAGCAGTTGGCGCAGCGCGGCGCGCAGGCCGGGCACGGCGGTGGCCGACCGCAGCACCTCCGGCCCGACCACGCTGGGCCGGGCGTGGTTGCGGGCGTGCTCGGCCAGGCCCTCGCCGAGGGCGGCGCCGAACCGGTCGGACGCGGCCAGCGCGGTCAGGTCCCGGCGACCGGGCTCCTGGTCGGCCAGCCACCCGGTCACGTCGAACCGCACCTCGTCGCGCTCGCCGTGCGCGACGGGCACGCCGCGGGAGACCAGCAGGTCCAGCAGGTCCAGCTCGCCCTGCCGCCAGTAGCGCAGCACCTTCACCGGCACGGCGTCGGCGACGAGCCGGTCGGCCATCCGCCCGACCAGGTCCAGCAGCCGCTGCGAGCGGCCGACCGCGCGCCAACCGCCCGACCGGACGCCGACCACCGACGACAGCCACCCGGCGGGGTCGGCGGGCACCTCGCCGGCGGGTCCGGTGAGCGCGGCGGTCGCGCCGCAGGCGTCGAGGACGTCGAACCAGGTGTCCAGCGCGGCGGTCGAGTCGGGCACGAACGCCAGCAGCCGGGCGCGCACCTCGGCGTCGCCCTTCGCGACGGCGACCAGGGAGTCCCGGTAGGACTTCCAGAACCCGGCGCCCGCGCGGTTGATCGCGGAGCTGTCCAGGACGGCGCGCAGCAGCCGCTCGTCCTCGGCGCGCGGGGTGCGCTTGGCGGCCTTGGCCAGCCGCCGGAGGTCCTCGGGCATACCGGTGTAGGGCGGGAGGCCGCCGCGCGTGCGCTCCACGCACAGGGTGAGGAACAGCTCGTAGGCGTCGTCGGGGTCGTGCTTGCGGGCCAGGCCCTTCGCGTGCGCGGACAGCGCCTTGGCGGTCAGCGCGCCGGCGAAGGCGAACTCCAGGAACACCTCGCGGATCCGCGCGGGGTCCACCGCGAGGTCGTGCACCTCCTCGGCCTCCCGCGCCTTGCCGAACATGCTCGCCGCGTAGGTGGGGTTGCCGTGCTGGAGGAAGATCCGGCCCGCCTGCTCGTAGAAGGTGGGCAGGAAGTGCGGCGCGGAGCGGCCGAGCATGTCGCCCAGCGCGGTGAAGCCGTCCTTGGCCGCGCCCGCGCGGGACTTCGCGGTGCGGGCCAGGCGCTCCACGTCCTTGACGAGGTTGAGCGCGTGGTGGGCGTTGGCCGGGTCGTGCACCAGGGCCCAGGCGGGGAAGCCGAGCGCGCTGCGCCGCCCGGTGCCCACGCCGGTGACGCGCCCCGGTTCCCCGAAACCGAGGTACTCGCAGGTCAGGTCCTCGGCCCGGCCCAGCACGGCCGGGGTCAGCCGGACCACCACGCGGTCGTCGAGCGCCGGGTGGGTGTAGTGGCGGGCGGTGACGGTGTCGCGGTCGTCGCCCGCGGTGTCGGCGCCGGGCAGCACGGCCCCGGCGTTGATCAGCGCCTTGTCGTCGGACATCACGCCACCGCCGCTTCCTCGACCACTCGCCCGGCGTGGATCGCCGAGGCCATGCGCATCCCCTCGGACCACGCGACCGGTCCGACGTCGGGCAGCGCCAGCGCGGTTCCGTCCTCCAGCGCCCAGCGCAGGTCGCCGGTCCAGGTCTCGCCCTCGGGGTAGTCCGAGCCGAGCCAGTAGCGGGCCTCCACCACGCGGCCGTCCTCGAACGCGGCGTAGACCGCGTCACCGCCGCGCACCGGGTAGCCGAGCGTGCGGCACCGGCCGAGTGCGTGGTTGAGCTGCTCGAACTTCCCGCCCGCGTAGTCGTCCACGGACCGCTTGCCGGCCAGGTCCGCCGGGCGGGCGAAGGTCTGCCGGAACAGCTGCTGCGCCTTCTGCTCCACGCCCAGCTCCGCGCCGAACTCGCGCAGCTCGTCGAGGTCGTCCAGCAGCACCGGGTGCGGGATGCGCACCGCCTCCGGTCGCGTGCGGACGGTGTCGCCGTCGAGGGTGACCAGGCCGAGGCCCCGGTCCGGGTCGGCGTCGCGCAGGAAGCCGACCTCGTCGTCCGCGGTGACCACGAGGTCGCGCAGCGCGCCCGCCCACGCGGTGTCCGCCCAGACCTCGGCGATGAGCGCGGTGGGCACGGGCAGCGACCGGACCATCCAGCCGTCCACAGCGGACAGGCACTCGGCCTCGTGGCGCGCCAGCCACTCGGCGAGCTGCCGCAGCTGGACCACCCGCGGGTCCTCCTTGAGCGAGGCCGGCACGGAGGAGAGCAGCTTGCCCTTGCCGTTGCGGCACTGGACGCGCCCGTTCTCCCCCAGCCTCACCTGGTACCCGGACGCGGCGTCGAGCCAGCCCACGGTGTCCTCCTGCGAAGTCGTCCTCGGTGTGTTGGCGGGGAGGCTAGCGACGGGGTCCGACAAAACGATCAGGAGGACGGGTTCGCAACCTCGTCGTGACCGGTCGGGGGCCGGTGGGGAGTCCGCCGTGTCGCGGGCCGGGTCCTTTACCTCAAGCCTTTCCCAAATCCACTACAGGTGTGACCTGCATCTCCCTATTCTGCTCGCATGAGACTGCTGTTCTGGATCGCGCTGACCAGCGCGTTGGCGGTCGAGGGGGCCATGGTCCTGCCGTTGCTGGGGGGCATGGTGATCGTCGGCTGCGCCGACGCGCGCTTCTGGCGCGGGGTGCGCTCGCTTCGTGCTCGGGATTTCCTCATCGGTTGACCACGGGGCGGGACCACTGTCGAATTGCCTGCCGCACAAGGCAAGAGGTGTGCCCGCGAGTAGCTCCGCGGTGACGCTCCGCGCCCGGTGCGGGTGTTGACCGGACGGTGCGTCGCCGGGGCGTGACGGGGCGGTTGTGTCGCCGGATCGGCGGGGTCCGGTGGCGCGGTGCGGGTCGTCGAATCCCGGCCGGTTCGGGGGATCAGCCCGGCCCGTCGAGGTCGTCGAGTTGGCGCTGTGTCCGGGCGGCGTCGTCGCGGCCCTGCTCTTGGTACAGCCGCAACGCTTCCCGCCACACCGCGCGAGCCCGCTCGTGGTCCCCCAGGGCGACCAGGGGGTGGCCGAGCCGGTCGAGGGTATCGGCGCACCGGTAGGTGTTGCCCAGTTCGCGGCGCAACGCCAAGGACTGCTCGTAGTGGTCGACGGCCCGGTCGTGGTGCCCGTCGCGGTGCTCGACGTAGCCGAGCGTGTCCAGGGTGGCCGCGGCTCCCGCCGGGTTGTCGTGGCGGCGGTGCAGGGCGAGTGCGGCCCGACCGCGGGCGCGGGCCTCTTCGTGCTCGCCGAGGCGGGCCTCGCACCAGGCCACCTGGTTGAGCGCGTTGGCCTCCCACACCGGTTGGCCGAGTGCCCGGAAGAGCTCCAGCGCGCGCAGGGCGTGCTCCAGGCCCCGCCGGTCGTCCCCCTGCCCGACCAGGGCCCACCCGAGTTCCCGGTGGGAGTGGGCTTGCTGGACCGCGTCGCCGTGGCTCTCGGCCACCGCGAGGCCCCGGCCCAGGTGCTCGATCCCCGCGTCGTGGAGCCCGAGGTCCGCGTGGGCGCGTCCCAGGTGCCGGTGGGCGCGCACGAGGGTCGCCGCGGGCAGGTGCCCGGCGACGTCCAGCACGACGCGCCACGCGGCGATGCGCTCGCGGAGGTGCCCCCGGCGGTCGTGGTAGCTCGCCAGCGACCACGCCAGGTCCGCGGCGGTGCGGTACGAGGCGCTGCCGGCGGCGGCGCGCTGGGTCTCCAGCAGGTTGACGTGCTCGACGTCGAACCAGGCCAGGGCCGCGGCGGCGTCGGGCAGGTCGAGGTGGTTCGCGGCCCCGGCGGACGGATCGGGCCGCAGGGGCTGCCGGTGGGGGTTGAGCAGGCGGTCGGCGGCGTGGGCCGTGCGGAGGTAGAAGTCGGACACCCGCCGCAGCGCCGCCCCTCGCGCTCCCGCGTCCACCTCACGGCCGGCCGTGACGGCGGCGTACTCGCGCACGAGGTCGTGCATGTGGTGACGGCCGCCGGGAGCGCGGTCCACCAGCGAAGCGTCGGTCAGCGCCCGCAGCACCGCGTACGTCTCCCCCACCGGCAGGTCGAGGAGGGCGGCGGTGGCGGGCAGCCCGGCGTGCGGTCCGGGGATGGTCCCCAGCAACGCGAACGCCAGGCGTTGCCGGTCGGTGAGCCGGCGCAGGGACCAGGACAGCACCGCGGGCAGGCTCGCGGCGGGGTCGGTGTCGTGGTCGAGCGCCTCAAGGCCCGCGCCGCGCAGTTCGGTGGTGAACTCCGCCAGCGGGGTGGTGGGGTGGGTGGCGGCGCGGCGAGTGGCGATGGTCAGGGCCAGGGGCTGGTGTCCGCACAACCCGATCAGCTCGTCGGCCGCGCCGGGCTCGGCGGCCACGCGTCCCGCGCCGAGGCGCGCGGTCACCACGGCTCGGGCCTCCTCGTGGGAGAGGACGCCCAGGCGCAGGCGGTGAGCGCCGTACCGGTCGATCAGCGAGGACGGCACGGCGCGGCTCGTGACCAGCACGGCGCACGACGCGGTGCCGGGCAGCAGCGGCACGACCTGATCGGCGGTGGCGGCGTTGTCCAGCATGACCAGCACGCGCTTGCCGGTCATCAGGCTGCGGTACAGCGCGGCCTGCGCGTCCAGGTCCGGGGGCAGGCCCTCGGGACCGGCGCCCAGGGCGTTCAGGAACCCGCGCACCGCCTCGCCGGGGTCGGCCGGCCGGCCGGTGGGGCTGAAACCGCGCAGGTCGACGAACAACTGCCCGTCGGGGAACCTGTCGAGGTTGCGGTGGGCCCAGGTCAGGGCGAGGCAGGTCTTGCCGATCCCACCCGCCCCGTCGACCACCGAGATCCCCAGCGCCTCGCCCGCCCGGTCGACGGTGACGCCGTCCGGTGCCGCGGTGCCGGGGCCGTCCGGCGGGGCGGTGGCCAGGACCCGGTCCAGTGCGGCCAGCTCGGCCACCCTGCCGGTGAACACCCGCGGCGCGGCGGGCAGTTGGCGCGGCACGACCCGCCGCACGGGCCCGTGCACCACCTGCCGCACCTCGACCACCGCATCGCGACCGGCCTGGACCGTCACCGCCGAGCCCGATGCGACCACGTGCTGACCGGTCCCGGCCGGCAACCCGCCGCTGCCACCGGCCACCTCGTCCGCCATGCCCACCTCGTCCCGGTCCCACCGGTCGACCACCGGCACGCACACCATCGAGCCCATCGGGCGCCGGCACACCGCAGGTCTGCGGACGAGAGGGGCGGAGCCGGCTCCCTCGCCGTGCCGGTTCCGCCCCGGGCCACCGGAAGCGGCGCTCAGCAGTGCTTGCGCAGGATCGACCCGGTGGTGCCCGGCAGCGACACCGACGTGACGGCCGCGCCGCGCTCGTCGGTGTGCGTGCCGGTGCCCAGCCGGACGGTGACCGGGCCCGAAGCGGTCCGGTTGGCGTTGACGACCACCGTGCCGCAGGCGAAGTCCCGCTGGAACACGTTGCTCGCCACCCGGCGGTACGGACCGGAGGGCTCGCCCAGGTCCCAGTCGTACTCGGCGCGCCACGGCGACGGGTCGTCGTAGCCGTCGGTCTCGTCGACGTCGGCGATCGCGGCCCGCTCGCCGGCGGCCATCAGGTAGCTGGCCAACGCGTAGCGGTAGGGCCGGTCCTGGCCGTGGGTGAAGTGCGGCTGCACCCAGGTGATCTTGCCGCGCGCCTCGTTCGAGGCGATCTGGGCGACCTGCCTGCTCCAGCCCTCGGGGTACTCCGACAGCAGGTTCGTGTCGTCGAAGGTCAGCCACCACTCGTCGAAACCGCCGTCGAGGTGCTCGGTGTAGGCGTCCCACGCGCCGGCGTGCAGGCGGGCGTTGGACAGGTTCGCGACGGTCTTCAAGCCGGCCGCGACGAAATCGTCCCGGGTGCCCGCCAGCATCGACAGGTAGGCGTCCTGCAACGCCGCGTCGGTCGGGTACTTCGCCGGGCACACGCCCTCGTGGTAGGCGTCGCACGGGAACAGCGCGTTGTCCATGAGCACGCCGTCGAACCCGGACGCGGTGCTGCTCTTGATCACGTTGGCCGCCCACGCCCGCTGGTAGGCGGTGTTGCCGACGTCCATCTGCCAGTGACCGGAATAGCCGCTGTACTCGAACCGGCGACCGTTCGGGTCGAGCAGGAACCACTCGGGGTGGTGGCGTTCCGCCTCGCAGTAACCGACACCGGTCGGCAGCTGCGCGTCGTCCACCCCGCTTCGGCACGCGTAGGAGCGGGTGGAGGTCAGGTCCTTGTAGACGAACACCTGGACGTCCGGGTTGGCCGCCTTGAGCTTGGGGACCAGCGCGCCTTCCCAGGCGTTGAGCACGATGTAGGCACGCCTGCGCGCCTCGGTGGCCAGGGTGGCGTCCGAGACCGGCGACCCGTTCCAGTGCAGCCAGAACGACTGGACCCGCCCACCTCCGCCCGTGTCCCCGGCCGCGCCGGCGCCCGCCGACCCGGCCGGTGCGACGAGTGCCGCCGCCGTCGTGATGCCCACCAGGACGAGGAGCAGTATGCGGATCCGGCCGCTTCGCGCACAGCGGTGGCGACCGCGTTCTTGCCGGTCGAGCAGGGACATGCCGAACTCCCGTTGCGGCAGGCGGCACCCACTGCTGATCACGCCGATCAGGTCGGCGGCAACAGGGAACAATGGGCGTGCCCGCCCTCGTATTGGCTGCGCGCCGATCTTCTACTGACTGGTAGGTGAACGCGCAGCGGCAGTAAAACCGTTGCTCGGCGGGGAGGTCAAGTAATCTGCGCCACACTACGCACGAAATTCGCCGTCTCCATTGGGCGCAACTTTTTCGGTCAACTGGCGAAAAGATCATGGCGATTCGGTGGACGATTGTTCGCACATCGTGTAAAGACCCCGGGCCGCGGGCCGGTATTCGTGGCCCACCCGGGCCGCGGCCACGGCCCGGGTGGCGGTCGGGTGCCCGCGAGTCGAACGCGGTGCTCCCTGATCCCAAATCAGGTGGGGTCGCCGTGCCCCTCGCACCCGGTGACCCGCCGACGATCGTCGGCGGGGAGTGCCCCTGCCGGGACTCGAACCCGGGACCTCCGCGTTCGTAGCGCGGCGCTCTGTCCGACTGAGCTACAGGGACTTCGGTGGAGCCGGTGTGCACCGGCTCGTCAAAAACCGCCCGGATCGGTTTCCCGATGGGCGGTTCCCGTACGCCTGATTCCGATCAGGGTGGGGAGACCGCGCGGTTCACCGGAATTTCGGGCCGGGCCGAGGTGACGTCGCGCCGGTTGCGGAACGGGCACGCGGCGAGGATCGCGGCGTGGCGCGGCGAGCGCTGCGGCCCTCGATTTCCCGTGATCGCCACAATCCCGACCTTTCGTTCCCGGTGTGCGCCGAGTATGGATCTCCGCCGCAGCGGGTCGCAACGGGTTTTCCGCCTTTGTCGACGCCCACCACGTCGGCCCGAGCCCGCACGTCACGCGAGATCGGCCACCGCGGCACCGCGCGGGGTGGTCGGCGGACGACCGCGCGGACGACCCGGGTGGGTGACCCGGGGGAAGAGCCGGGCGGCCGCCGACCCCCGCCGCCGGGTCACCGGAATCCCGGAGCGCGCCCACCGGGAACTGTCAACCGTTGAAGAATGACCGGACAATTACCGCGCCATTGCGATCTTCCGTTGCGCGACGACGGACGAAAGTTTTCCCCACCCGACTGCACCGAATATCCGGACACCCACGACCGTTCGGCTGAATACCCTCCCACGAACAGCGCATCGCTGCGTCCGTTCGTGTTCTTCCCCCTGTTTTTCCTGGTCACCGCCCCCGGACGATCTTAGTATCCCCTAGCGTGCAGTGCCGATCGACCCCACCCGACGAAAGCGACCGCGCAATCCACGAATAGTGATCATCGCCATGGGGGCCGCATGACCGAGGCGGAGTTGATCGCCGCGTACCGGGCGATGTGCCTGATCCGGGTCTTCGAGGAAGAGGTCCTGGGGATGACCGCGGCCGGGCTGGTCCCGGGTTTCGTGCACCCCTGCACCGGGCACGAGGCCGTCGCGGTCGGGGTGCTCGCCCACCGGACCCCCGAGGAGTGGGTGGTCAGCTACTACCGCTGCCACGGGCACGCGCTGGCCTGCGGTTCCGACCCGCTCGCCGTGATGCGCGAGATCCTCACCCGCCAGGGCGGCCTGTGCGGCGGCAAGGGCGGGTCGATGCACCTGGCGGACCGCGCCAACCGGTTCCTCGGCGCCAGCTCGATCGTGGCCGCGCAGCTGCCGATCTCGGCGGGCGTCGCCCTGAACGAGCAGCGCGCCGGCGACGGCCGCGCGGTGGTCGTGTTCTGCGGTGACGGCGCGCTGGGGGCCGGCGTCGCCTACGAGACGCTGACCACCGCGCGGCACCTCCGGCTGCCGCTGCTGGTGGTGTGCGAGGACAACGGGTGGCAGGACCACACGCCGAGCCACGAGGTGAGCTCGCTGTCCCCGGCCGAGCTCGTCGGCGGGCTCGGCGTCGGGCACCGCCTGGTCGACGGCAACGACGTCGTCGAGGTCGCCAGCGCGGCGGCGGAGCTGCTCGCCGAGTGCCGGGCCGGCGCCGGTCCCCGCGTCCTGGTGGCGCGGACCTACCTGCGGCACTTCCACGCGCAGTCCGGCCGCGACGTGCCGCCCGAGTACCGGCCGGCGGCCGAGGTCGACCACTGGCGCGGGCGCGACCCGCTGGAGGTGGCGGCCAACGGGCTGCTCGCCCTGGGCGTCGACCCGGCCCCGGTGCGCGCCTCGGCGGCCGAGGAGGTCGCCGGGGTGGTCGCGGACGCCCTGGCCACGCCGGAACCGGAGCCCGCGTCCGCGACGACGGCGGTGGCCGTCGCCGGCTGGGCCGGGCCCGCCTGATGGCCCGCCGCCACCCGGCGTCCGCCGCGCTGCGCGCCGCGCTGGAGGAGCAGCCGGACCTCGCCGTGCTGTGCACCCACCACCCGGCCGCCCACCGCGAGCTGTTCGGCGCCGACCGGATGGTCCAGCTGCCGATCGCCGAGAACGCCATGCTGGGCATGGCGACCGGCATGGCGCTGACCGGGCGGCGCGTGCTGGTGAACGTCGCGCGGGCCGCGTTCCTGTTCAGCGCGTTCGACCCGCTGGTGAACCAGGCGACCAAGTGGCGCTACCTGACCGACGGCCAGTTCCGGGTGCCGCTCGCGATCCGCGCGCTCACCAGGGGCGGCGAGCACCTGGGCGCCCAGCACGAGCACGCGCCGCACGCGATGCTGGCGCAGGTGCCGGGGCTGGTCGTGGCGGTGCCGGGCTCGCCCAACTCGGCCGCGGGGCTGCTCGCCGCCGCGCTGCGCCACCCCGACCCGGTGGTGGTGCTGGAGTCGCCCGCGCTGTTCGCGCCCGGCTGGGAGTCGCTGCCCGAACCGGAGCCGACCCCGGCGGCGCTGCCGTTCGGCGTGCCCAACCGGGTCACCGCGGGGCGGGACGTGACGCTGGTCGGCATCGGCAACACGGTGCGCACGGTGCTGGGCGCGGCGACCTCGCTCGCCGGGCACGGGCGCGCCGCCCAGGTCGTCGACCTGCGGACCGCCGCGCCGCTGGACGTCGCGCTGCTGTCCGAGCTGGTGGCGGCCACCAACGGCGCGGTGCTGGTGGACGAGGCGCCGCCGGCGTGCTCGCTCATGCACTCCCTGGCCTACCAGCTCGTCGCGGCCGGCGCGGTGGCGCCCGACCGGGTGCGGGTGGTCAGCGGCGCGGCCTGCCCGGCGCCCGTCAACCCCGGCTTGCAGGCCGTGCTCGCCCCCGACGTGCCCGCCGTGGTCGACGCCGCGCTGGCCGCGCTGGGGTCGTCGACACTCACGAAGGGATCGGTCTGAATGGGACTGCTGCGCCCCGAGGCCCTCGACGCCGACGAGCTGACCTACCGCATCTTCGGCCTGGGCCTGGACAGCACGCCGTGGCGGGTCGAGGACGTGATCGCGAGCGGTTCGTTCACCCGGGACGCGAAGCGGGCGGAGCTGGCCTGGAAGCTGGCCTCCCGCGGCTACTACGCCGAGCAGGCGGGACTGGTGGCCGCCGCGACCCTCGCCGTGCAGACCGAGGACACGGCGCTGCGGTTCAGCCTCGCCACCGCCGTCTCGGACGAGGCGCGGCACGCCGACGCCTTCTACCACTACGCCAGGGCGGTGGGCGGCGAGCCGGAGGAGTGCCAGGAGATGGTCGAGCCGCTCGACGAGGGCCTGACCGCGCTGCCGTACCTGGGCAAGGCGCTCGTGCACACGATGCTGGAGGGCTTCGCCGCCGACGAGTTCCTGCTGCTGCGCCAGGTGTTCGCGGACGACCCGCTCGGCAGGCTGTACCACCACATCCGGCACGACGAGGTCAGGCACATCGCGATCGGCATGAACTACCTCGTGCGCGAGTCCAGGACGCCCGAGGGGCGCGCGGCGTGGCACGAGCACGGCGAGGGGTGGATCGAGACCGGGCTGGGGCTGACCGGGCTCGCCGGCGTGGCGAGGTGGCTCGGCGGGCTGACCGGTCGCGAGCCCGCCGAGGTCCACGACTGGTTCCTGCACCGGCACCGGATCCGGTTGCGGGCGGTGGGGATCGAGACGGCGGGAGGAGGTGACGTGACATGAAGATCAAGAAGGTGGAGATCAAGACGACCGTGACTGGGGTGTGCAAGTACCTCCAGGGCGGTGACCTGGCGGCCAAGCGGAACACCGCGAAGTAGCAGTTCGGAACCGGGTGGGACCGGCGCGCCGGTCCCACCCGAGTCGGTCCGCCCCAACGCTTCCCCAGGAGGAGCCGTGCCCAGGTCGACGTGCCTCGCCGCCATGCCGTGGCAGGCCATCGAGTCGCCGTCGTTGCCGTTGGGCCTGCTGCGGGCCTGCTGCGCGGCCGAGGGTCTGCCCGTGCCGCGCGCCTACCACGGCGGGCTGCGGCTGACCGAGTTCCTGATGACCGCCACGGACGGCGAGCTCGGCGCCGCCGACTACACCGACGTCGCCGAGAACGGGCTGTTCCACGGCCTGGGCGACTGGGTGTTCACCGGCGTGCTGCACGACGACCCGGACTTCGGCGTCACCGCGCTGGACGACTACCTCACCAGGCACTCGGTCGACGTCGAGCGGGCGCGGAAGATCCGGCCCTACGCGGCGGAGTTCGTCGAGCTGGCCGCGGCCGAGATCCTCGACGGCGCGCCGGACACGGTCGGCTTCAGCACCACGTTCATGCAGAACGTGCCGAGCCTGGCGGTGGCGCGGCGGATCAAGCAGCTCGCGCCCGAGGTCGCGATCGTCTTCGGCGGTGGCAACTGCGACGGTGACATGGGCATCGCGCTGCACCGCAACTACCGGTTCGTGGATTACGTGGTGCGCGGCGAGGGCGAGGTGGCGTTCCCGGCGCTGCTGCGCGCGCTGGAGGGCGAGGTGCCGTTCGCCGACGTGCCCGGCCTGTGCTGGTGGGACGGCGACACCCGGCGGGTCAACGCCACCCAGCGCCACCCCGTGCCGCCCGGCCGGATCCCGGTGCCGGACTTCGACGACTGGTTCGCCCACCTCGACGCCTCGCCGGTGCGCAGCCACGTCGAGCCCAAGCTCGTGGTGGAGACCGCGCGCGGCTGCTGGTGGGGCGAGGCGCACCACTGCACGTTCTGCGGGCTGAACGGGACGCTCATGGAGTTCCGGTCCAAGTCGCCGGACCGGGTGCTCGACGAGCTGGCCCACCTGGTCTCCCGGCACCAGGTGCTGGACGTGATCACCGTGGACAACATCATCGACAACAACTACTTCCGCACCGTGCTGCCCCGGATCGCCGAGCTGGGCTGGGACCTGCGGGTGCACTACGAGCTGAAGTCCAACCTGAAGCCCGCCGAGATCGAGGTCCTGCGCCGGGCGGGCGTCGCCCACGTGCAGCCCGGCATCGAGTCCCTGGTCAGCCCGGTGCTCAAGATGATGGACAAGGGCGTGTCCGGGCTGCGGAACGTCCGCTCGCTGCGCGACTGCGAGTCCAACGGGCTGACCGTGTCGTGGAACTGGCTCTACGGGTTCCCGGGCGAGACCGCGGCCGAGTACGCCGACGTGGTGCGGCAGCTGCCCGCGCTGTGCCACCTGCAACCGCCCTCGGCGGCGGGCCGGATCCTGCTGGAGCGGTTCAGCCCGTACTACGACAACCCGGCGCTCGGCTTCCCGGAGCGCAGCAGCGCGGACCTCTACGCGCACGTCTACCGGCTCCCCGAGGCGGAGAAGGCCGACCTGGTGTACCTGTTCGACACGCCGGACCGGGGGCTGTCCGAGGCGGAGGCGGCCGAGCTGGTCGCGCTCGTGCACGCCTGGCACGACCTCTACCCGGACAGCTACCTGCGGCGGCTCGACGAGGACGGCGCGGTCGTGCTCCAGGACCGCCGGGTCGGCTGGCCGCACGAGGACGTCGTGATCGAGGACCCGGACCTCGTGGCCGCCTACCGGGAGCTGGAGCAGGGCAGGACGCTCCCGGCGCTGCTGCGCCGGCTCGGCGACGCGGGCCGGCACCCGGACCCGGACGACCTGCGGGCCTGGCTGGACGCATTGCTGAGCCGCGGGCTGGTGTTCGCGGAAGCGGACGGCTACCTCGCGCTGGCGACCACCGCCGCGCCGGTGAAGGTGGGGTGACGGGGATGACCCGGACGACGACGGGCGCCGGTCTGGTGACGCGGGAGCCGCGCGGGGAGGGCACCGGGCGCACGCTGGTCCTGGAGCGGTGGGGCACCGCCGCGCCGGCCGAGATCGCCGCGGCGGGCTACGAGCGGGTGCTCGTCGAGGAGCCGGTGATGGCCGGCGCCGACCTCGACGAGGACCTGCGGCTGCTGCGGTTCCTGAGCGGGTGCACCAGCCACACGCTGCGCCTGGACTGGGTGCTCGGCGGGTTACCGCTGGTCGGGCCGCGGGACCTGCACCACCTCGTGCCGCCGGCGCGGGGCGTCGGCGACGCGGTCGGGTGCGTGGCCGCGTGGCGCGACGCCTACCGGTACGGCGCCTACTACTACCGCGTCGGGCCCGGCTTCGTGACGGTGAAGGACGTCCGCCCCGACGGCGAGAGCGTCCACCTGACCATCGACGGCGAGAGCGCCGACCAGTTCCGCGCTCTCGCCGGGGCCACGTCGCCGGCCGACCTGGACGAGGCGGCCACCGAGGCCCTCGCCGACGCGGTGGAGTTCGGCCTGGCCCTGCGCGGCGCCGACACCGTGCTGGTGCTGCCGTTCCGGATGCGCCACTGGCCCGTTCCCTACGTCGCGGCGTAGCGGGGCCCTTCACCGGGCCGGTGTCACCGGGTCGACGTCACCTGACCGGGCGTCACCGCACCGGGTCCGGCGTCGGTTCGGTGCGCCAGCCCGGCAGCCAGTACGGGGTCAGGCTGAGCACGCCCACCACCAGGCCGACCGCGATCGCGCCCGGCGCCCCGAGGGGACCGGCCAGGACCGCGCCGAGGACCGCGCCCACCGGGGCGCCGAACATCGGCCCCAGCAGCACGGTGCTGAACACGCGGCCCTGGAGCACGTCCGGGGTGCGTTCCTGGCGCAGGGTCGCCACGCTCACCCGGAACACCGAGATCGAGAGGCCGAACAGGAACTCGTAGACGGCCAGCACCACCAGGGGTGAGAGCAGCGACGCGGACAGGATGAGGCCGAACGAGGCGACCGCGATCGTGTCGGACAGGGTGGCGGCCCTGGTCAGGCCGAGGCGCCGGACCACGCGGGGCGCCAGCGCGCTGCCGGCGAGCAGGCCGACGTTGCCGACCATGGCCGCGATGCCGAGGGCGATCGGCGAGAGCCCCAGGTCCTGGTAGGCGTACGGGAAGTACAGGCTGCCGATCAGGCCGCCGCTGACGTTGAACACCGTGGTGCCCACCAGGATGCGCCGCAGCAGGGGGTCCGCGAGCACCACCTGGACCCCGAGCCACGCGGCGCGGCGCGGCCGGTCCGACGCCCGGCGGTCCGGCGCGGGGTCGCGCAGGCGCACCAGCAGCAGCGCGGCGAGCAGCTGGCTCACGCCGTCGACCAGCAGCGCGAAGCCGGCGCCGATCCAGCCGACCACGATGCCGCCCGCGCCGGGGCCGACCATGGTGCCCAGCGAGCGGCCGAACGTCAGGCCCGCGTTGGCGGACAGCAGTTGCTGCCCGCCGACCAGTGCGGGGACGAGGGCCTGCGCGGCGACCTGGACGACGGTCGAGGTGACCCCGACGCCGACGGCCACCGCGAACAGCCAGCCGGTCGTCAGCAGGCCGCCGGCCGTCAGCGCGGGCACCGCGAGCACCACCAGCCCGCCCGCCAGCAGGCCGAACACGGCCGCGCGGGCGCGGTCGGCGCGGTCGACCCACACCCCGACCGGCAGGCTCACCAGCGCCTGCGAGGCCAGCGACGTCGCGTACAGCAGGGCGACCGTCGATGCCGAGGCGTCCAGCAGGGTCAGCGCGACCAGCGGCAGGGCGAACTCGGTGACGCTCGCGCCGAACGAGGTCACCCCGTTGGCCACGACCAGGTTCCGCACGGCGCCGAGGCGCCCACCAGGGCTCAAGCCGGCTTCCCGGGTCGGAAGTCGCGCAGCGCCTTGCCCAGCCGCGCCACCAGGTCCGCGACGTCGGGCGGGTCGATGACCAGCGTCGGCATGAGCGGCAGCACCCCGACGGAGAAGCTCGTCAGCAGGCCGTGGTCCCGGCACGCGAGCCGCAGCCGGTTGGTGTCGGTCAGCGACCACGGCGTGCCGTCCCGGTACGCCAGCTCGATGCCGATCATCATGCCCTCGCCGCCGACCGCGCGCACCGCGGGGACGTCGGAGAGCCCGTCGCGCAGCGCGTCGCGCAGGGCCGCGGCCCGGTCGCGCACGTCCTCGAAGAAGCCGGGCGCGGTGATCACGTCCAGCACCGCGGCGCCGGCGGCCATGCCGATCGGGTGACCGTCGGTCGTGGAGCCGTTGAGGAAGCCCACGCGGTGCTCGGTGCCGTGGAGCGCGTCGTAGATCGGGCGGGACACGGCGAGCGCGGCCAGCGGGAAGTAGCCGGCGCTCAGCCCCTTGCCCAGCACCACCATGTCCGGCACGTCGGCCAGCCGCTCGCTGACGGTCATGGCGCCCGCCCGGCCCGCGCCGGTGGTGATCTCGTCGGCGATCACGTGGATGCCGCGGGCGCGGCACTCGGCGATCAGCGCGTCGAGGTAGCGGTGCGGCACCGGTTGGACGAACGTGCCGAGCACCGGCTCCACCATGACGGCGGTGACCCGCTCCGCGCCGATCTCGTCGACCAGGTCGAGCACCGGGCGCACGGGGTCGTCGTCGCCGTCGGTGAAGTCCGGGGTCGGCGCGGTGCGGACGAACCGGTCGAGCGGCGCGGAGAACCGGTGGAACACCTCCTCGCCGGTCAGCGCGGTGGCCAGCGGACCGGTGCCGTGGTAGCTGCCCTTCACGGTGATGACGTGGGTGCGCTCGGGCTCGCCGGTCATCCGCCGGTGGAACCGCGACAGCATGGCGGCGGCCTCGGTCATCTGGCTGCCGGTGTTGCCGAACCTGATGTGGTCCAGCGGGCCGGGCAGCGCGGCGGCGAGCCGGGCCGCGTACTCGGCCGCGACGCGCGTCGGGTGCTCGTAGCGCATCACCGTGCCCGAGGGCAGCACGTCCAGCTGCGCGCGCATGGCGGCCTTCACCGGCTCGCAGGAGTAGCCGAGGGTGACGTTCCACATCGAGGAGCGGGCGTCGAGGTACTCGCGGCCGGCCGCGTCTCGCACCCTGCTGCCCGCGCCGCTGACCAGGAACATGTCCGGATCGGAATCGCGGAAGAAGTCCGCCATCGGCGCGTTGCCGTGCCAGAGGTGGTAGCTGTCCGAGTCGAACATGGTGCTCTTCCCTCCCCCGGCCGATCGGAAATCAACCCGGTAAAGGCGATAAACGCCGAACCCGTCGACCCGAATCGGGTCAGGACATTAGGTGCGCGGCGCGGGCAACATCAACTGCCGCATGAACAATCCACTCATTCGGCCTAACCGGGGTTTGTCGGTTCGACCCGTTCCGGTCGCGGGTCCGGGATGCCCCGGTCGGCTGTTCCGGTGAGCCCGGTGTGGGCCGATGGGCGGATTCCCGCTGCACCCGGCTCTTCCCGGCCGGCCGACGACCCGGATGATCACGACCACCCCGGCTGCCCCGGCGGAACGGAATACCTCGGTTTTCCCGATCCCCACCGGCCCGGAACCGCGATCGCGTGAATTCCGCCGCGGTCGGCCGGCGTATCCCGATCGCGGTGAACCCTTTCCCGCCTCACCCGGCGGTGGTGGCCGGCCCCGCCGACAGCGGCAGGCGGACCAGGAAGCGGGTGTCGCCGGGCCGGGACTCGACGCGGATGTCCCCGCCGTGGCGCTCCACCACGATGCGCCAGGTGATGTCCAGGCCCAGCCCGGTGCCCTCGCCGACGGCCTTGGTGGTGAAGAACGGCTCGAAGATGCGGCCCTCCACCTCCGGCGGGATGCCCGTGCCGGTGTCGCCGATCTCCACCAGCAGGTGGTCGCCGTCGCGGGCGGTGCGCACGGTGAGCGTGCCGTGGCCGCCCATCGCGGAGGCGGCGTTGTCCACCAGGTTGGTCCACACCTGGTTCAGCGCGGCGGCGTAGGCGGGCAGCGGCGGCAGCGCCCGGTCGTAGTCCCGGACCACCCGGACGCCGTCGCCCAGCTTGCCGCCGAGCATGACCAGGGTGGAGTCCAGCAGGTCGTGCACGTCGACCTCCCGGAACGGGGCGCGGTCCACCTGCGAGTACTGCTTGGCCGCCCCGACCAGCGAGGAGATCCGGCCGGCCGCGTCCTCGACCTCGTTCATCAGGGTCTCGGTCTCCACGGTGTAGGCCAGCCAGCGCACGGCCGCCTCGGTGGCCGTGGCGGGGCAGGTGCTCACCGCCCGCTCCAGCCAGTCGACGTCCAGGCCGCCCGCCACCAGCACGGGCGCGAGGTCCCAGCCGCCGTCCACGCCGTGCTCGGCCAGCCAGTCGGCCAGCTCGTCCTCCCGGTCGGCGGCCTCCATGGGCCGCAGCTCGGTCGCCTTGGCGACCTGCTCGACCGCGCTCTCCTGCAACCGCACGAGCGCCGGCAGCGCGGCCGGGTCGAGCGAGCCGCCCGCCAGCAGCGCCAGCTTGTGCCGCATCCCGGCCACCCGCTCCCGCAGCGCCGCCGTCGCCCGCACGGCCGCCGCCGCGGGGTTGTTCAGCTCGTGCGTCAGCCCCGCCGACAGCGCGCCCAGCGCGAGCAGCCGCTCCCGCTCCCCCACCACCCGCTGGGTGTTGCGCATCCCGAAGAACAGGCCCTCCAGCAGGTGCACGGCCATCGGGAACCACTCGCGGAACACCGCGCCGAAGTCGTCGGCGGGCAGCTGGTACAGCCGCACGTCGGTGATCGCGTCCGCGTTCATCTGGTAGCCCTTGGCGGCCAGCACGTCCGCGCCGACGTACGCCTGGGTGGCGCCGAAGTACGCGCCGCGGTGGTCGGTGCGGTTGGTCTCCACGCGGTGGCCGCCGATGGTGCGGCTGAGCGCCACGGTGCCGTCGAGCAGCACGAAGAAGCACGTCGCGGACTCGCCCTCGCGCAGCAGGCGCGTGCCGGCGGCGTGGGTCTCGACCCGGCCGTGGTCGACCAGCCAGGCCAGCTGCTCCTCGGACAGGTGCTCGAACAGGAACAGGCCGCGCAGGTCGTCGGGGTTCACGAGCGCTCCAGGTAGCGGTGGACCAGGGACACGGCCATCGCGCCGTCGCCGACGGCCGAGGCGACCCGCTTGACCGACTCCGCGCGGACGTCGCCCGCCACGAACACGCCGGGCAGGCTGGTCTCCAGGTGGTAGGGCGGCCGGGTCGGCTCCCACCCGGCGGGTGGGCGGCCGTCGACGACCAGGTCGGGCCCGGCGAGCACGAACCCGCGCTCGTCGCGGGCCACGGTGCCGTCGAGCCAGTCGGTGCGCGGCGCGGCCCCGATGAACGCGAACAGCCACGACGCGGGCACGGTGGTGGTCTCGCCGGTCCCGGTGTGCCGCAGGGTCAGCGACTCCAGGTGGTCCCCGCCCTCCCCGCCGACGACCTCGGTGCAGGTGCGGACCTCGATGGCGGGCACCCGCGCCAGCTGCTCGACCAGGTAGTGCGACATCGACCGCGCCAGGGAGTCGCCGCGCACGACGAGCACCACGCGGCGGGCGTGGGCGGCGAAGTACAGCGCCGCCTGGCCCGCCGAGTTCGCCCCGCCGACCAGGTAGACGTCCTGGCCGGCGCAGTGCGGGCCCTCGGTGGTGGCCGCGCCGTAGTACACGCCGCGGCCGGTCAGCCCGCCCAGGCCGGGCGCGTCGAGCATCCGGTAGGACACGCCGGTGGCGAGGATGACGGTGTGCGCGGCCAGCTCGGTGCCGTCGTCCAGCCGCACCACGCGGGCCGCGCCCCGGGCCTCCAGCGAGACCACGTCGCAGGCGGTCAGCACCTCCACGTCGAACTTCAGCGCCTGCCTGCGGGCGCGCTCGGTCAGCTGCTCGCCGGACACGCCGTCGGGGAAGCCCAGGTAGTTCTCGATGCGGCTGCTGGTGCCCGCCTGGCCGCCGGTGGCGCGGCGCTCGACCAGCACCGTGCGCAGGCCCTCCGAGCCGCCGTAGACCGCCGCGCCCAGGCCCGCGGGCCCGCCGCCGATCACGATCAGGTCGTAGAAGTCGGTGGAGGGCCGCGTGCTCAGGCCGACCTCGGTGGCCAGCTCGGCGTCGCCCGGCTCGACCAGGGCCCGGCCGGTGGCGGTGACGACCACGGGCAGCCGCGCGCCGTCCTCCCCGGCCGCGGCCAGCAACCGGGAGGTCTCGGGGTCGCCGTCGTCCACGGCGTGCCAGCGGAACGGCACCGAGTTGCGGGCCAGGAAGTCGCGCACCTCGTAGGACCGGGGCGACCAGCGGTGGCCGACCACGCGCACCTGCCGCACCTCGCGGCGGTCGTCGGCCGCCCACGCCCCGAGCAGGTCGTCCAGCACCGGGTACAGCTTCTCCTCGGGCGGGTCCCACGGTTTGAGCAGGTAGTGGTCGAGGTCCACCACGTTGATCGCGCGGATCGCCGCGTCGGTGTCGGCGTAGGCGGTGAGCAGCACCCGCCGCGCGGCCGGGAACAGGTCCATCGCGGCTTCCAGGAACTCGATGCCGCTCATCCCGGGCATCCGGTAGTCGGCCAGCAGCGCGGCGACCTCCTCGCCGCGCAGCTTGATCTCGCGCAGCGCCTCCAGGGCCTGCGCCCCGGACTCGGCGCGGACGACGCGGTACTCGCCGGCGTACCTGCGCCTCAGGTCGCGCGCCACCGCCCGGGAGACGTTGGGGTCGTCGTCCACGGTCAGGATCGAGGGGCGGGCGACCTGGGGTGTCGTCATGTCCGCAGTGAACCAGGGTCACCCGTCCGGGTCACCGCCGTGGGGGCGGGGTGTGACGGAGGTCCGGTGGCCGGGCCCGCCGCCTCGACCGGGGCGGCGGGACGGCGACGGGGACGGGTCAGCGGCGGGCGAGGCGGCGTTCACCGACCCCGAGGCCGTGCTCCAGGCCGTAGTGGGCGAAGACCTGCGGCTCGTCCTGCGCGTACAGCTCACCGTCGGTCTCGATCGACGGGGCGTCCTTGACCAGGTCCTTGGGGTAGCGCACGCGCACGGCCTTCGGCGTCACCGTGGCCCCGATCGCGGGCACGAACGCCAGCCTCCGGCGGCCCAGGAAGCCGACCTCGACGGTGAGGAAGCTGGGCTGGTCGGTGGCCGTGTCGACGTAGACCGCCTCCAGGTCGCCGATGGTCTTGCCGTCGGGGTCGATCACGGCGTGGCCGACCCAGTCGCGGAGGTTCTCTGCGGGGAACATGGACCCGGGTTACCCGTCCCGGCGGACTCGATGCACCGGGGCTGCCCGGGGTGGCCGGGTCCGACTACGCTCCGCTCGTGCCGCTCACCCGCCTGTACCGCGACGGTGTCCTGGAGGCCGAGGGCTTCGGGGTCGAGGAGGTCGCCGAACGCCTCGCGGAGGACGGCGTGGTGGTGTGGGTGGACCTGTGCGGTCCGTCCCGGTCGGACCTGGAGCTGCTGGCCGAGGAGCTGGGGCTGCACGAACTGGCGGTCGAGGACGCGGTGCAGGAGCACGAGCGCCCCAAGCTGGACCGGTACGACACGCACAGCTTCCTGACCGCCTACGCGGTGCGGCTCGACCACGCGACCGGGCGGCTGGGCACCGTCGAGGTGGACGCCTTCCTGACCTCGAAAGCGCTGGTCACCGTGCGCGCGGACGACCGGTTCGACATCGGTCGGGTGACGACCAGGTGGGACGAGTCGCCGCACCTGGCGGGCTGCGGCGTCGGCTTCCTGGTGCACGGGCTGCTCGACGTGGTCGTGGACAGCCACTTCGAGGCCGTGCAGGCGTTGGACGACCACGTCGAGGGCCTGGAGGACATGGTGTTCGACGAGCGGCCGAGCACCACCGAGGTGCAGCGCCGGTCGTTGGCGATGCGGCGGTCGCTGGTGACGCTGCGCCGGGTGGTGCTGCCGATGCGCGAGGTGGTGAACACCCTCATGCGCCGCGACGTGGGCCTGGTGGACGGGCCGATGACGCCGTACTTCCAGGACGTCTACGACCACGTGCTGCGCGCCTCGGAGTGGACCGAGTCGCTGCGCGACCTGGTGGCGACCATCCGCGACACGCAGCTCAACATCCAGGGCTACCGGCTGAACCTGATCATGAAGAAGGTCACCGGGTGGGCGGCGATCATCGCCCTGCCCACCGCGGTGACCGGTTTCTACGGCCAGAACGTCCCCTACCCGGGTTACGACCAGCCGTGGGGCTTCTGGGTGTCCACGGCGGTGATGGTGCTGCTGTCGCTCGGGCTCTACGCCTCCTTCAAGCGCCGCGACTGGCTGTGACGCCGGGCGGTCACGTGTACCAGGTGGGTTGGGGGATTTCGCCGAGCAACGCGTAGCGGCCGACCTCGGCGCGCTTGTGGGCGGTGGGGTCGTGGAGGCTGTGGGTGCGGATGTTGCGCCAGAAGATGTCCAGGCCGACGGTGTTGGCGGTGGCGCGGGCGCCGGTGACGTCGAAGACCCGGGTGCCGATCTCCAGGCCGGTGTCGATCGCGCGCTGCTTGGCGGCGGCGACGACCACGGCCGCCTCGCCGCGTTCCCGCTCGGTGACGGTGTCGGGGTGGGTGTTGATCGCCTCGATCAGCTCCGCGGCGCGCTCGGCCAGCGCCTCGGCCGCCCACAGCTTGGCTTGGAGGTCGCCGTAGGTCTCCAGGACGGGGAACTCCTCGACCGCGCTGCCCTTGACGTCGAGGGCGTAGGGCCAGGGCCGGGTGCGGTCGCGGGTGTAGGCGGCGGCCGTGGTGAGCGCGCCCTTGGCGATGCCGAGGTAGAGGTTGGCGAACACGAGCTGGATCAGCGGCACGTTGAGCGTGTTGTAGACCCTGGGCAGGAACTTCCCGTCGACGTAGCCGGCGGCCTGCGCCCACGGCACCCGCACGCCCCGGACCTCGACGCCGCCGCTCTCGGTGAGCCGCTGCCCGAGGTTGTCCCAGTCGTCGTCGAACACGATGGCCGTCTGGTGGGACGGGACGATGGCGAAGACGTGGTCGTCGGTGCCCTCCAGCACGCCCTCCAGCACGGTGACGTCGGAGACCTTGCCGCCGGTGGAGAAGGACTTGCGGCCGGTGAAGACGAGGTCGTCGCCCTCCCGGGTGATGACCAGGTCGTGGTCGCGCGGGTTGACCGCGCCACCGTAGAACCACCGCTCGCGGGTGGCCTGCTCCTCCACCGCCGCGATCTGCGCCGGGGTGGCGACCAGGCGCGCGGCCCAGGCCCACAGGTAGTGGTAGCCCAGCAGCTGGCCGATCGAGCCGTCACCCGCGGAGACCTCACGGATCACCCGGTAGGCGGTGGTCCAGTCCTGGCCGCCGCCGCCGTGCCCGACCGGGCCGAGCAGGGTCACCAGACCGGCGTCCTTGAGCAGCGCCACCTCCGCGTACGGCGTGGCGCCCGCCCGGTCGCGGGCCACGGCGTCGACGGCCAGCAGGGCCGCGACCTCGCGGGCGCGGTCGAGCCACTGGCCGGGGGTGGTCGGGGTGGTGGTCCAGGTGTGCTGCGCTGAGGTGGTCACGGGTTGGCTCCGATCGGTTCGGCGGTGGCGGCGGAGGCGTCGAGGGAGGCTTCGAGCTCGCGGACGATCGGCAGCACGTGGCGGCCGAAGTGGGCGACGTCCTCGTGGTAGTGCAGGAAACCGAGCAGCAGCAGGTCCACCCCGCGCTTCCGGTACTCGACGATGCGGTGGGCGACCTGCTCCGGCGTGCCGACCAGGCGGGTGCGGAAGCCGTCGTTGTACTGCACGAGGTCGTCGAAGGACGAGTCGGCCCACATGCCCCTGCCGTCGCCGGTGGAGCTGCCCGCCTGCTGGACGGCGTCGCGGAACCCCTGCACGGCCGGGACGTCGGCCTTGGCCACGATCTCGCGCAGCGTCTCGCGCGCCTCGGCCTCGGTGTCGCGGGCGATGAGGAAGCCGTTGAGCCCGAACCGCACGGTGCGGCCGTGCGAGGCGGCCGCGCGGCCGACCTCCTCGACCTGCTCGGTGACGCCGTCGAAGTCCTTGCCGTTGCTGAAGTACCAGTCGGACACCCGGCCGGCCATGGCGCGGGCGGCGGTGGAGTTGCCGCCCTGGAAGACCTCCGGGTGCGCCCGGCCGGGCACCTCCAGCGGCTTGGGCCTGAGGTCGTAGCCGCGCAGGCGGTAGAAGTCGCCCGCGAACTGCGCCGAGTCCTCGGTCCAGCTCGCCCGCAGCACGCGGATGAACTCCTCGGCGCGCCGGTAGCGCTCGTCGTGCTCCAGCCAGGGCTCGCCGAGGGCGGTGAACTCGCCCTTGAACCAGCCGCTGACCACGTTGACCGCGGCGCGACCGCCGGAGACGTGGTCGACGGTGGCGATGAACTTGGCCAGCACGGCCGGGTGCCACAGGCCGGGGTGGACGGCGGCGATCACCTTCAGCCGCTGGGTGGCCAGCAGCAGGGCGAGGCTGAAGCTGGTGGACTCGTGCTGGTGGGACGCGCCGTAGCCGGCCAGGTAGCGGACCTGGCTGAGGGCGTACTCGAACCCGTTCTCCTCGGCGAGCACGGCCAGCTCGCGGTTGTACTCGTAGGACCAGTCGGTGCGTTGTTCGATCTTGCTCACGACGAGGCCGCCGCTGACGTTGGGCACCCAGTAGGCGAACTTCAGCGGCCCCCGCTCCCGGTTCTCGGGCACGGTGGATCTCCAGTGCTGTTGTTTGTCCGAAGTGGACTGGTGAGGGGAAGTCGGGCCTAGCGACGGGAACAGCCCTGCGCGGCGACGCGGACGAGGTCCACGTGGCGGCGCCGGGTCAACGCGATCCGTTGCTGCACGGCTCCCACTCCAGCAGCGCGCCGCGACCGGGTCAACGCGCGGCGCGACCGGTCCACATGCTGAACGGGACTTGCGCGGTCCGAACCTCAAGCAATGCCCAGGTGACCTGCACCACAGTCCGGGCCTGCCGGAGACTCTCGGCACGGGGTTTCGGAAGGGGTGGTCGACATGCCTCCATGGGCGTGGTTCCTGGTGGTGGTCGGGGCGTTGTCGGCGCTGGGACTGGTGGTGGACCACAGGTCCCGCAGGATCAGGGAGGGGCTCGTGGTGCCCGCCGACCGGGTCGGCCGCGGTGACCGGTCCGACTCGGCGGCCCGGAACGGGCCGCACAGCGCGGGCGGGCTCGGCACGAGCGGGGGGACGCACGGCGGGTTCGGCGGCGGCGATGGCGGGGGCGGTACCTAGCGCCGGGTAGGGGGCAGGGCCGCGAGCCCTGCCGTCCGGGCGCGCGCGGTGGGGTGAAGCCTGGCCGCGCGCGGGTCGGGAGTTCGGGCCGCGCGCACATCAGCCCGGCCGGATGCCCGTGCCGTGGTACGCGGCCGAGCACCTCGGGCACAGCCAGCCGGGCGGGGGGCTGCCGTTCAGCCGCGCGACCGCCTCGCCGCGCGTGGCGACCCCCAACTTGGCGAAGATGCTGTGCAGGTGGGACTTGACGGTGCGCTCGGAGATGTGGAGCTGCCGGGCGATCGACCGGTTCGGCATACCCGTGCCCATCAGGGTGATCACCTGCGTCTCGCGCGGGGTCAGGTCGGCGGGCGGGGTCGTCGGTGTTCGCCGGACCTCGCGCGGTCGCGTGTCGAGGCTGTGGTGCACCTGGCTCCACGCCTCCGAGGCGAGCCGTTGCAGCTCCAGCGCCCTGCTCAGGGCTCGGTGGAAATCATCCTGCGACGGTGGCATCAGGACCGTCCCGTCATCGTGCGCGACTACACACCGTTATTGTAGCGATCGCCCCCGTTCGGTGAAATCCACTGAACGGGTTGTCGCCTGATCACTTCACAACAAAGTTTTTCGACACCGGGACAGGGGCGTCGCGCCGGGCGGTGGAGGAATTCGCCGCCCGACACGTCGAACAGGCCCGGGAGATCAGGCGGGAAATTCGTTCCCACCACCCCGAAGACCGTTTTGCGTGTTTTTCCGACGAGGAAACGGCCGGTTCCCGAGTTCATCGCGGACACGTCCGGCGGAACCACCCCGATCCCGACCGCGGAGGTGGCACGACCCGCGCGGACGGGCACCGCGGGAAATGCGGCACCCCGGTGGCAGGACCATTTCCGCGCGGGTTCCGGCGGTGCGCCGCCGAGCGCCGGACGGGGCTCACCCCGCCACCGCGCGATCCGCCAGCATGTCCACGACGTCCTCCAGCCGACCCCGGCGCCGGTGGGCCAGCCGCTGCCGGTGGGAGCCCGAACCACCCAGGCGCCGCTCGCGCAGGGCGTCGAGCACGAAACCCGTCTCACCGGCGGCGTCCAGCACCGGGCCGATGTGGTCGAGCAGGGCGGACACGCCCGTCGTCGACCACGTGCGGCCGTCGGCGGCCAATGCGGCGGCACCGGCGGCACCGGCGGCACCGGCGGCACCGGCGGCACCGTCGGCACCGTCCTCGGGGAGGCCGTAGCGGGATGCCCGCCAGCACGCCGCCCGCAACACCTGGTCGGCCACGTACGGCGCCCCGCGCCCCGCCCGCACCTCGGCGAGGGCGGTGGTGGCGAGGCCCTTCACCAACGCCGCGAGCAGCACGGCGTCGTCCACCGCCTGCGGCACGTCGGCCACCCTGACCTCGACCGTGGGCTGGTGGTGCGACGGGCGGACGTACCAGTAGAGCATCGCGTCGTCGAGGATCGCGCCGCTGCCCACCAGGTCCGCGACCACCTCCCGGTACTCGGCCGCGCCCGCCAGGCGCGGCGGCGGGCCCGCCGTCGGCCAGCGGCCCCACAGCTGGGTCCGCCAGCTGTGGTAGCCGGTGTCGCGCCCCTCCCAGTACGGCGAGTTGCCGGAGATCGCGAGCAGCACCGGCAGCCACGGGCGCAGGTGGTTGACCACCTGCACCGCCTCGTCGCGGTCGGCGATCCCGACGTGCACGTGGCACGAGCAGACGCACTGCTGGTCCACGAGCGGGCCGAAGCGCTCCACGATCCGGTGGTAGCGCGGCCGGTCGAGCACCGGCGGCGGGCCGGGGCTGCCCAGGACGACGGTGCCGCTGCCCACCAGGCGGCACCCGGCGCCCTCGGCGGCGCGGGCCGCCGCGCGACGCAGCCCCAGCAGCTCCGAGCGGAGTTCGGGGAGGTCGGCGCACACCCGGCTGACCGTCTCGACCTGGGTCTCGGACATCTCGGCGACGATCCCGCCACCGACCCGCGGGACCGTGGCGCGGAGCACGTCGGCCGATCGGCACACCGCCCGCCGGGTCGTCACGTCGGTGAGGAGGAACTCCTCTTCCACTCCTACCGTCAGCGCCAACGCCCACCCCTCCCGAACACCGGTCAGCCGGCCACGATGTAGTGCCAGTAGTCCGACAGCAGGTCGGGGACGTTCTCGGCGCTGCGGGTGACCCACCGCTCGGGCTCGCCCCGGGAGAGGCCGTGCTCGACCACCTCGGGCAGCCGCTGCCGCATCTCCTCGGGTTCGGCCGAGTAGTTCTCCAGGTAGGCGATCACCGGGTCCGGGACGTTGCCCAGCTCGCGCAACGCGGGCACCAGCTCGGCCGCCACCGGGCAGAACAGCTGGAAGTCGGCGTGCAGCTCCATCGCCGCCTCGGCCGGACCGGCGTGCGAGGCGACCCAGGCGACCGCGTGGTTGAGCTGGACGACCGCACCCGGCAGGTCCGCGCCGCGCAGCTCCTCGGGGTCGAGGCCCACGGCGGGGGCGGCGGCGTCGGACAGCAGTCGCCGCTGCGAGATGTAGACCGTGGCCACGTACGCGAAGAAGCCGTCCGGGACCTCGTGGCGGAACCGGTCGAGCATGACCCCGAACCGGGGTATCTCCGCCTGCTGGGTGAGGAACTCGCCCGCGACGAACCGCTGGAGGTGCTGCGGGTGGACCCGGCCCGCCCGCGCCGCCGCGAGCAGTTCGTTGCTCTCGACCTGCTGTTTGACCGGCAGCAGCGCCTGGTAGTTCCGGATGATTTCCGCGGCTTTCGCCATGACCGTCCTCCTGGCCGCGTTCCGGGTAACGCATCGCCTCCACCCTAGGCCGCCTTCTTCCGAAAAGACATGCAACCTATGGCCTAGGCCATCGAGTACGACTCCGAACAGGCCAACGAGCATCTTGAAAGGACGGTCGGACCAGGTTCGGTTACTGCACACGAGCGGTTTGTTTCCACGAATTCCCGGCGGCACTGGACCGGGCGCGGCCACCGCTGTTACTTTGCGGGGAAGGACTTGCGGCACCCGTTCGGGTAATGATCCGCGACCGCCGATCGAATTCCTTCCAGTTCCGCTCACGCACATCCGGTGGAGCGGTTCCCGCACGACACCGGGAACGGCCGGCGTGACCGCACGCGGTCGCCGCCACCCGAGGAGAGGACCGAGCGTGACCGAGCCGCGCGCCGCCGACCTCCAGGTCGACTTCCCGTTCGACTACGCCGAGCACGTGTCGGGGGGCCGGCGGATCGGCCGGCTGCCCGACCACGCGCTGGGCTCGCCGGTGGCCGTGATCGGCGCCGGCGGCAGCGGTCTGACCGCGGCCTACGAACTGCTGCGGATCGGCTGTCGCCCGATCGTCTACGAGGCGGAGACCGAACCCGGCGGGCCGGGCGGGCGCAGGCTCGGCGGGCGCATGTACTCCCGGAAGCTGTCGCCCGCGGACAGCGCCGTGGTCGAGATGGGGTGCATGCGCTTCCCCGACTCGGCCCACCTGCTGCTCCACTACACCGAGGAGTTCGGCCTGCGCAGGCGTCCCTTCCGCGACGAGTACGCCGCCGACGTCACGCCCCGGACCGTGGTCGACCTCAACGGGGAGACCCGCTCGGTCAGCGCCATGACGGACCTGTACGCCGAGCACCCCGGGTTCGGCCGGGCGCACCGGAGGTGGGAGGCGGCGCTGCGGCGCATCGGCGTGTTCGAGCTCCAGGAGGCCCTGGTGGCGCGCGACCGCGTGCGGGCGCGGCGGTTGTGGTCCGACCTGGCGCACCGCTTCGAGGAGTGGACCTTCCACCGGTTCCTGCGCGACCCCGGCGGCGTCGGCCTGAGCCGCTCGGACGCGCACCTGCTGGGGACCGCGGGCGTGGCCACCACGGTGTGGGACACCTTCTACCACCTGTCGTTCCTGGAGACGCTGCGGATGCTGCTGGCCACCGAGGGCTCGACGATGTACCTGCTGGAGGAGGGGATCAGCGCGCTCGCGGACGCGTTCTGGCACCGGCGGACCACCGGGCCGGACGGCACGGCCACCAGCCTCGCCGAGGTCAACCGCGGCGCGCCCCGGCCGGCGGTGACCGTGCTGGAGGTCGGCGCGGAGCCGGCCCAGGGGGTGGTCGTGCACTGCGAGGACGGCACCAGCCAGTGGTACCCGGCCGTGGTGTTCACGCCGCAGCTGCACATCCTGGAGACCGGGGTCGAGGTCCGCCCGCTGAACGGGGTCCAGCCGTTCGGGCCGCGCCTGCGCGAGGCGATCCGCAGGATCAGCTACTGGCAGTCGGCCAAGACGGTCCTGGTGACGCCGTCACCCTTCTGGGAGGGCACGAGCCTGGACGGCGTCACCATCACCGACCGCCTGCCCAGGGCGACCTACACGCTCGACTACGGCGAGCCGCCGGAACCCGGCGGCAGGCGCGGCGTGCTCGTGCTGAGCTTCACCTGGGCCCAGGACTCGATGAAGCTGGCCTCGTCCACCCTCGACGAGAGGGTCCGGGCGCTGGTCCGCGAACTGGCCGAGATCCACCCCGGGGTGGCCGACGAACTGCGCCGGCAGGCCGACACCGCCGAGGCGTGCACGATCTCCTGGGAGAACGAGCGGAACTTCCGCGGTTACTGCCGCTACGGCCGTCCCGGCGACTACACCTACCAGTGGGACCTGTTCGCGAACTTCCTCAAGGACTTCACCGGCTCACCGGCGGTGCCGGGCGAACCGGCGACACCGCTGTTCCTCGCGGGCGACGACGTCGCGTGGTCGCCGGGGTGGCTCGACCACGCGATGGCCTCCGGCCTCAACGCCGCCTGGGGCGTGCTGCGCTGCCTGGGCGGCCGCACCACCCCGGACAACCCCGGCCCCGGCGACCTGTGGGACGACGAGCACCACCGCCCGCTCGTCCTCCCGGACGGGGACGGGCGATGACCGCGGCGTCGGGCACCGACCGGGACGGCGACCTCGTGGTCGTCGCCGACCGGCTGTGGGACGGCGAGCGGTTCCTCCCGGACGGGCACGCCCGGGTCCTGGTGCGTCGCGGGCGCGTCGAGGCGGTGGGTCGGGACGTGGACACGGCGCGGGCGGCCACCACCGTGGCGCTGCCCGGCCACACCCTGCTGCCCGGCCTCATCGACTGCCACGTGCACGTGCTCGACGAGGCCCTGGTGAGCGAGCCCACCGGCATCCAGATCCTGTGGGCGCTGCCCGCGATGCGCGCGTTGCTGGACAACGGCTTCACCACCGTTCGCGACCTGGGCTGCGGCGACTACCCCGGCAACGTCGACCTGCGCCGCGCCCAGACCGAGGGGATCGTCACCGGGCCGCGCCTGGTCGCCGCGCCGAACATGCTGTCCGCGCGCGGCGGCCACGGCGAGAAGCGGCCGAGCCTGGCCACCCGGTACGGCCTCCAGGTCGGCACCCTGGGCGACGGGGTCGACGAGGTCGTCCGCCAGGTGCGCGAGCAGGCGCGGGCGGGCGCGGACTGGATCAAGTTCGCGGCCAGCGGCGGCTTCTCCTCCCCCGCCGACGACCCGGCGGCGGTGACCTACTCCCAGGCGGAGATGGACGCGCTCGTCGGTGCGGCGCACGACCTCGGCCTGCCGTGCGCGGTGCACGCGTTCAACGACGAGGCCGTGCGGCGCGCCGTGCGCGCGGGCGTGGACACGGTCGAGCACGCCAACATGGCGGGTGAGGAGACCTTCGCCCTGCTGGCCGAGCGCGGCGTGCCCCTGGTGCCCACGCTGCACTCCATGGCCCACTTCCTCGGCCACCTGGACGACGACGGGTTCTGGGCGAGCCAACCGCCGGTGGTGCGCGCCCAGTTCCGCACCCACGCCGACCGCATCCGCGCGTCCTCGCGACTGCTCGCCGGCAGCGGCGCCACCCTGGTCTTCGGGACCGACGCCAGCGTGTTCCCCCACGGGGACAACTGGCGCGAGTTCGTCGACATGACCGAGGTGGGCATCCCCCCGCACGTCGTGCTGCGCGCCGCCACCGCCGCAGCCGCCGACCTGCTGCGGCGCCCGGAACTGGGTCGCGTGCGCCCCGGCTGCGTCGCGGACCTGGTCGCGGTGCCCGGGGACCCGCTCACCTCGATGGACGTGATGGGACGGGTCGACTTCGTGGTGCAGGGGGGTGACATCCACACCCGCCCGTGAAGGCGACCGCGCCGAGGTAGGCTCGCCGCCTCTGCTGCCGGGGGGTTCGTGCGTGCGGTTCGGGGTCCTGGGGCCGTTGCGGGTGGAGCGCGACGGCGGGGTCGTCGCGGTCGGCGGGCCGAAGCAGCGGGACCTGCTGGCGCTGCTGGTGCTGCGGGCGAACCGGGTGCTCGGCGTCGACTGGCTGGTGGACGCGCTGTGGGACGGGCGGCCGCCGGGCCGCGCGGCCGTGACGCTGCGCGGTTACGTGGCCGGTCTGCGGCGGGCGCTGGAACCGGGACGCGGGTCGCGCGCGCCCGGTGAGGTGCTGCTCGGGCACACCGGCGGCTACGAGCTGCGCGTCCCGCCGGCCGCCGTGGACGCGGTGCGCTTCACCGACCTCGCGGAGGCGGGGGCGCGGTCCCTGGCGGGCGGCGATCCCGTGGCGGCCGAGCGGCACTGCGCCGAGGCGCTGGCGCTGTGGCGCGGGGACGTGCCGGCACCCGACCTGACGGCGGTGCGGCCCGACGTGGCGCTGCTGGTCGAGGCGCGGCTGACCACCGGGGAGTGCCGGTTCACCGCCGCCGTGGCCTCGGGCGGGCACCACGTGGTGCTGCCGGAGCTGCGCCGGTTCGTGGCCGCCCACCCGGACCGCGAGCACGCCCGCGCGCAGCTGATGCTCGCGCTCTACCGGGCGGGGCAGCAGGCGGAGGCGCTCGCGGTGTTCGACGAGGGCCGGCGGTTGTTGGTCGAGGAGTACGGCGTGGAGCCGGGTGAGCGGCTGCGCCTGCTGCACCGGCAGGTCCTGGACCACGCCGTGCCGCCCGTGGACGCGTGGGACGCGGTGGTGGGGCTGGCGGGGCGCGGGGTTGAGGTGCCGGACGCGCGCGGGTCGGGGCCGGCGGGGCAGGCGGCTGAGCCGGCGGGACGGGCGGCGGGGCCGGCGGGACGGGCGGCGGGGCCGGCAGGGCCGGCAGCCAAGCAGGCGGGACAGGCAGCAGGGCCGGTGGGGTTCGTGGGGCGAGCGAGCGGGCCGGCGGGTCTCGTGGCACGGGCGGGCGAGCAGGCGGGGCCGGCGGCCGAACCGCCGGGGCTCGTGGGGCGGTCGGCCGAGTTGGCGGTGCTGGACAGGGCGCTCGCGGCGGCGGTGCGGGACGGCGGGCGGTTCGTCGCGCTGGTCGGCGAGGCCGGGATCGGGAAGACCAGCCTGGCCCGCGCGCTGACCGGGCGGGCCGGCGTGCCCGTGGTGTGGGGGCGTTGCCCGGACCTCGGGCAGGCGCCGCCGTTCTGGCTGTGGTCGCAGGTGGTGCGGTCGCTGGCCCCGCGCGCGGAGGACCCGGCGCTCGCGGGGTTCGCCGCCGGGACCCCGGCCGGGCCGACCGACCCGGCGGCGCGGTTCCGGGCCTACGAGGCCGTGTCCGAGCTGATCCGCTCGGCCGCCGAGCCCGCCGGGCTGGTGCTGGTGCTGGACGACCTGCACGCGGCGGACGCCGACTCGCTGCTGCTGCTGAGGTACGTCGCGGCGGCGCTGCCCGGGTCGCGGGCGCTCGTGGTGGCCACGCTGCGCCCCTACGAGCACGACCCGGTGCTGGTCGCGGCGTTCGCGGACCTAGCCCGCTCACCCGGCTACCGCCAGGTGCGGCCCGCCGGGCTGGACGCGGGCGCGGTGGCCGAGCTGGTGCTCTCGCGGACCGGGGCCGCGCCCCCGGCCGACGTGGTGGACCGGCTGGTCACCCGGACCGGCGGCAACCCCTTCCTGATCACCGAGCTGCTGGCCTCGCCCGGTGACGAGCCGCCGGTCGGCGTGCGCGACGCGGTCCGCCTGCGGCTGCACGCGCTGGACGCGCCGAGCCGCGACCGCGTGGACCTGCTGGGCGTCGCGGGGCGCGAGCTGGACGTGGCGGTGCTCGGGGCGGACGCGGGGTGGCTCGCCGAGGTCGGGCACCTGGTGGTGGAGACCGGGCCCGGGGTGGTGCGGTTCCGGCACCCGCTGTTCGCCGAGGCCGTGTACGCGGAGCTGGGGCCGGGCCGCCGGGCCGAGCTGCACGCCCGACTGGCCGACGCCGGGCGCGGGTGGCTGTCGCCGGCCGAGTCGGCCCACCACTACGGCCGGGCGCGGGACCGGGGCGCGGACCACCTGCGCTGGACGCTGGCGGCGGCGGAGGACGCCACCCGGCGGCTGGCCTACGAGGACGCGCTGGCGCACCTGGACCGCGCCGCCGTGATGACCACGGGTGCGGCCGAGCTGGCGGTGCAGCTCAAGCGGACGTCGCTGCTCCAGATCGCGGTGGGGGTCGGCAGCGACGCGGTGGACCGGGCGGCGGCGCGGGCGCGGGAGCTGCTGGAGCGGGAACCGCCGGGCGACGGGCACCACCTCGCCCGGTGGACGCTGGGCGAGCTGGCCTGCAACCGCGCGGAGTTCGCCATCGCCCGGGACCTCGCGACCCGGCTCACCGAGGAGGGCGACAGGACCGGCACGGCGGGGTTGACCGGGGTGGCCGGCCGGTACCTGCTGGGCGTGGTCGCCTACTTCACCGGCCGCCTCGCCGACGCCGACGCCCTGCTGACCGGGGCCGTCGACCGGCTCGACGCCCGGCTGCTCGTCGGCCGCACCGGGCAGACGCCCGCGCTCGCCACCCACGACTTCCGCGCCCTGGTCCGCTCGCTGCGCGGCGACGCCGACGCCGCGCGGCGCGACCTGCGGGCCGCGCACGACCTGGCCGAGCGCGCCGACGACCCGTACGGCCGGGCCAACGCCGCGCTGTTCGCCGGGTGGACCGCCCTCCAGGAGCACGACGTGGTCGCCGGGGAGGCCGCGGCCCGCCGCTGCCGGGAGCTCGGCGCGCGGCAGCACATGCCGCACTTCGTGACCGTCGGCGACTTCTTCGCCGAGTGGGCCGCCGTGCGCGGGGGCGACGCGTCGCGCCTGGCCGCCGTGCGGACCGCCGCCGACGGCATCTACCGGCTCGGGCTGCGGTCCACCCGCACGATCACCACCGCCGCCGTGGCCGACGCGCACCTGGCCGTGGGCCGGTTCGACGAGGCCGCCGAGCTGGCGGAGGCGGGACTGGCCGCCGCCGGGGCCGTCGGGGAGCGGGTGCTGGCCGCGGAGCTGCACCGGATTCGGGGGCTGGCCCGCGGCGCGGCGGCGGACCTGGTCACCGGGGCGCGCATCGCGGCCGAGCAGGGCGCGCACCTGGTGGCCGCCCGGTTCCCCCGTCCCTGAAGGGTGCGGCGCGGGTCCGCACAGCACTCCCACACGATTCCCACAGCCCTCCGCTGGGATGGCCCGGCACGGTCGGGAGAACGGGGAGGAACAGGATGTTCGACGTGGTCGTGGTCGGGTGCGGGCCGGTCGGCGCGCTCACCGCCAACCTGCTCGGCGTGCGCGGCGCGCGCACGCTGGTCGTGGAGCGCTCCACCGAGCCGCACGGGCAGCCCCGCGCGTTCTCCTGCGACGACGAGGCGCTGCGGATCTACCAGCAGGCCGGGTTGCGCGACGAGGTGGCCGCGGACATGCACCAGCCCGCGGCGGCGGAGTACGTCAACGCCAGGGGGCGCGCGTTCGCCACCATCGCGCTGGACGAGGTCGACTTCGGGCTGGGCGCCGGGCCGCTGCACTTCTTCGACCAGCCCCGGCTGGAGGCGGCGCTGCGCGCGGGTCTGGGCCGGTTCCCCGACCACGTCACCCTGCGCACGGGGGTGGAGCTGCTGCGGCTCGGGCAGGACGGGGACGGCGTGGCGCTGGTGCTGCGGGACGTGCGCACGGGCGCGGAGAGCGAGGTCCGCGCCCGGTACGTGCTGGGGTGCGACGGCGCGCGCAGCACCACCCGGGTCGCCGCCGGCATCGACCTGACCGGCACGTCGTACGCCGAGCCGTGGCTGGCGGTGTCCGGGGACGTGGCCCCCGGCGGGGTGCGGGTGCCGACGACCCGGTTCGTGTGCGACTGGCGGCGCCCGGCGTTCGTCTCGCCCGGCGCGTTCGGCACCCACCGGCTGGAGTTCGTGCTGCGCGACGGCGAGGACCCGGAGGCGATGACGCGGCCGGGGACCATCGCCGGGCTGGTCTCGCCGTACGTGGACCCGGAGCGGTTCGCGGTGACGCGGGCGGTCGTCTACACCTTCCACCACCTGGTGGCCGAGCGCTGGCGCGCCGGGCGGGTGTTCCTGGTGGGCGACGCGGCGCACCAGATGCCGCCGTTCCTCGGGCAGGGGCTGTGCAGCGGGCTGCGGGACGCGGCGAACCTGACCTGGAAGCTCGCGCTGGTGCTGCGGGGCGAGGCGGACGACGCGCTGCTGGACACCTACGAGCGCGAGCGCCGCCCGCACGCCGAGGAGATGGCCCGCACGAGCGTCCGGCTCGGCCGGGTGTTCCTGGTTCGGGACCGGTTCGCCGCGTTCGCGCGGGACGTGCTGCTGCGGGCCGTGCAGCTGGTGCCCCGGGTGCGGCGGGCCGTGCGCCGGTTCGAGTTCAAGCCGCGGCCCGCGCTGCCCGGTCGGCGCGGCGCGGTCGGCACGATGTTCCCGCAGCCGGAGGTGCTGGTCGACGGCGCGCGGCGGCTGCTCGACGACGTGCTGGGGGCGGAGTTCGCGGTGGTCGGGCCGGGGGTGGATCTGGGCACGGCGACCGGGTGGCGCGGTCCGGCCGCGAGGTTCGTGCGGGTGGTGCCGCCGGGTGGGGCGACCGGTGGCGGGATCACCGAGGTGGTCGACGGGGACGGCGTGCTGACCGCGTGGTTCGCCCGGCACGGCACGGACGTGGTGGTGCTGCGCCCGGACCGGTTCGTCCACGCCACGGGGGTGGACGCGGCCGGGGTGGACGCGGCCGGGGTGGTGCCGGCGGTGCGGTGAGCGGTCGGGGACGGGGGTGGTGAGGGGGCCGGGGTAGTGAGGAGAACGGGGTTTCAGGCGGTCCGACCGGCCGGCGGTGGCGGCCGGCTACCGGGTTGGACCAGTCCGCTGTGGTAGGCGGCGGCGATGGCCTGGGCCCGGTCGCGCAGGCCGAGCTTCATCAGGATGCGGCCCAGGTGCGTCTTGACGGTCGCCTCGCCCACCACCAGGTGGGTGGCGATCTCCGGGTTCGACAGGCCGTGCGCGACGAGCACCAGCACCTCGCGCTCGCGCGTGGTCAGCTCGCCCAGCTCGGCCGAGGTCGGCGCGCTGCCCGCGGGCCGGCTGGCGAACTCGCGGATCAGTCCTTTCGCGACGGTCGGGTCCAGCCACGCCTCGCCGGAGGCGACCGTGCGCACCGCGTCGACCAGCTCGCGCGGCACGGCGTCCTTGAGCAGGAACCCCGACGCGCCGGCCCGCAGCGCCGCGTACACGGCCTCGTCCACGTGGTAGGTCGTCAGGATGATGATCTTGGTGGCGTGGTCCTCGACCTCCGGGTCGGCGTTGACGATCCGCCGGGTCGCCTCGACCCCGTCCACGCCGGGCATCCGCACGTCCATCAGCACCACGTCCGGGTGCAGCTCGGCGGCCAGCGCCACCGCGTCCGCGCCGTCGTCGGCCTCGGCGACCACCTCGATGCCGGGCTCCGCCTCCAGCAGCATGACCAGGCCGGCCCGCACCAGGGGCTGGTCGTCCACCAGCATCACCCGGATCATCCCGCCTCCTCGACGTGCTCGACGTGCTCGGGCGCCCGCTCCGGCTGCGGGGCGGGCGCGGGGAGCACGGCGGTGAGCAGGAACCCGCCCTCGGGGCGCGGGTCGGCGGCCAGCCGCCCGCCGACGATGGCCAGCCGCTCGCGCAGCCCGGTCAGGCCGTGGTGGGTGGACAGCGCGCGGTCGGGCAGCCGGCCCCGGCCGTCGTCGGCGACGGTCACGGTCAGCTCGCTGTCGCCCCAGCTCAACCGCACCTCGACGGTCGCGCCCGGTCCGACGTGCTTGGTCACGTTGGTCAGCGCCTCCTGGGCCACCCGGTAGGCGGCCAGGTCGACGCTGGCGGCCAGGCGGCGGGGACTGCCCTCCACCCGCGTGTGCACGCGCACGCCCGCCGAGGACACCGTGCGCACCAGGTGGTCCAGGTCGGCCAGGCCGGGCTGGGGCCGGCCGGCGAGGCCGTCGGGCGGGTGCCGGTCGTCGTGGTAGCTCAGCCGCAGCGCGGTCAGCATCCGGCGCAGCTCGCCCATGGCCTGCTCACCCGCCTCCTCGATGTGCCCGAGCGCCTGGTCCACCCGGGCCCGGTCGGTGGCGAGCACGCGTCGCGCGCCGGCCGCCTGGAGCACCATGACCGTGACCGCGTGGGCGACGATGTCGTGCAGCTCGCGCGCGATGCGGCTGCGCTCGGCCAGCACCGCCTCCCGCGCGGCGAGCTGCCTGCTGACCCGCGTCCACCGGCCGGCGGCCCAGACGCAGCCGTAGAGCAGCAGGGAGAACACCGTGGTGACCGGCATCGCCACGGCGCGGTCCCCCGGCGGGTTGGCCGCGGCCTCCTGCACCCCGGCCAGCAGCGCGAGCACCGAGCAGGTGACCACCGCGGCGGTCGACACCCGGCCGGGCCGGGTGAGGGCGACGGTGAACAGCGCGACGCCGGACACCGCGGTCAGGCGCACGTCGACACCGCTGACCGGTCCGGCGAGCACACCGGCCACCCACACGAACGCGAACACGGCCACCGGCCGGCGCCGGCGCAGCAGCAGGGCCGCCGCGCCGGCCGCGAGGAACGCGGCGGCCAGCCACCCGCGGGCGTCGCCCTCCCAGCGGTTGACCAGGGCGGAGAACACGTAGGCGTCCACCAGGCAGGCGGCCACCGCCAGGGCCAGGTCGACCGCCGGCTCCCGGGGGACCCGGGGCCGGGTCATCCCTTCTCCTCGCCGAAGCAGCCGCCGACGAGGCAGCACAGCGACGAGCAGGGGTCGGGGACGTCGTCCAGGTGGTGCTGGAACCTGATCCTGCGCTGGGCGTCCTCCACGGCGGGCACGGCGCGCAGCAGCTCGTCGGTGACGGCGTCGCGCAGCCCCTCCTCGACGACGCCGAGGGCCTCCAGGGCGGCCCACACGTCGTGGTCGTGCTCGGCCACGGACCGGTCGAGCGCCTCCCGGGTGACCCGCCGGCGCCGGGGCCGGTAGCGCGAGGCGTTGGCGGCGGAGATCCCGCCCGCCTCTCCCCCGCCGCCGGTGGGCACGAACCGCACCCGCACGCCCGCGAGCCGTTCCAGCCGCCGGTCGGTGTCCAGGCCGCCGGGGTCCGGGGCCAGGGGCAGCACCAGCAGGTCGATGCCCGCCGCGGCCCCGGTGAGCACGGCGGCGCCCGCCGGCACCAGCACCTCGTCCGGCGTGACGAGCACCCCGGTGACGAGGTGGCCCTCCCACGGCGCGGCCTCGAACCCCCGCGCCTGCACGGACACGACCAGTCGCACATCGGATCCGGCCATTGTTCCTCCCCGTTCTCCGCCTCGCCCCTTTGTCGTGGGACCCGGCCGGGCGCGCTCCGCGTCGAACGCGAGTCATTTCCCGGGCCGCTCCGACAATGGGACCACCCCCTGTCGGTCCGTATCGTCCCCCCGGCGGTTGACCTTGACCGTCCCCCCGCGGTCTTACCTCGATCGAGCGACGACGAGGGAGGAAGAGCAGGCCGGGAATCCACCCCAGGACAGATGAAACACCTCCCCCGGATTCGACACCATTGCTCTCGAAATCGAACAGCGAGCATCGCGGGGGAGGCGGCCTCGATGTCGATCGAAACCATTCCGAGTGCTTTCGGGTCGGGATTGTCGGAACGGGTGGGCGCGCGGCCGGCGGCCCAGCAGCCGCCGTGGTCCGAGCACCGGGCCCGGCGGTTCCGGGCCCGGCTGGCGGCGCTGCCCGGCCTGGTCACCTCCGAGGAGGTGGCGGCGCTGGGTTCGGCGCTGGCCGAGGTGGCGGCCGGGAGGCGGCTGGTGCTCCAGGCCGGTGACTGCGCCGAGCCGTTCGCCGAGTGCCGGCCCGAGCACGTGGCCCGCAAGGTGGCGCTGCTGGGCCGGCTGGCGCGGGGTCTGGGCCGGGGGCGCCCGGTGGCGCGGGTGGGCCGGATCGCGGGCCAGTTCGCCAAGCCGCGGTCCAGCCCGACCGAGGTGGTCGACGGCGTGGAGCTGCCGGTGTACCGGGGCGACCTGGTCAACGCGCCGCAGCCGGACGCACGCGCCCGGCGGGCCGACCCGGCTCGGCTGGTCGCGGGCTACCACGCGGCGCGCGCGGCGACGGAGTACCTGCGTGAGCACGGCCCGTGGACGTGGACCAGCCACGAGGCGCTGGTGCTGGACTACGAGCTGCCGCTGGTGCGGCGCGACGAGCGGGGCGCGCGGCTGCTCACCTCGACGCACTGGCCGTGGATCGGGGACCGCACCCGCGACCCGGGCGGCGCGCACGTCGAGCTGCTGGCGTCGGTGGCCAACCCGGTGGCGTGCAAGGTCGGGCCGGGCACGGGCCGGGACGAGCTGCTGGCGCTGTGCGAGCGGCTGGACCCCGACCGCACGCCGGGCAGGCTCACGCTGATCGCCCGGCTGGGCGCGGACCGCGTGTCGGCGCTGCTGCTGCCGCTGGTGACCGCGGTGCGCGCGGCGGGTCACCCGGTGATCTGGCTGTGCGACCCGATGCACGGCAACACCGTCGTCGACGCCGACGGCCACAAGACCCGGTTCGTCGACGCGGTGGTCCGCGAGGTGGCGGACTTCCGGGCGACCGCGCACGTGGCCGGCGCGGTGGCCGGCGGCCTGCACCTGGAGGCCACGCCCGACGAGGTGGCCGAGTGCCGGTGGAACGGCTCGGCGACGCGCTCGGGGCCGCGCCGCAGCCTGTGCGACCCCCGGCTCAACCCGGAGCAGGCGCTCGCCGTGGTCGCGGCGTGGCACGGGATCGACTGAGACAGCGGAAGACCTTGGGGAGGACGAAGTGTTGCGCACCAACGAGACCACACCGTCGCTGTGTTCGTTCCGGACGGCGGCGGAGTTCGAGGGCACGGCGGGCGCGGGCGTGCTGGGGGCGGTCCGCCACGGGGACCGGGCGGGCCCGGTCCGGTGGGAGCACGGCCGTCCGGTGCTGCCGCTGCACATGGTGCGGCCGGGGGTGCCGGAGGTCGTGGAGGTCTGGGAGGCCACCGGGCCGGTGACCACCGGCGAGCACCGGGGCCTGCACTACGCCCACGACGGCGAGGTGCTGTTCGGCGCGGTGGACCTCGGGCCCTCGGCCGGGTGCGGCGGGGCCGCGCGGGCGGCGTACCTGGCGGCGTTCGACCTGGTGGACCGGTTGGGCTACCCGCACCTGTTCCGGATGTGGAACGTGATCGAGGGGATCACCGCCCCGGACGCCGACGGCGCCGAGGTCTACACCGGGTTCTGCGTGGGCCGGGCGCGGGCGTTCGACGAGTCGCCGCGCCCCATGCCCGCCGCCACCGGCATCGGCGCGTTGGGCGGCGGGGCCGGGTTCTACTTCCTGGCGCACCGCTCGCGGCGCGCCGTGCACCTGGAGAACCCGTTGCAGGTGCCCGCGCACGAGTACCCGGAGCGGTACGGGCCGCGGTCGCCGAGCTTCGCCCGCGCGACGTGGCTGGAGCCGGAGCCGGGGCGCGACCGGGGCGTGCTCTACGTGTCCGGCACCGCGAGCATCCTCGACGACGCCACGGTGTGCCCCGGCGACGTGGTGCGGCAGTGCCAGGTGACGCTGGCCAACATCGCCGCGCTGATCGGCCCGGAGAACCTGGCCCGGCACGGGCTGCCGGGCGGGTGGGCCCTGTCGGACCTGCGCCGGGTCAAGGTCTACGTCAAGCGCCCCGGCGACGTGCCGGTGGTGACGCGGCTGTGCCGCGAGGAGTTCTCCCGCCGGGCGGAGGTCGCCGTGTTCGCGGTGGACGTCTGCCGGCCGGACCTGTTGGTGGAAGTGGAAGGGATCGCACCGTGAACGACAACCGAGCGGACACGTCCGTCCTCGCCGAGCCCCGGGTCATCCGGGTGTTGGTGGTGACCGACGGCGAGGCGAGCTTCGACCGGGCCGACTTCGGCCTGGCCACACTGGTGGACGTGCTGGAGGAACCGGTCCTGCCGTGGGCGCGGGTCGAGGTGACCAAGGCGCACCGCGAGCGCAACCTGCCCGCGCTGTCCGCCGAGATCACCCTGTTCCGCTTCGACGGGCACGACCTGTCGCGGTACGACCAGGTCTGGTTGTTCGGCGTGGCCCGGGGCAACCGGCCGTCGCTGGAGGAGGCCGAGCTGCGCGCGCTGGCGGAGTTCATGGACGGCGGTGGCGGCGTGTTCGCCACCGGCGACCACGAGGACCTGGGCGTGTCGCTGTGCGGCGGGGTGCCCCGGGTGCGCTCCATGCGCAAGTGGCACTGGCCGCAGCCGGGCCCGAACGGGGAACCGGTGGCGCCGTCGATCGACGGGCCGGCGCGGCACGACACCCTGTCGGAGGGGCACGACCCGCTGTTCCAGCTCAACGACCAGTCCGACGACGTCCCGCAGGTGGTCACGCCGCGCATGTACGCCACGTCGGACTCGCCGAGGTGGGCGCACCAGTCCTACCCGCACCCGCTGCTGTGCGGGCCGCGCGGGCCGATCCGGGTGCTGCCCGACCACCCGCACGAGGGCGAGTGCTACGTGCCGGAGGACCTGGGCGCGACGTTCTCCTTCGCCGGCTACGAGGTCACCGAGTACCCCGGCGGGATCGCGCCGGAGGTGGTGGCGTGGTCGACGATCCGCTCCCGGCCGGCGGAGCGGGACCCGCGCAAGGGCAGGCTCGACGCGCGGACCTTCGGCGCGGTCGGCGCCTACGACGGGCACCGGGCGGGGGTGGGCCGGGTGGCGGTGGACGCCACGTGGCACCACTTCTTCAACGTCAACCTGGTCGGTGACCCGACCGTGCCCCGGGACCCGGTCAAGAGCGTCGGGTTCGCCGCGTCCGACTCGGGGCGGGCGGCGTACGAGGAGATCAAGTCCTACTACCGCAACCTCGTGGTGTGGCTGGCCGGGCCCGGC
Organism: Saccharothrix lopnurensis; assembly: GCF_042658445.1. Lineage (NCBI taxonomy): Bacteria > Bacillati > Actinomycetota > Actinomycetes > Pseudonocardiales > Pseudonocardiaceae > Saccharothrix > Saccharothrix lopnurensis. The sequence goes on along the minus strand of NZ_JBHSQO010000001.1, from coordinate 234,105 downwards.
GCGCAGGAGGACCTGTGGTGGCGGGCGGTGTGGGCGGCGCGCTGGCACCACCGGGTGTCGATGGACCTGCGGCCGGGCTCGCTCGGCTCGCCGGACCTGGCGGAGCTGCTGCGGATCGGCGCGGAGGTGCGGGAGGTGCTGGCCACCACCGTGACGCGGGCCGACGCGACGCAGTGGGCCGGGCGGTTCGGGGTCGGGGCGGTGGACGCGGCGCTGTGGGAGGCGCTGCGGCCGAGCCTGGACCCGTGGCTGCCGCGCTCGGGCGAGGAGCAGCCGGGGCACCTGCCGAACCTGGTGGCGTCGATGCTGCCGGAACTGGTGCTCGACGCGGTGCTGGGCGCGGTGGTGCACGCGGTGGCGGCCGAGTTCCCGGAGCCGACCGAGCAGGCCCGGGAGCGGGCCGGCGGCGTGGAGTGGCCGGGGGTCGTGGGACCGGCGGTCGCGCGGGCGCTGGAGGCGGTGTCCGGGCAGGTCGCGCGCACGGACGAGGTGCTGCGGTCGGTCGGTGTGACGCTCGCGACCGTGCGCGCGGCCGGCGGCTGACGGTTTTTCCGGGCACCGTGGGTGGTGGAAGTCGTTCCCGAGGGGGGTCTTGGGAACTTTCGTCAGGGGGGAACATGAGTCAGGAACTGTTGAGACCGCCGGAGACCCCGGCGCGGGAGGTCCCCGACCGGGGGTTCACGGCGCTGCGGGTCGCGCTGGGCGTGGTGTTCGTGTGGTTCGGGGCGTTGAAGGTCACCGGCGACTCGCCGGTGCACCAGTTGGTCGCGGACACCGTGCCGTTCCTGCCGGGGTCGTGGTTCGTGCCCGCCGTCGGGGTGTTCGAGGTGCTGGCGGGCGCGGCGCTGGTCCTGGGGGTCGCGGTGCGACCGGTGGCGGCGCTGGTGGCGCTGCACCTGCTGGGGACGTTCCTGGTGCTGCTGGTGCAGCCCGGGGTGGCGTTCGTGGGCGGCAACCCGCTGCTGCTGACGGTGGCGGGCGAGTTCGTGGTGAAGAACCTGGTGCTGGTCACCGCCGCCCTGGTGGTCGCGCGGCGGGGGTGAAGTCGTCGCGGTGAGCCGCGACGACCTCGCCGAAGGTCCGGGCGGGGCGGCCGGTGACGGAGGGCACGGTGTCGGTGACGCGGTCCTCGGCGCCGTGCCGGATCGCCTCGTCCAGGCCGGCGAGCACCCGGGCGAAGTCGAGGGGTACGCCCGAGTCCGCCAACCGGTCGGTCAGCGCTTCCTCGCTGACCGACCGGTGGCGCGCGGGCAGGCCGGCGATCCTGGTGACGACCTCGGCGGCGTCGGCGTAGGACAGGGCCTCGGGGCCGGTGATGACGTGGTCGGTGTCGTGGGGTTCGGGGTCGGTCAGGGCGCGGGCGGCGACCGCGGCGATGTCGCCGGCGTCGACGAACGCGACCCGCCCGTCCCCGGTGGCGGTGACGATCTCGCCGGTGGCGCGCAGGCCGCGGGCCAGCAGGTGGTCCCCGGTGAAGTTCTGCATGAACCAGGACGGGCGCAGCACGGTCCACTCCGGGACGGCGGAGCGCACCAGGCGGGGCAGGGCGCCCAGGCCGGTGTCGGACTCCTCGACGGCGGAGGAGCCGAGCAGCACCACGCGGCGCAGGCCCCCGAGGGCGAGGAACGGCGCCACGAGCGGCACGGGGTCGGTCGTGCCCGGTGGCGGCACCAGGTAGGCGCGGTCCACGCCGCGCAGCGCGGGCGCGTGGGTGGCCGGGTCGTGCCAGTCGAACCGGACGTGCTCGGCGGTGGTGGGGGTGCGGGTGGCCACGCGCAGGTCGGTGGTGCCGCGCAGCAGGTCGACGAGGCGGCGGCCGGTCGTGCCGGTGCCGCCGATGACGAGCGCGGTCACGCGGCCGCGCCTCCCCCGAAGCCGATCTCCCCCGCGGCCGCGGGGCTCCAGTAGTCGCGGTAGCGGGTGATCTCGCCGTCCCGGGCGGTGACCACGGCGATGTAGCCCATCCGGTAGTCCGCGCCGGTCGGGACGAGCCGGCCCGTGATCTCGAACTCCGCCACGACGACCTCGGGGTCGGTGGTCAGGTGCACGGTCAGCGCGGTGACCTCCTCGGGCGCGACGTGGTCGGTGTAGTCGCGCAGGTGGTCGCGGACGGCGTGGCGGCCGACCAGGCGGCGCTGCCGGTCGGGGGTGGCGAACGGGAACTCCAGCACGCCGTCCTCGGCCCACAGGTCGGCGAACCCGGCCATGTCGTGCGCCAGGACCAGCCTCAGCGCCTCGTCGACGATCTCGCGTGCGTTCACGGTGGGACCTCCAGTTGGACGGAACGGTACCGTCCCGTTCAACCTACGCCGGACGGTACCGTTCCGTCCACACCTATGCTGGTCCGCATGAGCCAGCACCCCCGGCGCACCCCGACCGGCGCCGCCGTCCTCCAGCCGCACAAGACCTCGGCCATCACGGAGGCGGTGCTGGACGAGCTGGCCGAGCACGGCTACGGGCGGCTGTCCATGGAGGCGGTGGCCAAGCGGGCGGGGGTGGGCAAGAGCGCGCTGTACCGGCGGTGGCCCGCGAAGCAGGACATGGTGGTCGCGGTGCTGTCGGAGTTCAGCGTGCCCCTGGCGGAGGTGCCCGACACCGGGTCGCTGCGCGGGGACCTGCGCGCGACGCTGCGGGGGCTGCACGGCTGGCTGACGCACCCGCGGTTCGCGCGGATCCTGCCGGACCTGGCGGCGGAGGCGGGGCGCAACCCGGCGTTGGCGCGGGAGGTGGAGCGGGCCGTCGGCGAGCCGCGCCGGGTCCGCGGCGCGCGGGTGCTGGCGCGGGCGGTGGAGCGCGGTGAGCTGCCCGCCGACCTGGACGTGGAACTGGCCCTGGACCTGGTGGCGGCCCCGCTGTACTGGCGGCTGTCGGTGCGCCGCGTCGAGGTCGGCGAGGGCCACCTGGACCGGTTGGCCGAGGTGCTGCTGCGGGCCCTGGGCGCGACGGACCGTTGACCGACTGTGACCGGGATCTCTCCCCCCGGTAGCGCTCGCGGCGACGGTTTTCGCTCCCCCGGGCGGTCTTGATCCGGACCGAACCCGACCACCGCCCCGGAGCACCCCGATGACCGACCCTTCCCGGACCGGATCCGCGCAGGCCGCACCCCCGCAGGCCGGATCCCCGCAACCCCTTCCCTTCCGGACCGCCGTGGTCACGGGCGCCGGCCGCGGCTTCGGGCGCGCGATCGCCGCCGCGCTCGTCGCCGCCGGAGCCGACGTCGTCGGCATCGCCCGCAGCGGGCCGGAGTTGGCCGCCGTGCGCGAGGAGCTCGGCCCGGCCTTCACCCCCGTCACCGCCGACGCCGCGGACGAGGCGTTGGCGCGGGACGTGATCCGCGCGCACCGCCCCGGCCTGCTGGTCCTCAACGCCGGGGCCACGCCGCACCTGGCGCCCCTGCCCGAGCAGACCTGGGAGACCTTCAGCCGCAACTGGCACGTCGACACCCGCCACGTCTTCGGCTGGACCGGGGCCGCGCTGCGGGCGCCGCTGGCGCCGGGCAGTACGGTCGTGGCGATGTCCAGCGGCGCGGCGCTGGGCGGGTCCCCGCTCACCGGCGGGTACGCCGCCGCCAAGGCCGCCGTCCGCCACCTGCGCGCGTACGCGGCCGACGAGTCGGAGCGGGCCGGGCTGGGCATCCGGTTCACCGCGCTGCTGCCCCAGCTCACCCCGACCGGGGGCGTCGGCGCGGCCGGGGTCACGGGGTACGCCGCCCGCCAGGGCCTCGACCGGGACGCCTTCGTCGACCGCCTGCGACCGGTCCTCACCCCGGAGCAGGTCGCCGACGCCGTGCTGGAGCTGGCCCTGCACCCCGACCGCGCGCCCGAGTACCGGGTGGCCGCCACGGGGATGAGCGCCGTCGCCTGAGCCGTGCCGCCCCAGCCCCGACCAGCCCCGACCAGCTCCAGCCCCGACCAGCTCCAGCCCTGACCAGCTCCAGCCCTGACCGCCCCGGCCCCGCCACCCGCCGCCCGAACCACCCCGGCCCCGATCGCCCAACCCGCCGCCCGCCGCCCGCCGCCCGAACCAGCCCACCGTGACACCCAGCGGAGGAACCACCATGCCCTCGGACGCCGAGTTCACCGCCCTGACCGAGCAGTTCCGGCCGGAGCTGCGCGCGCACTGCTACCGGATGCTCGGCTCGATCCACGACGCCGAGGACCTGGTGCAGGAGACCTACCTGCGGGCGTGGCGCGCGTTCGACCGGTTCGAGGGCCGCTCCTCGGTGCGGCGGTGGCTGTACCGGATCGCCACCACGGCCTGCCTGACGGCGCTGGAGACGCGGGCCCGGCGACCGCTGCCGTCGGGGCTGGGCGCGCCCGCGGAGGACCACCGGATCGCCGTGGCGCCCGGTGACCCGTCGGTGGCGTGGCTCCAGCCCGCGCCCGACGCGCTGGTGGGCGTCGACGACCCGGCGGCGATCGTGGCCGGTCGGACCGGGGTCCGGCTCGCGTTCATCGCCGCGCTCCAGTACCTGCCCGCCCGGCAGCGGGCGGTGCTGGCGCTGCGCGACGTGCTGGCGTTCCGGACGGCCGAGGTCGCCGAGATGCTGGACACCACGACCGCGGCCGTCGACAGCGCGCTGCGCCGCGCCCGCGCCCGGCTGGCCGAGGCCGGGCCCGTCGAGGACGACCTGGCCGAGCCGGACGCGGCGGCCCGGCGCGCCCTGCTCGACGACTACGTCGACGCGTTCACCCGCGCCGACCTCGACGCGCTGGTGGGGCTGCTGCGGGCCGACGTGGAGCTGGAGATGCCGCCGATCCCGACCTGGTTCACCGGCCGGTGGGCCGTGGTCGGGTTCCTGGCCGCCCGGGTGCTGAACGAGGGCCGGTGGCGGCTGGTGCCCACCACGGCCAACGGCCAGCCCGCCTTCGTGCTCTACGAACGCGTCGGCGCGGACCGGTACCAGGCGCGCGGCGTCGAGGTCCTGACCCTGGTCGGGACCCGGGTCGCCCGCATCACGGCGTTCCACGACCCGAGCCTGGTCCCGGTGTTCGGCTTCACCCCGGCGCTCGCCGGCTGAACCGGGAGGCGGGCACGGGACGGGCCCCGGCCTCGGCGGGGGTCGGGGCCTACCGGCGGGCGTGGGGCCTGGTCTCGGCCCAGTCGGGGACCCCGGCGACCAGGTCGTCCGGCGCGGACAGCCGCCACGCCTCGAAGACCAGTTCGGACAGCTCGTCGAGCTCGATGCCCGCCAGGTGCACCACCACCCAGCCGAAGCCGCCGGACGTGAACTGCTCCTCGAACACGTCCGGCCGCTCCGACACCAGGGCCCGCTGTTCGGACAGGGTCTGCTTCACCCCGACGGTACCGGTGCGCGGCCAGTGGTAGCCGAACCGCTTGCCCCGCACGCTGAACGAGCTGTACTGGTCGCCCCGCGCGCGTTCCACCTCGGCCAGCCCGTCCAGCAACCGGAAGAACTCGTCGTCGCCCACCGCCACCGCAACCCCCCGGAAGTCGTGGCCGGTGAGTATAGGTGCGTCAGGCGAGGGTGATCGCGTACACCTCCACCCTGGGGTCGTCGGGCAGCGTCACCGAGTGCACGGTCCTGGCCGGGTCGAGCGGCACGGACACGCCGAACAGCCGCACCGGCGGGCCGTCGACGCCCTGGCCCGCCCGGATGCGGTGCGGCATCTCCAGCACGGGCGCGGCGCCCGAACCCGCCCAGTCCGGCACGGTCACCGGCGCCTCGGCGGTGCTGCCGTCGGCGTAGCGCACGACCAGGCCGGTGGTCACCGGCCCGTTGTGGGAGGCCGCCACCAGCCGCAGCGCGCCGTGGGCGCCGGCGGGCAGCAGCAGCGCCTGGCCGCGGGCCTCGACGAAGTTGGCGGTGGTGCCCGACGGGTCCGGCGCGGCGTAGGTGGTGCCGTCGCGCACGACCCGGCCGGTGGGCAGCAGGGCCGCGTCGTAGCTCCAGCCCTGGCCGTCGAAATCGCCTTCCGCCGACCGCGCGACCGTGGCCGTGCCGTCGTGGTTCGCCTCGCGCGCCAGGTCGACGGCGCACTGCCCGCCGGCGGTGACCGCGCAGGTCGCCGGGTCGCGCACCTCGACCACCGCCTCCCGGACCACGGTCTCGGGGCCGCGGACGGTGACGCTCACCGGGTAGGACCCGACCGGGGTCCCGGCGGGCACGGTCACGGTCACCTTCGCGGTGCGCTGCACGGGCAGCCGGTTGGACCTGATCACCAGCACCCGGTCGACGGACGCCGACCACCCGGCGGGCACGGTCGGCGAGAGGCCCACCGGGACCGCGCCGGGCGCCTGGGCCAGCACGTCGAGCGACAGCACCGCGGTCCGGGCGATGTCGGCGGCGGCCACGACCACCGAGGACTCGCGCAGCGCCGCGTCCACGTGCCGGCGGTCGTCGGGCCGCTCGCGGTTCACCGACGGCGGCCGGTCGCCGGGTCGGGTGCCCCAGTCGGAGGGCGCGGTGCCGAGCCGGTGCGCCAGCGTGCCGCCGCGCAGCACGTCGTCCCAGCGCAGCCAGGTGTCGCGCACGTCGCGGCCGTCGAGCGCCACCCGCTGCACGTACCGGTTGGTGTCGCTCGCGCCCGGCGCGGTGATGGCCAGGGTGGTCCCGCGTCCGGTGTGGACGGTGGCGGACGGGAACTGCGGGCTGGACAGGGCGAGGAAGTCCGCGCCGCTCATCGTCGGGTACAGGCCCAGCGAGGAGAACACGTACCAGGCCGACATGGTGCCCAGGTCGTCGTTGCCGGTCATGCCGTCCGGGCCGGTGGTGAACAGGGTCATCGCCGCGCGCACCACGGTCGCGGTCTTCGCCGGCGCGCCGACCGACAGGTAGAAGTACGGCGCGTGCAGGTCGGGTTCGTTGTTGGGGTTGTAGGTGGGCTTGCCGTAGTAGTCGTAGGGCTGGGTGATCCAGTCGGTGCGGACCGTGCCGGCGGGGTCGGCCAGCAGCTTGTCGTGGGCGAAGAAGGCGTCCAGCCGGCGCTCGGTGGCCTGCCTGCCGCCCATCAGCTCCACCAGGCCGTCCGGGTCCTGCGGCACCAGCCACTGGTACTGGAACGCGCCGCCCTCGTGGAACTGGTGGCCCGCGTCGACCGGGTTGTAGGGCGACACCCAGGTGCCCTCGGTGGTGCGGGGCCGGAAGTGGCCCGTGCCGGAGTCCCAGAGGTTGCGGTACCACTGGCCGCGCCGGGCGAACAGGCCGGCGTCCTCCCGGTGGCCCAGGCCGCGCGCCATCAGCGCCAGCGCCGCGTCGGCCGCCGCGTACTCCAGCGTCGCCGAGGCCGGGTGCGCGCAGTCGTTGTCGCCGCCCTTGTGGGGGCAGTCCACGCCCAGCTCCAGGCCGGACGGGAGGTAGCCCCGCTCGGCGTAGTGCTCCACGCCGGAGCGGCCGTTGTAGGGCGAGTCGGCCGGCGGCAGGCTGGTGGCGTTGCGCCGCAGCAGCTCGTACGCCTCCTGCTCGTGCCCGGCGAGCAGGCCCTTGGACCACGCCTCCACCAGGAACGGGGTCACCGGGTCGCCGGTCATGATGTTGGTCTCGCTGTTGGCCAGCGCCCACCGGGGCAGCCACCCGCCGTCGCGGCCGGCGGCCACCACCGACAGCGCCACGTCGCGCGCCACCTCCGGGCGCAGCAGCTCCAGCAGCTGGTTCTGCGGGCGGTAGGTGTCCCACAGGGACAGGTTCTGGTACGGCGTGAAGTCCCGCGCCACGTGGGTCTCGCCGTCGAACCCGGTGTAGCGGCCGTCCACGTCGCCGGCCAGGTTCGGGTGCAGCAGCGAGTGGTACAGCGCGGTGTAGAAGGCGGTGCGCCGCTCGGGGGCGCCGCCGCCGATCTCGACCGAGCGCAGCGCGTCGGTCCACGACCGGTGCAGCGCGTCGCGGGTGGCGTCGAAGTCGTGGGAGTCGCCGGTCTCGGCGGCGAGGTTGCGCCGCGCGCCCTCGACCCCGGTGTAGGACAGGCCGACCTTGAGCACCACGTCCCGGTCGGCGGTGGCGTCGAAGGTCACCCACGCGCCGTTGCCGCCACCGCCCGCCGCGTCGGGCACGCCGGGGGCGGGCGTGGTGCCGCGCCAGGTGCCGAAGCCGGTGAACGGCCGGTCGAAGGTGGCGGTGAAGTAGACGGTGTGCTCGTCCTGGCCCGCGCAGAACCGGCCCGCGCGGACCCGGCCCTCGATGGTGCGGTCGCCGACCACGTGGACCTCGGAGTCGAGCACCTGCTGGTTGGCCTTGCCCGTGTTGAACAGGACGTTCGCCCGGGAGGTGGCCGGGAAGGAGTAGCGCTGCCAGCCGGTGCGCGGGGTCGCGGTCAGCTCGGCGTCGATGCCGTAGCGGGACAGGCCGACCCGGTAGTAGCCGGGGCGCGCCTCCTCGTCGTCGTGCGAGTACGCCGACCGGTAGCCGTTGGTGTCAACGTTGTCCACCGGGCCGGTGGTGGGCATGATCGGCAGCTCGCCGGCGACCGGGCAGCCCACGCCGGACAGGTGCGTCTGGCTGAAGCCGTGGATGTGGCCCTGGAGGTAGTCGTAACCGCCCTGGCCGCCGGTGTCCGGGCTGACCTGGACCATGCCGAACGGCGCGCTGGCGCCGGGAAAGGTGTTGCCGAAGTTCTGCGTGCCGATGAACGGGTTGACCAGCGCGGTGGGGTCCTCGGGTGCCGCGGCGGCGGTGGTCGGCGGGAGGCCGGTGACCAGGCCGGCGGCGAGCAGGGCCGCGAGCACGGGGGCGGCGGCGCGGGGTGACGGCAGAGGCATGGACAGGGGACCTCTCCTTTGACAACGTTGTCAACTCGTGGCGGCGGGGCCACGGCTTCGAACGCTGTCACGGGTCCGGCGCGGGTGTCAACGGCGCGGGTCCGGTACCACAGGACCGGTGCGAGGTCCGGCGCCACAGGACCCGGCGCGGGTGCGGACGCAACAGGACCCGGCACAGGCACACCGGCGCCACGGGTGTCGACACCCGTGGCGTCGACACCGAGCCGGGAGCGCCGCGCCCGTACCGGCGCGGCGCTCCCGGGACCCGGGGCCGCTCAGTCCCTGGTGTAGGTCAGGCAGTTGGCGTCGTGCCCACCCTCGCCGGGCGCGACGCGCACCCCGCCGGGCGCGGTGCACTCCAGCTCCCTGTTGTGGACGCAGTCGCCGCGCGAGCAGGCGCCCACCTGGGCGACGGCGCGCGGCAGGCCGCCCTTGCGCGCCAGGGGGATGAAGGTGGCGCAGTCGGCGGCGCCGTTCTCACCGCTGACGGTGATCGCGAAGGCGTGGCAGCCGTCGTGGTTGTAGGAACAACCGGTGACGGTGCACTCGTTGACGGCAGGCATTTCTGTGGTGGTCATGACCGCTCCTCCGGACCGTGGTGCTCGGTGTTCTCGAACGTTGCCACCGGATACCCATCCCCGCAACACGAAAACAATTAGGAGAGCCTTACCTAAAAGCGCCGAACGATTTTCACGTCTGCCGAGTCGGGCGGAAGCGCCAGGTCAGGACCGTCCGGTGAGGACTCCACCGGGCGGTCCCGACCCGACGCGCAATTCATCCTCCGGGCCACCCGGCATTACCGCCGACAACCCGGGACCGGCCTCTCCGACGACCCGACGGGACGTCGGCGAAGGAAATCGGGGCGGCCGGGAAGATCACGGCGTGACGGGGATGTTGGTCAGTCCGGTCACCGCGCGGGTGACGGTGTTGGAGGCGTGCACCACGTTGGGCAGGCCGGCGCACTTGGACGTCGAGGTGATGCGGATGGCGTAGGCGCCGACGCCGCCGAGGTCGGAGCGGTTGCCGCGCCAGGTGTTGCCGCAGCCGTTGGGGAACGCCGGCGTGGTGACCGGGTTGTGGGTCTCGTAGCCGTTGGCGAACGTGCCGGGCGCGGCGAACGAACCGGTGTTGTCCTCGACGAGGTAGCCGGAGCCCTTGACGTCGATCCAGGAGTCCGCCGAGTTCTGGCCGGAGATGCCGGTGCCGTCGAAGGTGTTGCCGCGCACGACGCCGCCGGCGGTGCCCTCCTTGACGTCGATCGGCTCGGCGGTGACGTGGGGCCCGATGTGGTTGCCCAGCACCAGCACCCGGTCGCTGCGGTCCGCTCCCCCGGTGTTGCCGTGGCAGTCCCAGTTGGAGTGGGCGGAGCCGAGGTAGACGCCCTCGCCGTAGCCGGGCCGCACCAGACCGGTGTGGCTGATGGTGGAGCCGCGCAGCACGCCGTCGGACGAGGAGCGGCGGAAGTGCACGCCCTCCTCGTCCACGTGGTGCACGCGCACCCGGTCGATCACGGTGTGGCGGGAGTCGTCGACCACGATGCCCTTCTTCGACTCGCGCACGGTGAACCCGACCAGGTTCCAGTGCGGCGCGCCGTGCAGCCACAACCCGTAGCCGGGGTCCCAGCCGGCGGTGGGCACGGGACAGGCCGGACCGCTGCCGGAGGGACCGTCGTTGACCAGCACCGCGTCCGCCGGACCGGTCAGGGTGATCGGCGCGGCGGCCGTGCCCGGCGAGGTCGCGGTGAACGAACCCCGGTAGACGCCGGGCGCCAGCCGGATGGTCACCCCCGGCGCGGCGGCCGCCAGCGCCGCCCGCAACTGCGCGGCGGTGGCCACGTCCACGGTGGACGCGGCGGGAGCGGTCGTGGCGGTGACGACCGGGCTGGGCGCGGAGGTGTTGCCCGCCGCGTCCCGCGCCCGGACGGTGAACGCGTGCGCGGTGCCGGGCAGCAGACCGGTCGCGGTCGCGGAGGTCGCGGAGGTCGTGGTGACCACCTCGGCGCCGGAGAGCACCTGGTAGTCGACCACCCCGGTGTCGTCGGCGGCCGCCCGCCAGCTCAGCGACACCGAACCGGCCGTCACCCCGGTCACCCGGGGCTCGGTCGGGGCGGTGGGCGGCGTGGTGTCGCGGGCGGGACCCCGGCACGGCACGCCGTCGACCACGCAGCCGGCCGGCAGGCCGCCGCCGGAGGCGGTGAAGCCGAAACCCACCGCGCCACCGGGCGGGGCGCGGCCGTTGTGGGCGGCGTTGGCGAACCGGTGGCGCTGCCCGTCGCGGGTGAGCACCGAACTCCAGGAGTTGGTCACCGAGGTGCCCGGCGGCAGGTCGAACTCGACCACCCAGCCGGTGCTCTCGGCGTCGCCGGTGTTGGTGAGCGTGATCCGCCCGCCGTAACCGGTGCCCCACACCGACTCCTGGGCGAACTCCGCGGTCACGCGCGCCGCCGCGGCGGAGGCGGGGACCGGGGCCAGGGCGCAGATCACCGCGACGATCAGCGCCGGGACAACTCTTCTCATGCCGTCGCACCTTCCGGTAGCGGGTCGGGCTCGGGGGCGTCGCGGCCCGCCCCTCGTGAACCCGCCCTTCATAGCAAGCCGCGGGGCGTCCGGTCACGGAGCCCACCTCCGCCCCCCACTTTTATCGTGACTTGAATCAAGCTCTCCAGTAAGGTTCCGCTCGGTCGCCGCCAGAACGACCTGGAAAAGGACACGCCCATGCGGTTCTCGGCAACACCCCGGCGGCCACGCCTGCGCGCCGCCCTGCTCGCCCTCGCCACCGCGGCAGCGGGCCTCACCGTCGCCACCACCGCGGCGCCCGCCGCCCACGCGGCCCTGCCCGCCGGCTTCAAGAGCGTCGGCTACCTGCCCTCCTGGGCCGGCAACGTCAACAGCGTCCAGTACACCAAGCTCACCCACATCAACTACTCGTTCGCGCTGCCCAACGCCAACGGCACCCTCCAGGGCATCCCCGACCCCGGCAAGCTCACCTCGCTGGTCAACCTCGCCCACGCCAACGGCGTCCGCGTCTCCCTCGCCATCGGCGGCTGGAACGACGGCAACGACTCCGCCTTCGAAGCCCTCGCCGCGAACGCGAGCTCCCGCACCACCTTCGTCAACAGCGTCGTCAGCGCCGTCAACCAGTACAACCTCGACGGCGTCGACATCGACTGGGAGTACCCCGACCCCGGCGCGTCGGCCACCAACTTCACCAACCTGATGAGCCAGCTCTCCAGCGCCATGCGCAGCCGCGGCAAGCTCCTCACCGCCGCCGTCGTCTCCGGCGGCGGCACCGCCGAAGGCGTCCAGACCGCCGTGTTCGGCCACGTCGACTGGCTCAACATCATGGCCTACGACGGCGGCAGCCCCCACGCCAACTACGACTGGTCCATCGCCAGCGCCAACTACTGGAAGGGCCGCGGCCTGCCCGCCGCCAAGACCGTCCTCGGCGTGCCCTTCTACAGCCGCCCCGGCTACTACACCTACGCCCAGCTCGTCGCCATGGACCCGGCCAACGCCAACCGCGACTGCGCCACCGTCAGCGGCGCCCAGCAGTGCTACAACGGCCTGCCCACCATCCGCCGCAAGACCCAGTGGGCGCTGGCCAACGCCGGCGGCATCATGAACTGGGAGCTCTCCCAGGACACCACCGGCAGCACCTCCCTGCTCAACGCCATCTACGAGACCGCGGGCGGCACCAACCCCAACCCGCCCGTCGGCCGCACCGGCCCCATCACCGGCATCGCCGGCAAGTGCGTCGACGTCGCGAGCGCCAACAGCGCCAACGGCACCGCCGTCCAGCTGTGGACCTGCAACGGCTCCAACGCCCAGACCTGGACCGTCGCCTCCGACAACACCCTGCGCGCCCTCGGCAAGTGCCTCGACATCACCAGCGCCGGCACCGCCAACGGCACCACCGCCCAGCTCTGGGACTGCAACGGCAGCGGCGCCCAGACCTGGCAGGCCCAGTCCAACGGCACCCTGCGCAACCCCGCCTCCGGCCGCTGCCTCGACGCCACCGGCCCCAGCTCCGCCGACGGCACCCGGCTCCAGATCTGGGACTGCTTCGCCGGCACCAACCAGGTCTGGCGCCTCCCCGCCTGACCCGCTCCGCGCCACCTGATCCCTGACCGCGCGGCCCTCATGACGGGGGCCGCGCGGCGTAGGTACGACATAAGGGTGAACCTCGTCCTCGGGCCCCACCCACCACCTGTCGGCGCGGCATGCTGGGACGTTGCGGACATGGTTCCCGGACGACTTGGTGTGCGGATGGGGATGACGGCGTGGCGGCACAACAGCCTGATGGCGGCGCTGCGGCCCGGTGACGCGGCAGCGTTGATCGCGGCCGGGACCCTGAAGCGGTACGCCGCCGGTTCTGTGCTGCTCCACGAGGGCGAGGCGTCGCGATACGTGCTCGTCGTGCTCAGCGGTTACGTCAAGATCACCGCGCACAACGCCGAGGGTGAGGTGTCGCTGCTGGCCATCCGCGGTGCGGGTGACCTGCTCGGCGAACTGGCGGCCCTGGACGGGCAGCCGAGGTCCGCCACCGCCACCGCGGCGGGGGTGGTGCACGCGGTGTGGGTGTCCGCGCAGGCGTTCCGGGCGTTCCGGGCCCGGCACCCCGAGGCCGCCGAGGAGGTGAGCCGCAGTGCCGCGGCGAAGCTGCGCTCGGCCACCGCTCGCCGGATCGACCTGACCGGGGTGTCGGTCAAGGTGCGGGTGGCGCGGGTGCTGGTGGAACTGGCCGCCTCCCACGGCCGGACCACCCGCCGTGGCACGTCGTTGGCGTTCCCGTTGGCGCAACCCGAACTGGCCGCCTTGGTGGGCGCGGCGGAGCGGAGCGCGCACAAGGCGCTGACAGAGTTGCGCGCGGTGGGGTGGGTCGCCACCGGGTACCGATCGGTGACGATCCTGGACTACATCTCGCTGAGCGAACTGGCGGGTTGGCAAGCCGGGTAGCGGCGAACCCGCAATCCTTCGGGGTGTTCCCCCGTCGCGTGCACCAGCATCCCGTACCGCCACAGTCGGTGGGAGGGAGCGGCGATGCAGGTGCACGGTCCCGGCTGTCGCGGTGACGAGTGCTGATCGGTGATCCGTGGCCGCGGAGCAGCCTGCTGGGCAAGATGCGCCGGCGTGACCGGGAGGCGCTGCTGAGCCTGGGCACCGAGGTCACTTACCGCGCGCGGCAGGTGATGATCAGGCAGGGCGAGGAGCACCGGCACGCGTTGCTGGTGCTCAGCGGCAGCGTCAAGGTCGTGGTCAACTCCGAGTACGGGCGGGACCTGCTCATGGCGGTGCGCGGTCCCGGCGACATGCTCGGGGAGATGGCGGCGCTGGAAGCCGAGCGGCGCTCGGCCAACGTGGTCGCCTGGGTGCCGACCACGGCCCGGGTCTTCCGCGGGCGGGAGTTCGCGGACTTCATGGAGCGCAACCCCGAGGCGTGCCTGGCCCTGGCGCGGATGTTGAGCGAACGGCTCCGGCGCGTGCACGTGCGGTGCGTGGACATGGTCGTGTGCCCCGCGCCCACCCGGGTGGTGAAGGTCCTGGTGGAGATCGCCCTGACCCACGGCAGGCGAACCGCCGATGGGTGGCGTCTCGGGGTGCCGCTGACCCAACCCGACCTCGCGTCGCTGGCGGGGGTGGCGCTGAGCACGGTGGAGAAGTCGCTGCGCGACCTGCGCTGCCAAAGGCTGCTGCACCCCGGCGGGCGACACATCGTCATCACCGACCTCGACGAGCTACGCCGGATCAGTGGGTGATCGGCTGAATCCCGTACTGGTACGGGGTCGGTGGTCGCGATGTGTCACAGAGTGATGCCCATTCACTCGACATCACCGAACGCACCGCCGTCAGGCCGAACTTCTCCCGGTTCCCGAACGCCGATCGGCCCAACGACGCGAACCCGAACACCGCTCACAACAGCTCGCGGACAACCGCGAGGAAAGGGTCTTCCATGCCGATTCCCCGCAGGATCGAGCAGGCGCGCGACGCCGGTGGCGCCAAGCTGCGTCAGGTGTTCAGCACCCGCCGCGGCGGCGGAGCACCTGGTGGAGCCGCTTTCGCCCGCGCTTCGGCCGACGAGGTCACGTTGACCGAGGAGTACCGCTACCACCAGGAGATTTCGAGCAACGACCGGAGGGAAACCGGTGACGTGCCGCCCTCGGGCACCATCCGGGTCACCGTTCCGTACGACGGCCACAAGTATTTCACCAGGGCCGCGGTGGCCGACGTGAGCGGCCACGACCCGCGACCGGCCGCAGCCGTGATCGGCCACCTGTCGTTCGCCGACCACCACAAGACCGACCTGTCCGAGGTGCTGGACCTGTCCGAGGGGTACGGGTCGATGGCCGTCGAGGTGCCGATCGCCGAGTTCGACGAGGCCGGCATGGTGACCGATGGCCGAACCTGCGTGATCGAGCACGAGTACCGCCCCGCGGAGAACGCGGTGCGCGTGCTCCCCGTGTCGGTCCTGGTCGACCTCGTCGACCCCGACGGTGCCAACCTGCACGAGGCCCTGAGGACGGCCCTCGACCCGGGCACCCAGGTCGAGCAGGTGGCCGACGAGTTGACCAAGTACGTGTCGTTCCGGTCCTACCTGCTGCTGAGCGTCCAGGTCGTGCTGCACCTGCCGAACCGCCGGTACATCCGCGGCCTGCACCCCAAGGTGTCGCTGGTGTCGCTGCGGTGGCCGACCATCACGTCGCTGAGCGAGGTGACCCTCCAAAACGGCAGGGGCGACCAGCTCACCCTCAAGTACAACCCTTCCTCGCGGAGCCTGGAGTGGTCGAACGTGCCGATGGCGCTCGTCGACGGGCACGGTGTCGGTGACACCGCCGAGTTCCGGAGCGAGAAGCGCTACCTGCTGATCCGCCAGCCAGGCGAGCTGTACCAGCAGGACGCGATCGACGGGACGGTGTGCGTCGAGGTCAACGGGTACCTGCTGTCGGGGTTGCGCGCTCGCCGGTTCGACGCCCTCGGGACGCAGGCCGAACAGCCCAAGTTGGTCAGCCGGATCACCACTGACCTGCACCTGGTCCTGGACGACGCGTTCGCCCGCCGGGAGATGCTGCCCTGTCAGCACCTGCACTTCGACGAGGTGATCCCCGACAACATGCGGATCGCCGACATCCGCGCGGTGCTGGAGACCAGGGGGTTCCAGGTCGAGGAGTGGCCTTCGCGTCAGGACGGCGGTGGGTGGCACCGACGCCTGCTCAGGGCCAGCCGACAGGCGGGGCCGGACACAATGTGGTTGTGGTTGCTGGTGGACGGGCGCCGGTTCGAGACGACGAGGGAGAAGCAGCAGCCGGGCGGGCAGACGTTCACCAGCACCTTCGAGAGCGGCGAGCTGAAGGTGTTCATGTGCGGCGCGCTGCCGGGCACGAGCCGCGACTTGACGCTGGTGATGAACGCGTTGCACCTGACCCTGCGCGAGCGCTTCGAGCGGCTCAAGGCACGACGTTGACGGCCGCGCACCGCAGCACGACACGAGGAAGAAGACATGACCACTCGCGTTGAACCTCGCGCGTCCACGGCACGCTGCTACAAGTGCGGCTCGCCGGAGATCGCCACCACCTGCCACCACTGCGGAAGGCTGATCTGCCGGGAGGACGGTCGGCCGACCGGGCCGGACGAGGCACCGGCCAAGATCAGCCAGGAGTTCGCCGGCCTGGGGATGGACACCCCGCAGGCCCACCACTGCGAGACCTGCGACCACGTGGTGCCGCGCCGCCTGGGCCGGGAGCAGGTGATCGCGGGCGCGGTCGCCGCACTCGGCGCGCTGCTGCTCCCGGTCCACGCGAGCACCGGTGTCGTGGTGCTGCTGATCGGCCTCGCCGGGCTCGCGACCTGCTATCTGGTGGACCGGCGCCGGGTCGCGGAGGCACAGCGCCACAAGCCGCGGCTACCGTTGCTGCCGAAGATCGACTCGGCGTCGGTGCGGGAAACAGTGCGGGGAAAGCTCGTGCTGGACGCCGGGGGCCACTACCGCATGTCGATCGAGCCGCCGCTGGGTGAACTGGGCATCTCGACGACGTTCGCGCGCACGGACCTGGACCGGCTCACGCTCTACCGCACGCGGTACCGCCTGCCCGCGGACTCCGCCGTCGACTACTGCGCGGGGTTCGCGGTGCTGAAAGGCAAGGCGGGGATGACGCTCACCAACTCGTCGTTGTCCGTGCCGGTGATCCCGCTGAGCGGTCGCACCGACGAGCACCAGTTCTTCTCCCCGGGTGCCGACGGGCGGTCCCCGGCCAAGTGGGAGTTGAAGTCCACCTACTCGGTGTCGCCCGACCGCGTGCCGGAGGAGTTGCCGTTGTGGCTGACGCCGTCGGTGATGCCGCGATCGGACCAACGGACGCTGGAGCTGACCGTGCAGTGGGAGCAGACCGGTCCCGCGGACAACCTGAAGATCGACAAGGTGGAGCCGGTGGTCCTGCACGTGCCCGTGGAGTGGGGCAAGGTCGAGCGCACCACCCACAGCCCGGTCGTCGGTCGGGTACCGGACCCCCGCGGCGGTGAGGGTGTGGTGCAACGCATCGAGTGGAACCGGGTCGCGCTCACGGAACAGGACCGCGAGGCGGGCCAGGTGAAGCTGATCGTGCGGTTCGAGGACAAGATCCAGATGAACGAGACGATCCACGGCAGCGTGCGGGCGTCCTTTCGCGGCACGCTGTCCGGCCTCACCGGGCTGCGGGTGCTGTCCCCGCTCGGCGAGGCCCGCAGCGGCGACACCGGGCGCAGCAGCGCGCGCACCGACGTGCAAGCCGAGTTCGAGCTGAGCCTGGCGGGGATCCGCTACCAGGACGTACGGGTCGTGCCCGACAACAACGAGTCGGACCGGCCCGAGGCGGTGGAGTTCGCCGGCGTGATCCCCGACCACGAGACGGTGTCGCGGCTGACCGGCGAGTTGAGCGAGGAGGGCTACTACATCAAGCGCGTCATCGAGCACCCGCCGCACGCGAGCGGCAAGGCGAACGTGATGAACCGGTACTGGGACATCGCCGGGCGGAGGTACGACGGGGTCTACCCGTTGGACTTCTCCCTCAGCCTGACCGGGGAGGAGTTGCACACCGGTGACATCCGGGCGCAGTCGGGCAGCAGCCGGATCCGGCTGTCGGTGCAGGCGGTGTTCGCCAACGAGCAGATGAAGAGAGCTGTCGAGGCGGAGTGGGACCGGCTCGACGACACGATCCGGCGCGTGCTCGGCTCGGCCTCGGACGTACCCCGGGCCTACAGCGGTGACCCGCGTGCGGCAGTCCCGAACGGTCACGGCGGACAGAACGGTCACGGCGGTTCGCACGGCGACGGCGTCCACCACCATGAGAGCGATGCCCGCCACGACCGGGGACCCGGTGTCCCGGGCGGTGGCACGACAGCCGGGTACCGCCACGGGGGATCGCTTCGGCGCGCGCCCGAGGAGGTCTCGCCGCGCCTGGCCGAGCTGCACCGGCAGCGGAACGACCTGATCCGGCGGTTCTCCCAGGGGAAGATCTCCGACGAGGGCTTCCGGCTGGCGATGGCGGCGATCGACGACCAACTCGACAACGACTGAGGAAGCAGCGGAGGGACGACGATGGCCTGGGAATGCGCCGAGTGCCAGTTGGGCGAGGGCACGCCGGTCCCCGGAGGCGCGCCGGGGGTAACTGTCGAGATCGACGTGGTGTGCCACCACTGCGGCAAACCGCTGTGCCGGAACGACCGCTTCGTGCTCGTCGACGACGCGTTCGACGCTTCGGCGGGCGAGGACGCGCCGCGCGCGGCGCACTGCAAGGAGTGCCGGCAGCGGTACCACCCGCGGGTGACCGTCCTGGAGCCGCTGTTCGACGGCAGGTCGCGATGATCGGCGTGCGGCTGAGTCCCGACCGGTTGGAGGTCGGGCGGGTGGCCGAGCTGACCGTGGAGCTGACCAATGACGGCGACGGACCGTGCTCGCACATCGTGGTCAAGCTGGCGCTGCCCCAGGGGGTGGTCCTGCTCGGCGGTGGCGTCCGGGTCGAGGTGCTCCGGCTGCTGCCGGGCGAAGGCGTCACCCGGGTGCTGAAGGTCCGGCCCACCGCGGAGGGGCTCCTGGAGGTCGGCAGCTCCAACTTCTCCTACCGGGACCGCTGGGGGACGCCGCACCGGGTCAGGGAGTTCCGCGCGTCCCTGGAGGTGGTCGCGGCCCGGACCGCCGGGCCGCCGCCGGAACCCCGGTTCGCGGTGTCCCTGCTGGACCACGAGCTGCCCGTCGGGCAGTGGTCGCAGTTGCGGGGACGGGTCACCAACACCGGGATCCCGGTGCTGGTCGGCACCTCGGTGCAGGTCTCGGGGGCGATGGAGGTGGACCCGCGCAGCGCACACCAGTCGCTGGGCACGCTGCCCCCGGCCGAGACCGCGGAGTTCGTCGTGCACGTGCGGCCGACCAGCTCCGGCAGCCACGTACCCGTGCACGTGGTGATCACCGTCGGCACCGACGGCGGCGCCGTCCGCCGAGAGCCGCACACGCTCGCGGTCCGGGTGACCGACGCGCCCGCGCGCGACGAGGTCGGCCAGGAGGTGGTGCGGATCCTGCACCTGTCGGCGGGCCCGGCGGACCTCGGGAGGATGCGGCTGGACGACAACGTGCGCGCGATCCGGGAGACCCTGCGGTTGGCCCTGGACCGCGATCGCTACCGGCTGGAGGCCCGGGGCGGGGTCCGCGCCCGAGACCTCACCCAGGCGCTGCTGGACGTCCGGCCGCACGTCGTGCACTTCTCCGGGCACGGCTTGGAGACCGGCGGCCTGGTGGTGCAGAACGAGGTCGGCATGTCGCGGCCGCTGACCGTGGCCGGGGTGGCCGCGTTGTTCAAGGAGGTGAACGACACGGTGCGCTGCGTCGTGCTGGACGCCTGCCACAGCGCGGTGCTCGCCGAGGCGGTCGTCGAGCACGTCGACTTCGTCGTGACCATGCGCCGAGAGGTGAGCGATCCGGCCGCGATCGCCTTCGGCATCGGCTTCTACCAGGCACTGGCCACGAACGCCCCGGTGGAGAAGGCGTTCAACCTGGGCTGTGTCGGGGTGCGGCTGGACGAGTTGACCAGCGGAGAGGCCGACACCCCGTTGCTGCTCAAGCGGAAGGGGTGAGCCGCTCACCCCTCTGGCAGGTACAGCCAGGCCGTCTCGGCGAACCGCTTCGCGGGCACCTCCGCGGTCACGGAGGCGAAGCGGTCCGGATCGAGGTTCGGATAGCCGTCGACGATCACGTCCCGGTACAGCACGTCGGACACCACCAGGGCGAAGTCCGCGGTGGGTGTTTCCCGCAACGCCCGCCGCAACACCTCCGAGTCCAGCAGGCGGTGCACGGTGGTGACGGCGCTGCCGATCCAGCCGTTGGCGGCGAGGGCGACGTGCCCGCGGTGCATCGCCACCCGCAGCCGCAGCCGGGCCCGCTCGCCGAGGCCGCGGTTGATCCGGACGAGGCCGGAGCGCAGCCCGTCCACCACACCGGGGATCACCACCGACTCGTCCACCCCGGGAGGCAGCACCGTGAACAGCCCGTCACCGCTCGGCTGAAGCCCGGTCTCGTCGTCGTCGACGCCGACGACGCGGCGGACATCGGTGAGCAGGTCGGCGAACCTCCGCTGGGCGCGCTCCGCCTCGGGCGCGCTGAACCTGCTGTACGCCTCGGTGTCGACGGCCAGGCACAGGCGCACCGCCGGCCGCCGTCCCGCCACCGGGTCCACCCGCCCGGCGGCGAACCGCACCTCGCGGTCGCCGCAGGCGTGCGCGGGGCGACCGCCCGCCAATCCCGGGCGCAGCGCCGAGCCGTGCACGCGCAGCGAGCCGGTCAGCTCGGCCGGCGGCGCGACGAGGATTTCGAACGCACCACTGCGAGGTATCGGTGACCGCCCCAGAGGAGTTCCGACCAAACACACCAGCGCGCCGTCCCGAGTGGTCCACACACCCGTGCGGACCACCGTCCCCGCCGCTGCGACCCGCGCATCACGCACCTCCACCGCCGGGTCGCGGAACCGCACGACCAGTGACAGGGCGGTCAGGTCCGGTCCCTCCTGGACGTAGTCGAACCGCACGACCGCACCGCCGGGATCCGGCAGCACGGCCGGTTCCCGCACACGCACCACACCGAGTCGACGCGGGGGTCCCGCCGTCCACAACTCGACCGAATCGGTCACCGGCAGCCTCACCTCACCGGCGGCAGGTCCGGCGCCAACCGGGTACCGCCCATCAGGAACGCGCTCTGCGGCGCGATGAGCATCCGCCCCTGCCTGCCGTGCCTGATGTCGTCCTGGCCGACGGAGATGACGTTGGGCTGATCGGGGTCGCGACCCGCGTCGACCAGATCGCGGGTGACGCGCAGCCCCGCCTTGTTGCCGGTCACCAGGTCGTAGACCTCGAACCGGCGCAGTTGCCGGAACGGCTTACCGGGCACCGGTGCCGGGCCCTCGACCACGGTGCGCACGTGGGCGAAGGACAGCTCGTCCGGGTACGCACCGAGGGAGCCCAAGCCGACCTCGCCGACCTCCTCCAGCAGTTCGCGGCGCAGGCAGTCGTCGGCGTGCTCGCGGAACGCGCCCGTGGCGAACCAGGCCAGGAAGCGGCGCACGGAACCCGGCGGAAGCACACCTCGCAGGTCCATGCCAGCCACCTCCACCTCCGGCGGCGTGCGCTCCCGCTGGAAGCCGAACTCGTCCAGCAGCTGCGTCGCGGGCGGGAGGTACTTGATGACACCACCGGGCGGCCCGCACACCCCGGGCCGGGTGCGGGAGTGGAACAGCACGTACCGGTCGTCGTCCTGCACCCGCAGCAAGGCGCTGAACGAGATCCTCACCGGCCTGCGAACCATGCCTGCCCTTCCGGGACGAGGTGTCGGCGCTCCGGGGCGGCCGCCCCGGAGGCCAGGTCAACCGAGCGGGTCGGTCATCGGGCGGTCGAGCAGCGCGCAGCGGGGCGCCGGGGCGCCGGGTGGCGCAACCGAACGGCGCCGGCACAGCCGCGTGGGACAGGCATGGGCGTCGTGGGCGGCGTCACGGGCCGAGGTCACCGGCCACTCACCGTCACGGCCGCCGAAGTCCAGCAGGTGACCGCGCAGCTCCGCCAGGTCCGCCAGCAGCGCGCGGGCATCGCGCACGTCGGCCGAGCCCCGCCTCGACGAGGCGACCACCCGGTCCCACCACGCGTCCCGGCCGTACCGACGGGCCTCCTGGGCCAGCGTCGCGAACCGCTCGCACATGCCGCTCCACAGCAGCGACTCGTCCCCTGCTCCGCGAAACTCCATCAGCGCTCCCGACAGCGAGGTCAACCGAGTGCCCGTCCCTGAGATTATCTTCACCGACCACCCCTCCGACGACCGCAAACGTGCGGAGATCAGGGCAGCGCTGCGGCGGGTGCCCGATCTCGGGCCAGGCGCGTGGCCCATCCCGGTCGACCTCGTCGAGGTCGGCCGCGTCCTGTCCGGCGGGGCCAGCGGCGCGCTGGTCGTGCAGGTGCGGTTGCACCGGGGCGACCACGACGTGGTGCACGTGGCCAAGTTCGACGCCCCCGCCACCCTGCGCCGCGAGTGGCACGCCTACGCCGAGCTGATCGCCCCGCTGCGCAGCGCCCTGTTCGCCCCTGTGCTCGCGGCCTCCCCGGAGGTCGTCGACCTCGCCGCGGACCACGGCACGCCCCTCGGGCTCGTGGTGTACGACCATGTCGGCCAGTACGCCGGCGCGCCCAATGCCGACCTGCGCACCCTCGAGGACGTCGCCCGCGCCGCGGTGGGCGGCGGCTCTGCCCTCGACGAGGCGGTGACGCTGATCGACACCCTGTTCACCGGCATGGGCCAGGTGCTGCACCGCCGCAGCACCGTCGTCCCCACACCCAGTTCGCTGCGCCCCCTCAACCCGGCCCTCGGCCCCAACCTCGAAGTGCGCGCGCACAGCACCGACCCCCGACCCGCTCGGGACCTCCTGTGGCCACCTGACGAGGTGCTCCGGACCAGCCTGACCGGAGATTCCGGCCTGCGGCCGGGCGACGCCATCGCACTGGCCGGCCTGCGCCGCCGGTCCTCCGACGACCACCGCAGCCTGGTGGGCGACGACGTGCTGATCCGCCTCGCCCCCGGCTCCGTCGACGTGCCCGACACCCCGGGCACCACCGTCGTCGGCACCGTCACCGCCGTCCGCGGACCGACCCACCGCGACCGGTTGCCTCGCCTGTCGGGCACCCCCGTCGACCCGTTCACCGCACTGCCCCGCGTGCTGCTCGACGCCGTGCCGGGCCGCGCGCGGGCCGTCTCGCACGGCGACCTCAACCCGCGCAACGTCGTCGTCGTCGGTGGACGCCCCCACCTGATCGACTACGCCCGGACCGCCGCGCACCGCCCGCAGCAGGAGGACCACTGCTGGCTGGAGATCGGGCTGGTCCGCGACGTGCTCGCCGAGGCGGGCGAACACGACCTGCTGGAGCTGCACCGCGTGCTCGCCCTGACCTCCCAGGCCCTCGACCGGGGAGTGGCGCCGCAGGTCGCCGCCGGCACCGCCCGCGCCATCCTGGCCGAACACCTCCACCCCGCCCACGACCTGCTGTGGGCCGTGCGCGTCCAAGCCCACCGCCACTACCCGCCCAGGGCAGACGAACCCTGGTGGCAGGCGTACAACCACCAACTGCTGCTCGCCGCGCACCGGACCTTCAAGTGGTCACCGCACCCCGACACCGCCGCCAAGCTCCTCGCCTCCACCGTCCTCTCCGCCGTCGCCACCGAGTGGATCACCGAACCCGACCCCTTCCGGCACTGGCCCCGGTCCCTCATCACCCGAACCGCGCACCGCGCCGCCGACCTGATGCCCGTCACCTCCGACCGCATGGTCGAGCTGTTCACCCGGCTCACCCGCTCCGCCCACCACACCGACCCGATCGTGACCGGCTACCGCGTCGTCCTCGTCCGCGAGCGGTGCGCCGCCGTCGCCGCCAAGCTCGCCACCGACCACGACGGTTACCTCGACCTCACCGGTGTGCTCGACCGCATCACCGACGCGCACGACGTCGAACTGCTGGGCGAACCCGGCACCGGCAAGACCGCCACCCTGCGTGAACTGGCCCGCCGCACCGCCGCCTCGGCCCGGGACGGCGGCGACCGCATGCCCCTGCTGCTCGACACCGAGGTCGACGACCCCATCGCCGAGGTTGCCGCGCTCGGCTTCGGGACCTGCGCCGAACAGGCCCTGGAACTGGGCGCGGTCCGCGTCCTGCTCGACCACCCGAGCGGCCACCGAACCGCCGCGTTGCGCGCCCGCTACCCCCGCGTACCCGTGACCACCCTGCGCCGCGGAACCGACGTCGCCGCCGTCACCGCCCGGCTCGACGAACTCGACGCGGCGAACGTGCGGGCCTTCCTGCACGCCCGTCTCACCGTCCTCGGGCACCACTCCTTCCGCGTCGACCGACTCACCGAAGCCGTCCTCGACGACCCCGCGTGGGCCCGTGTCGGCGGACACCGCCCCGCCCTGCTGACGCGTCTCGTGCACCACGTGCGCGACGACCTCGACCGGCTGCCCGCACCCCAGGAGATCGCCCTTGCCGACCTGCCCCACGACGACACCACCCTGCTGCACTGCGAACGCCTTGCCGTGCACCTCATCGAGGGCACACCCCGTCCCACCCACCCCCTCCCGACCGACCTCCTGGCCGGCGACCGATTCCGCGATCCCGTGCACCAGGACCACTTCGCCGCTCGGGCCCTGCTGCGCGAACCGGCGCTCACCGCGCACCGCCTGCGCCACGCCCGCTGGCGCTCCGCGGGCCTGTTCCTGGTCACCCTGCCCGAGGTCGACGAACACCACGTGCGCACGCTCGTGGACCAGCTCGCCCCGCACGACCCCTGCTACGCCGCCCAACTGCTCGCCACCGCGCGCTGCGACACCACGCACTTCGCCACCACGTGGCGCAACACCCTCCACGACCCCGAACGGGCCGTCGACTGGGCCGACGCCGCCGACGCGCTCACCGAGATCAACGCCGTCGCCGCGCTGCGCGACACCGTCACCCACGCCTCCCCCGACGCCGCCCTGCACGCCCTGCACGCCCTGGACCGCGCGCACCGACTCCCGCAGCCCCGCACCGCCGAACGCGCCGCAGGCCGTGAACTGCGCACCGCCCTGCTCTCCGCACTCCACTCCCCCTCCGACACCCTTCGAGCCGAAGCCCTCGACATCGTCGCCGACACCCGCCTACCAGGCTTCGAGCTGGTCATCGCCGATCTCACCCATCCCGAACACCTCTGGCTCGTGACGTCACGAGCCCAGCGCGCGCTGCGCTCGCTCGGCACCCACCTACCGGCCGAACACCTCGCCCGCCACCACCACGCCCGCTACCGCAGGCTCACCGACATCGAGGCGCGACTCCCCACCACCACGATCACCGCCACCGCGGCCGAACTGGAAGGCGAACGCGCCGAACACCTCCGCGAACTCGCACCCGGACAACCCACCGACTGGCTGCTGGACCGACGCTTCGCCCCCGGACTCGACGACCTCGTCGCCACCCTCCTTCCCCCCGCGGAACACCGCGCCGACCCCGAAGACCTGCTCCGACAGGCCACCAGCACCCAACCGCCCCGGGCCAACGCCGCCGCCCACGCCATCCTCACCACCTACCCCGAGCGGGCACGCGACCTCCTCGACCGCGTCAAGCACAGCCCTGCCGAACACCACCTGCTCATCGCCGCCGCCGCCGTCAAAACCACCCGTGCCACCGACGTGGCCGAAGAACTCGTCCACCACCTGCTGCGTCGACCGCCCCGACACCGCCACGCCCTCGCCGCCCTCGTACGCGCCGCCCACTCCGTCGACCCGCACACCGGCACGCGCCTCGCCTGGGCCACCGCCACCACCCTGGCCGACCACGACCGACCAGAACGGCTCACCTGGCCCTGGACCACAGCACTGGCCCACTGCCGCGGTGGACCCCGCGAACTCGACGCACTCCTGCTCGACCCCGCCACCACCAGCCACGCCGTCGAAGCCCTCGCCGCCCACGACTTCCACCGGGCTGCGGGACCCAGACCCGATTGGACCTTCAGCGAACCGGCACGCCGCGCCCTGCTGGCCCACCGCACCACCACCGCCGCCGACGCCGCCCGCTGGGTGCGCGCCGTCGCCACCGCCGGCCTCACCGACGCCTTGCCCGACGTCCTCCACGTCCTCACCACCCACGGCACGGCGATCGTGGCACGCGCCGGACGAACCCACCCCGTCCAGGCCGACGCCCTGCCCGCCATCGGCCTGCTCGCCAAGGACACCGACCAGGCCCACCACGTCCACCTGATCCTGTCTCGCTCCTCTTCCCCCCACCGCCTCGCCGGCCTGGCCTACCTGGGCGACTGGCCACCCGTCGTCACCGCCGCCCTCCGGGACCCCGCTCACCTCCGCACCGCCCACAACGCCCTGACCCGCTGGACACCCGGACCCCACTCACCCCCCACCGAACCCCAGGACTGGGCCGCCGACCTCGACACCCCACTGCCCCGCTCCCTCAGGCCCGCCTTCGGCTTGCCCACCCCGCCCCGACCGACCAGAGTTGGGGAATGGGTGACGAACGCGACGGCGTCGCGCTGACCAACCTCGACCAACCGCTGTTCGACGGCGCCGAGGCCACCAAGGGCGACCTCGTCGACTACCTCGACGCGGTCCACGACAAGATGATCCCCGTCCTCGCCGGCCGCCCCCTGTCCGTGGTGCGCGTGCGCCCCGGCCAGGAACCCTTCATGCAGAAGAACCTCCCCAAGTACACCCCCGCCTGGGTCGACAGCACCACGCTGTGGGCCGAGTCCTCCCGGCGCGAGATCCGCTACGCCCTCTGCGACGACCGCCGCACCCTGCTGTGGTTCGCCAACCAGCGCGCGGTCGAGTACCACGTCCCCCTGGGCACCGCCGCCGCCCCCGACCGGCCCGACCACCTGGTGCTCGACCTCGACCCGCCGGAGGGCGCCGGCTTCGGCGAGGTCGTCGCCGCCGCCCGGCTCGTCCACCGCGCCCTGACCGACTGCGGGCTGACCGGCCTGGTCAAGACCAGCGGCTCCAAGGGCGTCCACGTCTTCGTGCCCGTCGACGCCTCCGACGAGGACGCCGCCGCCGCCACCCGCGCCCTGGCCGTCCGCGCCGAGCGCCTGGACCCGGCGATCGCCACCACCGCGTTCATCAAGGACGACCGGGGCGGGCGCGTGTTCCTCGACTCCACCCGCGCCTTCGGCTCCACCGTGGCCGCCGCCTACAGCCCCCGCATCCGCCCCAACGCCACCGTGTCCTTCCCGCTGGAGTGGGACGACCTGGACTCCGTCACCCCGGCCGACTTCACCATCCGCACCGCGCCGGCCCTGCTCGACAAGGGCGACCCGTGGCACGAGCGGATGCCCGCGCCGCAGCGGCTGCCCGACGACCTGGTGGCCGAGGGCCACACGATCCCGGTGGCGCGCGTCCAGGCGATGCACGAGGGCAAGCGCCGGGCTCGGGCCCAGCGCGGCGGGTAGCCGGTCGTCGTCCCGGGTTGGCCGGGGCGCACGCCGGAAAAACGTTGCTTTCGAGCAACACTGAAGTTATCGAGACCACTGGTCCAGGAGGTGGCAACGTCGAAGAGGGCTCCCGAGCCGAGCGGTCCCGCCACCCTGGCCGCGGCCGCGGTGGACTGGGCCTGCCCCAGGCGCTCGCCGCGCGCCGCGGCCGGCCCGGCGCCGGCCACCGGGCTCGTCACCCCGGCGGTCAGGAACCCGTTGCCCGCCGACAGCACCAGCACCGCCGCGACGAACCCGACCGTGCCCGCGAACGGGCCGCGGCCGGCCCGGCGGCGGTGAGGAGCGCCCCGGCGACGGCCACGCGCGGTTCTCCCCACCAACGCACGGCGGGCCCGACCGGCGCGCCCCTGCACCACCACCAGGCACAGCCCCGCGCCGCACAGCAACCACCCGACGAACGCGGGTCCGGCGTCGAAGCGCCGCTGGGCGAGGAAGGCCGCGGTGGTCTCCATCCCCACGAACGCGGCCATGCCCGCGAACCCGGCGACGAGCAGGGGCCACGGCACGAGCAGCCGGCGCGCGCGGGCGCCGGACCGCGGCGGGGCGTCCCGCGGCTGGTCGGCGGGCAGCACGAGGTGGGCGGGCACCAGGTTGGCGGCGGCCAGGCCCGCGGCGGTCCACGCGACCGCGGCGAACCCCAGGGGCGCGGCGAGCGCGCCCAGCGCGGACCCGACGGTGAACGCGAGGCCCACCGAGGCGCCCACCAGGCCGACCGCCCGGGTCGGCCCGGCCGGTCCCGCCGCGTCGACGGCGAACGCCTGGGCCACCCCGATGCCGCCGCCGCGGGCCCCCGCGACCAGGCGCGCCAGGGCCGGCGACCACAGCGCGCCCGCCGCGCCCATGAGCGCGCGGGTGGCGACGGAGCCCAGCAGGCCCAGCAGGAGCAGCCGCCGTCGGCCGTACCGGTCGGCGAGCCGGCCCGGCACCGGGGCGGCGACGGCCTGCGCGAGCGAGTACGCGGTGAGCACCGCGCCGAGCCAGGCGCCCGTGCCGCCGAGCGCGCCGACGTGGAAGGGCCGCGACGGCAGGACGGCGGTGAAGCCGAGCAGGTCGACGAACACGGTGGCGCACAGCGCCAGGAGGACCCGCCTCGGCCGCTCGCTCCCCCGCCGGGCGGTTCGTCACGGGGCGTGCCCCTACCGCCCCCGGTGGCCGGACGCCCGGTGCTCCGGCTCCGCGCCGGGGTCGCGCGTCCCGGAGCGGCCGTCAGGCGCAGCACGCCCACCCGCGCGTGACGAGACCCGGCGGTCAGCGGCCGACCGCGCCCCGGCTCGGACACCTGAGCTGGCTCGGCTCGGCCACCCGCGCGACCCGGCCCCGCTGCCGCCGCACGTCCTGCCGGTGCGAGAGCCCCTCCGACACAGCGCCCTCCCCTGGCCCGCCACCGGGTAGATCACCCCGGTACCCCACCGGGCGGCGGCCCGTGCGCGCGTGGCACTCCGGTCCGATGTGGACGGTGCGCCGGCAGGAGCGGCCGCCCGGAACGCGGAGGTGTCCCGGGCGACCGGTCGCGCGTCAGCCGGCGCAGGCGGTCGTCAGGTTGGCCACCTGCGTGGCCCTGGTCTCCAGCCACTGGGCGGGACCGCTGACGAGGTCGTTCAGGGTCACCGCGGTCAGCGTGTCGGCCAGCGCGGTGATGGCCTGGCTGAGCGTGGTGTTGGCCGCGTCGGCCGCGAGGTCCGACAGCGTGGCCCCGGCCTCGTGCGCCCGGTCGAGCGCCTCCTCCGGGGCGGCGATGTCGACGTTGACCGCCGCCTGGGACAGGGCGTCCGTGCAGAGCTGGACCGTGTTGGCCGTGTTGGCGACCGCCGCCGCCGTGTCGGACGCCTCCTGGAGCGTCCCGCAGGCGCTCAGCGCCGCGACGGC
Organism: Saccharothrix lopnurensis; assembly: GCF_042658445.1. NCBI lineage: Bacteria > Bacillati > Actinomycetota > Actinomycetes > Pseudonocardiales > Pseudonocardiaceae > Saccharothrix > Saccharothrix lopnurensis. The sequence continues at coordinate 205,005 of NZ_JBHSQO010000001.1, read as the reverse complement.
GAACAGGCCGGTGATGGTGGTGGCGAGTCGGGTTGCGGTGCGCATGGGCTCGTCCTTCCCGGTCGGGAGCCGTCACTTGTCAAGACGCGCGGACCCCGTCGAGGTTGTTCCGCCGGGGTGGGCGGCGGGCACTTGTCCCGGGTACCGCCGCACTGGGATGGTTGGCGCGGGAGGTGCCCTTCATGTCGATCGGCGCGTTGACGGGGATCTGCATCGCTCTTTTCGTGGCCGCGGCGGCGTTCTTCCGGCTGCGCGGCCGCCCGACCACCGGGACGCCCGTCGGGCGGGTGCTGCGGTGGCTGGCCTTCGCGGGCACGGTCGGCACCACCGTCGCCGCGCTGCCCCTGGCGCTGTCCGACAGCGCGGTGGTCCTCCTCCTGCTGGCGGTGCCCCTGGTGCCGGCCGCGCTGGTGGTGGTCTCGGACGCGACCGGCAGGCTGGTCGGCACGACGACCGCCGCGGCGGCGCTGCTGATGCTGCTCTGGGGCGTGTTCCTGGCCTCCTTCCTCACCCCGTACTTCGTGTTCCCCGCGCTGCTGCTCGGCGCGGCGGCGCTCGCCTCGATCCGCCCGCGCGCCGCCGGCAGGCCGGCCGGGGCGGCGTAAACCCGGTCGCCCGCTCCCCTCGCCTTGTTACCCTCTGCGGACGCCGGGCGCGGGACTCCGGTGCGACTTCCGGAACCCGCCTTGGAAGCGATGCTTCGCAGTTCGCGCCCCCACTCCCCGCCCGGCGCCCACGACCAGGAACGGGTGCCGGATGGACCGCCTCGCCGCCGAGGACATGCTGCTGTTCGTCAACGCGGCGATCACCGCCACCGGGCAGCGCGAGTTCCGGGGCGACGCGGCCGGGCAGCGCCTGTCGCTGGACTTCCTGCACGAGTACATGGCGGTCAACTACCGCGACCTGTACGCCGCCGCGCTCGCCCTCGACGTCAACGACCACAACGCGGCGCTGATCGCGCTGCGCCTGCTGACCACCGCCGGCGACGCCTCCGACGGGCAGCGGCGCGTGGAGGGGCGGCTGATCGCGGCACGGTTGCGCGCGCTGCCCCCGCAGCGCGTCTACCGCCTGTTCCGCGACCTGCGCCGGGCCCGGGTGAACAACCGGCGCACGCGCGCCCTGATCCGGGACTGGCTCGCCGCGCGGCCCGACTCGGCGCTCGACGCGGTCAAGTACCGCGCCGGCGTGAAGGTGGCGCTGCGCCACGCCCACCTCGCGCCCGCGCGCGACGAGCTGGGGCCGTTCCTGTTCGCGCCGTTCAGCCGCCCGCGCTACGCGACGCCGCTGCTGGAGACCTGGCGGCGGGCGCACTACGAGAAGGCCGCCGTGTACGAGCTGCCCTACACCGTCGCCGAGGGGTTCGCGGCCCGGCACCGCATCGGCCGGACGGCGTTCCTGGAGCGGATCGCGCCTCGGCTGACGCGGCTGGAGCGGTTGCGGTTGCAGGGCGCGGCCCGGCGCGACGGGGTCGACGCGGTGGTCGCGGACCTGGGGGGAATGCCGCTGACCAGGCTGGCCGGGTACGTGCTGTCGCTGCCGGTCGCCGACCGCGCGGCACGGCGGGCGGAGCTGACCTCCGCCCTGCGCGCCGCCGCCCGCCGGGCCTGCGGACCGGACGCCGGCCGGTGGGGGCGCGTCGCCGCGGTGCTGGACGACAGCTTCTCGGCCTCGGGCTCGGCCCAGAAGCGCCGCCGCCCGCTGGCCGTCGCGCTGGCCTGCCACCACCTGCTGGAGGCGCTCGCCGGCGAGTACGTCGCGCTGTGGACCTCCGGGCGCACCGACGCCCTGCTGGTCCGCCCGTACGGGATGACGCCGCTGGGGGACCGCGTGCTCGACGCGCTGGAGCACGAGCCGCAGCGCCTGGTCGTCGTCTCCGACGGGTGGGACAACGCGCCGCCCGGCCTGGCCGCCGAGGTGCTGCGGGTGTGGCGGACCCGGCTGGACCCGGACCGGCGGGTCAGCGCGGTGCACCTCAACCCGGTGTACGACGCGGACGCCTTCACCGCCCGCCGCCTCGCACCCGAGGTGCCCACCGTCGGCGTGCGCCGGGCGGAGGACGTGCCCGCCCTGGTGCGCTTCGCCCGGCTCGCCGAGGGCACCACCGGGCTGGCCGAGCTGCGCGCTCACCTCGCCGGCCGCGTGGACCGGCTGCTGGAGGAGCGGTGAGCGCGCGCCTGGACCTGACCGGCCTGACCGCCGCACCCGGGCAGGTCCGGGGCGGCGTGCGGCTCGTGCCGCTGGTCCGCGACGAGCCCATCACCGACCTGCGGCTGCACGCCGAGCTGTACGACGACGGACCCGGGGTGGTGGAGGTGGACCGCCGGACCCGGTACTGGTCCTACATCCCCCACGGGTTCGTGGCCACGTGGTCCGGCGACACCGCGCCGACCGCCGCCTACGGCACCTCCCTGGGACGGGCGGGCGAGCACGGCGCGCCCACCCGCGCGCCGGTCCGCCCGCACCGCCGGATGGCCCGCCGCGTGGACGGCCGCCGGCTCCGCTTCCTGCCGCTGCACCTGGCCCTGGAGGGGTACCTGGCGCTGCACTTCGGCGGCCCGACCGTGGTCTGGGAGCAGTGGTCGCAGCGCGCCGTCCGGCACGGCCTGTCGCCGCGCGAGGAGCAGGCGTACGCGGGCGCCGAGGTGCGCGACCTGGCGGACGCGCTCAAGGTCTTCGAGATCCACCCCGGCCAGTGCGGCGTGGTGGTGCACGTCGCCGACGCGCTCGCCGCGGTGTTCGTCGTGCCGCACCCGGACGACTACCGCGCCCTGCACCCCACCCTCGTGGCGGACCTGTACGGCGAGCTGGTCCACCACTACGCCACCTACGCGGCCCCGGTGCCGGAGTTCCGCGCGCGCCTGTCCGACGAGCACGTGCGGTCGTTGGCCGACCTGCGCGCCGCGGCCCGGCGGCAGCGGGCGGACTGGGCCCGGTTCCACGACGGCACGATGGCGGCCGGCCTGCTCGACGCCTCGTACTCCGTGCGCCGCGTGCACCGCGTGGGCGACTACACGCTGTCCCGCTTCCTGCCCGGGTTCGGGCTCAAGCGGGAGAACCACATCGGCGAGCTGATCACCGACCACCGCGGCCGCACCGCCTACCTCAAGACGTTCCGGCTGTCCGAGGCGCAGTCGCGCCGGGGCCACCTCCTCGACCGCCTCGCCGGCCACGACTGGCACCTGCCCGGCGCCGCCGCGTCGCTGGGCCTGACCGAGGCGCAGCTCGGGCTGCGCCTGGACTCGGCCGGCCTGGGGCTCCTGCTGCGCGAGGACGTACTGGCCCGTTACCGCGCTTCGGCCGCCGGGGGGTGAGACCGGCACCGTCCACTACGGATGCGGCTGCGGTATGCCGAAGTTCCCGGTGGCGCGGCGGGCCGCCCGCCGGGTGAGCGGCGCTCACCCCGTCACCGGGTCCGGGGCAGGTCACGCGGGAGTTCGGGGCGTCCGACCGCCGCCCGGGGCACGCCCGGTCGCGGCGGCGCCGGGACCGTAGCGGGCTGCGGGCGAACCGGACACCCACCCCGAGCGGCGCGGTTAGTCTCCTGGCGGTCCGCACCGCGGCAGGGACGCGGCGCGGACGACGACCGACACCGTCGAAGGGGGACGCGGTGGACCAGCAGGCTGATCTCGCCCCGCAGATGAAGCAGTACGAGGACTTCGCGGGCGGCGACGTGCGGTGGCTGCCCTACCTGGTGTTCTTCAACCGCACCGACTACCGCTCGCCGGTGCTCAACACCGACGCGGGCGGGTTCCGGCTCGGCTCCGGCCCCGACGGGCCGTGCTCGCTGCTGGAGAACCACCCCGGCGGCGAGGTGAGCGTGCTGCTCGGCGGTTCGCCCGCGTTCGGCTTCGGCGCGTCCGCCGACGAGCGCACCATCACCTCGGTGCTGTCCCGGGGCGAGGGCGCCGCGACGTGGTTCAACCTCGGGGCGCCCGCGTACAACTCGACCCAGGAGCTGGTGCTGTTCCTGCTGCACCGGCACCAGCTGCCGAGGGTGCGCGACATCATCGTGTTCTCCGGGCTGAACGACCTCGTGGTCGCCGGCCTGCCCGACGCCCGCGCCGACTACGGCCAGTTCTTCTTCTCCGGCGAGTTCTTCACCCAGCTCGGCGTGCCCGAGGCGGGTGACCAGCTGCGCCAGCCGAAGTGGGCGCTGGGTCGGCTGGCCCAGCGGATCGGCCTGTCGGGCGGGGCCGCGAAGGACGACGAGCCGCGCGTGCCCGCGCCCGAGGAGCGGGTGGACACCGCGGTGGCCCAGTGCGCCCGCGACCTGGACCGCCTGCTCGAACTGGCCGCGCCCACCGGCGCCCGGGTGCACTTCGTGCTCCAGCCCACCGCGCTGTGGACGGGCAAGCGGCGCACGGCGGAGGAGCGGGCCCTGATCGACGACGCCGACCGGGAGCGGGCGGCGGTGTGGAACCTGTTCCGGCCGATCCTCGACCGGCAGGTGCACGAGCGGTACCGCGACCGGCTGGCGGCCGTGTGCGCCGAGCGGTCGGTGTCCTTCTTCGACGCCAACCCGGCGCTGTCGGGCGACGAGTGGTTGTTCGTCGACCTGGTCCACCTCAACGACGAGGGCAACCGGGTGGTCGCGGAGGCGATGCGGGACGCGCTCGGGCTCGACGGCGAACGACCCGGTGACCGGCGACCCGGTGGCGAACGACCCGACGGCGAGCTGGAGGAGGTCGGCTGATGTTCCGCAGGATCGTGCAGTTCTTCCGGCGGCGCAAGCGCAAGCGCCGCAACGACAACTCGATCTACCCGATGTTCTGACCGGTCCGGACCTGGGGGGCAGCCGTGTCGGACGCGGAGTACCGCACCACGTACCTGAGGGCGCTCGACCCCGAGTGCCCGACACCCCGGACCGACGAGCTGCCCCGACTCCGGGCGGCGCTCGCCGCGGTCGGGGAGCACGACGGGACGACGCCGGACCTCGCGGTCCTGGTGGAGGGGGCCCGGGGGTGGGCGGCCGAGGAGGGCCGCCGGTTCCGCGACGTCCTCGCCGGGGCGGGTGGCAGCTCGGCGCGCGCCCGCGTGCTGAACAACTGCGCGCCGCTGGCGCTGTCGGCGGGCGCGTGGCTCCAGTGGCTGTCCAGCGCGGGCAACGCGGAGACCGAGCGGGCGCTGCGCGTCCTGTCGCTCTACGCCCAGGACGTCGGCGTCGGCTACCCGCACGCCGACCGCGGCAGCGACTACCGCGCGGTCCTGCGCGCGCACCGGCTGCTCGACGAGGCGCCCGGCGTGCGGCTCGCGGGCAGCGACCAGGTCGAGAGCTCCAGCTTCCGGCTCCCCGGCCTGCTGCTGGCCATGAGCCGCCTGCCGGACCTGTTCCTGCCCGAGCTGGTGGGCGCGGACCTGCACCTGCGCGCGGTCGGCCTGCTGCCGCCGCTCGCCGGGCTCGACCCGGACGACCTGGGCGTGCCCGCGGCGACCCTGGACCTCGGCGCGCGACGGCGCGACGACCCGCGCACGGCCCTGGAGCTGTCCCGGTCCGCCGCCGAGGCGGTGCTGGAGGAGGGCGGGGGCGACCGCCTGCGGCACGGCTTCCGGTGGGCCGGCGAGGAGTTGCGGACCTGGTGCGCGGCGCTGCTGCGGGAAACCGGGCTGGCCACCCACGCCGACTACGACGTGTGGCGGCTGATCTGGGCCAGGGCCAGGCAGGCGGCCGTCTACCACGCCGACTTCCCGCTGGAGGGCAGACCGCTCGCGGAGTGGTTCGCCGACGTCGACGCCGGGCCCGGCGCGTTCCTGGACGCGCTGGCGCGCAGCACCCTGGTCCGACCGGGCAACCCCGACCGCAGCCCGCTGCTGCGCACCCTCATCGGCGAGAAGGGCCGGATGTTCCGCATCTTCACCGACGACGAGGTCGCGGTGCTGCGGCGGTGGATCGCCGGCCTGTCACCCGACGGGTCGACGCCGGGCGCCGCCGGGCACGAGCGGCTGCACCGCGCGCAGCGGTCGTGGCACCGCCCGGACACCCCGCTCCCGAACCCCGGCCCCGCCCTCCCCGACACCCCTCCCCCGGCCACCCGTCGGACGAGCGCAGGCGACGACTTCGGCCGGCCCTCCGCCCGCGAGGCGTACCGCGCGCTGCTCAGCCGCGACGACTCCCCCGGCCTGCGCCGGTACGCGCACGACTACGTGACCCGCTGGCTGACCCGCTCCGCCTACGGCCTCGACCGCGCCCCGCGACGGCTGCCGCCGCGCTGGGACCCGGAGACCGGGTTGCGCGGCTGGCTGGCCGCCGAGCACGACCGGCACGCCGCCGAGCACGACGCGGGCGCGCCCCGCCTGCCCACCCGGGAGCAGCTGGTCGACTCGACCCTCCAGCTGGCCCCGCTGATCATGATCGACGGCGGCTGGTTGCAGGGGTTCACCGACCACCAGCTGGCCTCCTCCCCCGCCGGCCGGTTCCTGTTCCAGACCTACTGGGACGAGCTGGGCAACGGCGTGCGGGAGCTGAACCACCCCGGGATCTACCGCGACCTGCTCCGCCAGATGGGCATCGACCTGCCGCCGACCGACTCGCCGGGGTTCAGCGCCTTCGCCGGCTTCCACGACGAGTCGTTCGAGCTGCCGGTCTACTGGCTGGCCGTCTCCCGGTTCCCGCGCACGTTCCAGCCCGAGATCCTGGGCCTGAACCTGGCCATGGAGCTGTCCGGGGTGGGCGGCAGCTACCGGGACGCCCGGGTGGGCCTGCTGCACCACGGGTTCAGCACCCAGTTCGTGGACCTGCACAACACCATCGACAACGTCTCCACCGGGCACTCCGCCTGGGCCGTCGACGCCATCGACAGCTACCTGGCCGACCAGCCCCGTGACGACGGCGAGGTGTGGCGGCGCGTCCGGGTGGGCTACCGCTCGCTCAACCCGCCCGAGGGCCTCGCGGCCTCCCTCTACAGCACCCTGACCTCCCGTACCGCACGGTACGCCCGGCGATGAAGGAGCCGATCCGCGTGGCCACCGCAGCACTCGGTATCTCCGCCTTCTACCACGACAGCGCGGCGGCGCTGGTCGACGCGGGCGGCGTCGTGGCCGCCGCGCAGCAGGAGCGGTTCAGCAGGCGCAGGCACGACCCCGCGTTCCCGGACCTGGCCGTCCGGTACTGCCTGGAGGAGGCGGGCGCGAAGCTGGACGACCTGGACGTGGTCGCCTACTACGAGGACCCGCGGCTGAAGTTCCGCCGCGTCCTGTCCACCTTCGTCGCCACCGCGCCCTCGGCGTGGCGGGCCTTCCGCGACGTCGTGCCGGGCTGGCTGGCGTGGAAGGCGCGGGCCGGGACCGAGGTCCGCGAGCGGCTGCGGGAGCTGGACCTCGGCGCGCCGCCGCCGGTCCGGTACTACCGCCACCACGAGTCGCACGCCGCGTCCGCGTTCCTGCCCAGCCCCTACGCGTCGGCGGCCGTGCTGTGCGTGGACGGGGTCGGCGAGTGGGCCACCACCACGATCTGGCACGGTCGCGGCAACCGCGTCGAGCCGGTGGCCGAGCTGCGCTTCCCGCACTCGCTGGGCCTGTTGTACTCGGCGTTCACCTACTTCTGCGGGTTCAAGGTGGATTCCGGCGAGTACAAGCTGATGGGACTGGCCCCCTACGGCCGACCCGTCTACGCGCCGCTGATCCGGGAGCGGTTGGTCGACGTCAAGGCCGACGGCTCGTTCCGGCTGGACACCGCGATGTTCGAGTTCCTGCGCGGTCGGGTGATGACCGGGCGGGCGTTCGAGGAGCTGTTCGGCGGGCCGCGCCGGGAGCCGGAGGGGCCGCTCACCGAGCGCGAGTTCGACCTCGCCGCCTCGGTGCAGCAGGTGACCGAGGAGATCATGCTCGGCCTGGCGCGGACCGCGCGGGAGCGCACCGGCGAGGCGACCCTGTGCCTGGCCGGCGGGGTCGCGCTGAACTGCGTCGCCAACGGCAGGATCGTCGAGCGGGAGCTGTTCGACGACGTCTGGGTGCAGCCCGCGGCGGGTGACGCGGGGGGCGCGCTGGGCGCGGCGCTGCTGGCCGTCGACCCGCCCCGCGAGCACGTCCGCGCGGGCCGGGACGCCATGCGCGGCGCCCGGCTGGGTCCCGCCTACGGCGACGAGGAGATCCGGTCCTACCTGGACGCGCACGGCCTGCCGCACCGGCGGCTGACCGGGACCGAGCTGTCCGACGAGGTCGCCGGGCTGCTCGCGGACGGCAAGGTGGTCGGCTGGTTCCAGGGCCGCATGGAGTTCGGGCCGCGCGCGCTGGGCTCGCGCTCGATCCTGGGCGACGCCCGCGACCCGCGGATGCAGTCGACGATGAACCTGAAGATCAAGTTCCGCGAGTCGTTCCGGCCGTTCGCGCCGGTCGTGCTCGCCGAGGACGTCACCGACTACTTCCGGCTGCGCGGGTCGAGCCCCTACATGCTGGTCGTCGCGCAGGTCGCCGAGGCCCAGCGGCTGCCGGTCCCGGACGACGCCGGGGCCGACGGGCTGGACCTGCTGCGCGTGGCGCGGTCGACGATCCCCGCGGTGACCCACGTCGACCACTCCGCGCGGGTGCAGACCGTCACCGCGGACACCGACCCGGCCCTGCACCGGCTGCTGACCGGCTTCAAGGCCAGGACCGGCTGCCCGGTGCTGGTGAACACCTCGTTCAACGTGCGCGGCGAGCCCATCGTGGCCACGCCGGAGGACGCCTACCGGTGCTTCATGCGCACCGACGTCGACGCGCTGGCCCTGGGCAACTCCCTGCTGCTCAAGTCCGAGCAGCCGGAGTGGCGCGAAGAGGGCGACTGGCGCCGCGACATCCCGCTGGACTGAAAAGAACCGAGCGCAGGAGGAGAACGTGGTGGTCGTGGTGCGCCGAGTCGTCGTCCCGGCGGTGCTGCTGGTGGTGTACCTGTTCGTGGTCACGCCGATCGCCGCGGTCGCCCGCCTGCTGGGCGACCCGCTGCGGCGGCGACCCGACCGCGCGGCCGACAGCTACTGGACCGACCTGCGGTAACGCCGGTTCGGTGTGCCGAACGGCCCGGGTTTACCGTCAGTAGAGCTCCCGGTCCCGACCGGTCGCAGGAGTTCCGGCAGCAGGTACCCGGCCATCGCCAGGACGAAGCCGCCGGACAGGGCGATCAGCGGTGGTACGGCGGGTTCCGCCGCCGCGCCCACCGCGAACACCACCGCCCGGCCGACCACCACCCGGGTCACCGGGCCCTCGCCGCGGAAGCACCCGCAGGGGGCGCCGGGGCGCTTCTTCCTCAGCCGTACCAGGTAGACCGTGAAAGCCGCGTACAGGGCGGCCACCGCGTACGGCGTCACCACCACCGATACCGCGACCGCCACCTCCAGCGCGGCCAGCGCCCGCCGGCCGCGCCGGTGGCCGAGCGCGGCGAACACCAGCAGCAGGGCACCCCCGACGGCGAACACGGGTTCAAACCTACTTGCGCCACACGGCTTCGGGGAGCCCACCAGGCGGACCAACCTGCTGGTGAGCGCCCTCCCGGTGTTCTAGCGTGCCCGCCGTGACCGCCGAACAACGCCTTGACCTCGTGGCCCCCGGAGGGGACCGCGTCGTCGTCACACTGCCCGGGACCGCCCCCGTGTCGAGCGTCGCGACCGCCGTGCGGTTCGCCGGCGGCTCGTACGGCACCGGCTTCCAGATCGGGCCGCGCGGCTACCACGACTTCGCGCGCACGCACGTCGCACCCGCCACCACCACCGACCGCTTCCTGGTGCACGGCCGCGAGGTCGTCGTGGCCGAGGCGCACGACGGGGAGTCCTCGTGGGCCACCCTGGTCGGCGCCTACCACGAGCTGATGACCGTGTACGCGGGTCCCGCGCCGCGCCGCGACCGCGTCTTCGCGCTGTTCAACTCGCTGCGCGTGGACGACCGCGTGGGCGGCATGGTGGTGCGGCCGCGGTCGGCGACGCTGTTGGAGAGCATGAGCGAGCACGTCGTGGTCGTGGTGCGCGACTTCGGGTCGGTGTCCGTGCCCGGCCCCCGGCAGGCCCGCGACCACGTCCCCGCGCACGCGGGCGCGCCCACCCGCCACGGCGAGGTGTGGAAGGTCGCCCTGCCCGGCGCGCGGGGCTCGACCGCCCTGTCCGACCACACGTTCGTGGTGGGCTGCGCGGCGGGCGTGGCCGAGGTGCACCTGTCCGGCACGCCGCACCGCACCGACCGGGAGCGGCTGGACTGGCTGGCGGGCATCGGCGTGGCCTGGGAGCCGGCGTGAACCCCGGCACCGCGTTCCTGGTCATCACCTGGGCGGCGATCGTCGTGCTGTTCCTGGGGCTGGCGGCGGTGCTGCGCGAGGTGCGGCTGCTGCGGGCCGCCGTGGCGCGCGACCCACAGGGCTTCTCCGCGGCGCAGCCGGACATCGTGCTGGGCGAGCGGTTCGCGGGCCGGGTCGTGCTGGCCGCCGACTCGGGGTGCCCGCTGTGCGTGGCGGTGGCGCGGCGGCTGACCGACGCCGTGCTGCTCACCCACGAGCCCCCGGGCGCGTGGGACACGCCGCTGGACGTGGTCAGCGACCGCGAGGCGTGGCGGTCGGTGTCGCACCTCGCGCCGCCGGTGCTGATGCGGGTCGACGCGACCGGGCGGGTGGCGCGGCTGGCGCTGCCGGTGCGCGAGGAGCAGGTGGACGAGGTGCTCGACGAGTGGGGGGTGCGCGGTGCTGGCGTTCGACTCGATTCCTGACCACGACCGGGGTGAGGGGCGCAGCGGCGCCCTGCGCGACCTGCGGGTGGGCCGCCGCCGGACCGTGCTCAAGGCCGCGGTGCTGGGCGCGCTGACCATCGGCGCGGCCGCGCTGACGCCGCCGCGCCGGGCCCGCGCCGAGACCGGCCCGAACGCGCTGACCGGGTGGGACCGCAACGACTGCCGCGACGCCTACCCCACCGGCTACGCCGAGGACGCCGACACCGGCGGCGAGTTCGTCAACACCTACGCGGCCTGCTGGGCGGGCGGGTGGCGCAGCAGCGAGTTCTGCGAGGCCGGCTGGCACAAGTTCGGCACGGTGGTCGTCGGGGACGTGCACGTCGACCACGCGCCCATCGCCACCATGTGCGGCACCACCACGACCAAGAACGCCTGGCGCTGGACCACCCCGGACGGGAAGGTGTACCGCTGCTCGGACGGGTTCAGCACCTACTGGGGCGGCGGGCAGAACGGGCTGACCTACCTGACCATCTGCCGGGCGCGGGTGTGATGCGCCGGCACCCGCTCCTGCTGGCCGCGGTGCTCGCGGCGGTGGCGTCGGTCGGCGCGGCCGGCGCGGCCGGCGGCCTGGCCGGAGCGGCGCTCGCGCCGTGGCTGCTGATCGGGGTGACGGCCGGGTTCGCCACGTCCGGCTCCACTTGAAGCCGGAACTCGGCCCACGTGCTGAGCTCGCCGGTCTGGCGAGGTCCACCCGCGCTGGCGTTCCGCGCCGGCCTGCTCCTCGGGGGCGCGCTGAGCGCCGCCGTGCTCCTGGTCGTCGGCTCGCTGCTGCGCGTGCCGCTGCCCTGGTGGGCGCGGTGGGCGCTGGTGGCGCTCGCCCTGCTCGCCGTGCTGCTGCGGGAGCTGCGCGTGCTGCGGTTCACGCTGCCGGAGAACCGGCGGCTGGTGCCGGAGAGCGTGTTCCGGCTGGGGCGCCTGCTCGGCCCGCTCCAGTTCGGCCTGGAGATGGGCACCGGGGCGCGGACGTACCTGCCCAGCGGCCTGCCCTACGCGGCGGCGGTGGCGGTGCTGCTGACCGCGTCGACCTCGGGCGCGCTGGCGGCGGGCGTCGGGTTCGGGCTGGGACGGGCGCTGATGACGACGGCCGCGCTGCGCCACCCGGGCGACTGGCACGCGCTGTGGGGGCGCTGGTCGGCGCGGCTGGCCGTGGTGCTCGGCTGCGCGTTCACCGTGTCGCTGGCGGGCGCGTTCCTCGCCGGCTGACCGTGTCTTGAGGTTTTCGCGAAGGGAGGGCGGACGTGCGTTCGCCGAAGCTGGTTCTGGTGGTCCTCTTGGCGGCCGGGGTGACGACCGCGCCCGCGGCGGTCGCGGTGGGCGCGCCCGCCGACGAAGCCGGGCAGGTGGTCACCCTCGTCACCGGTGACCGGCTGCGGGTCTCGCGCGGTGCGGGCGGGACGGCCGTGGAGGTGCGGCCGGTGGCCGGGCGGGAGCACGTCGGGTTCCTGCGCGACGGCGACCGCGTGGTGCCCTCGGACGCCCTGCCGCTGATCGACGCCGGGCGGCTGGACCCGCGCCTGTTCGACCTGGCGCGGCTGCCGCGCGACCGGCCGCCGGCGCTGATCGTCACCGACGCCGGCGGCGAGGTGCCCGCGACCGGCGTGCGGGCCCTGCCGAGCGTGCGCGGCGCGGCGCTGCGGCCCGCCGACGGCTTCTGGGACTGGTTCACCCGCTCCCGCGCCTCGGTGTGGCTGGACGGGGTGTCCAGGCCGACCCTGGACACGACCGCGCCGCTGATCGGCGCGCCCACCGCGTGGGACAGCGGGTTCACCGGGGCCGGCGTCGCGGTCGGCGTGCTGGACACCGGGGTGGACGCCGAGCACCCCGACCTGGCGGGCCGGGTCGTCGAGCAGGCCGACTTCACCGGCTCCGGCCCGGCCGACGAGGTCGGCCACGGCACGCACGTCGCCGGGATCATCGCGGGTGACGGCACGGCCTCGGGCGGCCGGTACCGGGGTGTCGCCCCGGACGCCACCCTGATCAGCGGCAAGGTGTGCACGACGTTCGGCTGCCCGGACTCCGCGGTGATCGCGGGCATGGAGTGGATCGCGCCCCGCGCGGCCGTGGTGAACATGAGCCTCGGCGGCGCGTCCAGCGACGGCAAGGACCCCGTCTCGCGCGCGCTCAACGACCTCACCGCCCGCCACGGCACCCTGTTCGTGGTGGCCGCGGGCAACGACCGCAGCCTGGACCAGATCGACCCGCTGGCCTCGGTCACCTCCCCCGCCGCGGCCGACGCCGCGCTGGCCGTGGGCAGCACCGACCGCGGCGGCGCCACCAGCCCGTTCTCCCCGCGCCAGCCGCGTCCGGGCGACCACGCCGTGAAGCCCGACATCGCCGCGCCCGGCGCGGACGTCGTCTCCGCCCGCGCCCCCGGCACCCCGGCGGGCGACACCGCGCCCGTGGACGAGCACTACGCGACCCTGTCCGGCACGTCCATGGCCGCCCCGCACGTGGCCGGCACCGCCGCCCTGCTGCGGCAGCGGCACCCCGGCTGGACCGCCGACCGGCTCAAGCCGCTGCTGGTCAGCACCGCCCACCCGACCGCCGACGTGTTCGAGCAGGGCGCGGGCCGGGTCGACGCGGCCCGCGCCGTCGCCCAGGACGTGAGCGCCTCCGGCGGCCTCGGGTTCGGCTTCCTGCGCTGGCCGCACGACGCCCCGCTGGACCGCACCGTGACCTACCGCAACGACGGCGCCGCGCCCGTGGCGCTGACCCTGTCCACCGACTCCCCGCGGTTCACCGCCTCCGCGCCGAGCGTCGTCGTCCCCGCGCACGGCACCGCGTCGGTGACCGTGCGCCTGGACCCGGCCGGGGCGTCGGGTCGGCTGGGCGCGCGGCTGACCGGGCAGGCGCCGGGCGTGGTCGTGCGGACCGCGCTGACCGCCGTGCTCGAACCGGAGTCCCACGAGGTGCGGGTGACGCTGCGCGGGCGCACCGGCACGTCCGCGTCGACCGTGGTGAAGGCCGTGGACAACGCGACCGGCGCGGCCTACGGCGTGCGCGTGGTGAACGGCGTCGGCACGGCCCGGCTGCCCGTGGGCCGCTACGACGTCACCGCCATCGAGGTGTCCGACGCCAACGACGTGACCCTGCTGGCCAGGACCGGCGTGACCGTGGACCGGGCGACGACCGTGGCCCTCGACGCGACCACCGGCACCCCGGTGACCACCACCGTCGACCGCGCCGGGGCACGGCTCGTGGTCGGCGAGCTGCTGCTGGTCTCCGGCACGGCCGAGCGGAACTCCAGCCTGGGCTGGTTCGCCCGGCCCGGCCAGCGCGTGCACCTGGTCGCCACCCCCGGAACCGTCACCGACCACGTGTTCTCGCTGTCCTACCGGGCGACGTTGACCGCCCCGGGCGCCGCCTACCACCTGGCGTTCCTGTCCCGGGGCGCCGTCCCGGGCGGGCGGTTCGCCGTGCGCGACCGCGACCTGGCCCGGGTGGACTCCCACTACCACGCCCAGGGCGCGCCGACCGAGGGCCTGCGCTCGGACTACGCGTTCCTCGACGACCCCGGCGCGAACAGCGGCATCTACGAGGCTTACCCGCACCCGATCCCGAGCCGCCGCACCGAGTTCTACACCGCGTCGCCCGGGGTCCGGTGGCAGCACCTGGCCGCCATGTTCCCGCCCGGCGCGGAGGACGTGGAGAACACGGTGTCCTACCGGACCTACCGGCCGGGCCGCCAGGAGACGCACTGGAACAGCGCGCCCCTGGGGCCGGCGTTCGGCGACGAGGGGCTGGGCTTCGGCATCCGGCGCGACGGCGGGCAGCTGTCCGTGGGCGTGACCCTGCTGTCCGGCGGCGCCCCCGACCACTTCACGCTGCCGCCCTACAGCGCGACCGGCACCACCGAGCTGTTCCGCGACGGCCGCTCGCTGGGCGTGAGCGACCTGCCCGGCACCGGCGTGTTCGAGGTGCCGGAGGAGCCCGGGACCTACGCGCTGCGGTCGACCGTGACGAGGTCCGTGCCGTGGTCGGTGATCGGCACGTCGGCGGACGTGACGTGGACCTTCCGCGACTCCGGCGGTCCGGCGCCGGTGCTGCTGGTGCGCGCCTCGGGGGACGTCGACGAGCAGGGCCGCGCCCCAGCCGGGCGGCTGTTCCCGCTGCGGCTGGTGGCGCGGCACCAGCCGGGGGCGACCGCGTCCCGGATCGTGTCGCTGCGGGTCGAGGCGTCCTCCGACGACGGGGCCACGTGGCGCGCCGCGCCGACCACGTTCACCTCGTCGGGCGTCGGCCTGGCGCTGGTGTCGCACCCGGCCGCGCCGGGCTTCACCTCGCTGCGGATCACCGCCCGTGACGCGGCCGGGAACTCGGTGGTGCAGGAGGTGGTCCGGGCCTACCAGACGCGGTGAGCGCGCCGGTGCCCCGGTTGGTCCACTGTGGACCGACCGGGGCGGAGGGGGAACGGGCACCGAGGGGGAAGCGCCGCACCCGCCGTCCCGGTCGGCACGAGGGGCATGGTCGACGAGGCGGTCACCCCGGAACCCACCCGCACCCGCATCGGGGCGTCCTCGCCGTCCGGTTGGCGTGGAGCCCCTGGTGACCGCGCCGGTTCGACTGTGGCCCCCTGGAGTGGGTCTGGCGCACGGTGACCTACTGGCGGTCGAGCCCGATCCGGGGGGCGGGTCACCGCGGTCGCACGAGCCTGAGGGGGCGCGGTGGCGGGGCGGTGGGGGCGCTGGCGCGGCTGGGCGGGGACACCCCGGCCGGCCGTGACGCGGTCGTGGCCGCGGTGCCCGTCGTGCTGGGCCTGCTGCGGCTGGCGCTGCTGGTCAACGGGGGCGCGTTCCCGCACCCCGGTTGGGTGATGGGCTGGGCGTCGGCGGCCTCCACCGCGGACCTGGCGACCCTGGCCCTGCGCCGCCGCGCACCGCGCTCGCCCTGGCCACCGCCGTGGTGCCGGCCGCGACCGCGTTGCCCGCCGTGCTCCTGCCCACCGGGGTCGGGGTGCTCGTCTGCGCCTTCTCCGCGGCCACCCTGCTGCCGCCGCGGTCGGCCGCGCTCGTGCACGCGGTGGGCGGCGTGCTGTCCGCCCGGCGGGGCGGCAACGTCCAGGCGGTGATCACCAACGACGGCACCGGCGTGGTGGACCTGGTGACGGCCTCCGCCGGCACGTTCGCCCTCCCCGGGCTGATCGGCCTGTACGCGCGGGTCAACCGCGCCTACGCGACCGAGCTGGCGGCCCGGGTCGACGACCTGGTGGCCTCCGCCCGGAACACCGGCATGGACGTCGCGCTGACCGTGCGCGGCGACGAACGGCCCCTGGAGCCGGTCGTCGACGTGGCCGCCTACCGCCTCGTGCAGGAGGCGCTGACCAACGCCCGGCAGCACGCCGGGGCCACCCCGGTCGCGGTGGAGGTCGAGTTCCGGGCCTCGGGGCTGCGGGTGGCGGTGCGCAACGCCGCCGGCCGGACCGGCTTCGGGCCGCGCGGCGGGCACGGCCTGGCCGGGATGGGCGAGCGGGTCCGGCCGCGGGCGGCAGGCTGGTGGTCGGGCCCACCGGGAACGGCGACTGGCTGGTGGAGGCGCGCTTCCCGGGGACGGGGACGCCGTGACGGGTCCGGGAGGCGGCGGCCGTCGCGCGTCGGGCGCGCCCCGACGTGGTGCTGGAGGTGGGCCGCGACCGGGTGCGGGCGGTGGTGCTCGCCTACGAACGCGGGGTGGTGCCGCCGGGTTCGCGACCCGGTGCGGGCGGGGGCCGGACGGGTCCGTAGCTTCTCGCCATGGATGTCGAACGCGTGGCGAGCGTGATCCCCGTGGAGGACCTGGCGACCGCGGTCGAGGTGTGGGCCCGGCTGCTCGGTGTGCCGCCCACGTTCGTCGACGGCGACCGGTGGGCGCAGTTCGACGTGGCCGGCGGGCGGATCGCCCTGGCCGGGGCCGACCGCGCGCACGACTCCCCCGGCCTGCTGGTGAAGGTCGCGGACGTGGACCGCGCGCGGGCCGACGCGCTCGCCGCCGGGCTCTACGTGGGTGAGGTGACCGACGGGCCGCACGAGCGCCGGTGCGTGGTGACCGCGCCGGACCGGTGCCCGGTCGTCTTCTACACGCCCACCGCGGGCTGAGCCGAAAACCCGCGACGGCGCGGAACCCTCAACGGCACGGCCCCACCGCGGCACGGCCCCACCACGGCGCGGAACCCCACCTCAACGCGGGAGGCCCCCGGCGATCGCCGGGGGCCTCCACCTCGCTCGACCGCGCCGAACCGGGTCAGATGATCCAGGCGTTGAAGCGCTGGGCGCCGACCACGTCGGAGTTGTCGTCGCGGGTCGTGGCGCACGCCCACTGCTGGATCTTCGCGCCGTTGGCCGACGAGCCGTCGCGGACGTCGAGGCACTTCGGGCGCAGCAGGTTGGTGTCCCAGCTGCGCCGCGGCACGAAGGCCGCGGAGTTGTCGCTCTGCTCGACCAGCATGAACTGCTGCGACGGCAGGTCCGCCGGGTTGCCGGTGCAGTCCCACTGCTGGAGCTGGGCGCCGTTGGCCAGGCTGCCGCCGCGCACGTCCAGGCACTTGCCGGAGTGCACGAACTGGAACTGCGACCACGCGTCGTCCGGGTTCAGCACGCGCAGGTGCTGCTGGCCGACCCCGACGCAGTTGTACTGCTGGACGTCGGCACCGTTGGCGGTGGAGCCGTTGACCACGTCGAAGCACTTGAGGCTGTTGACGTTCTCGATCCTGATGACGATCTCCTCGGCGTTGGCCGAGACGTCGCCCGAGCGCCGCTGCGCCGCGCCCGGCTCGGCCTTGCCGACCTCCGCCAGGACCTCCCTCACGGTGGTGCCCTTCGCGTCGGTCGTCGGCTCCGGCGCGCCGGCGGTGGCCGACGAGGAGAGCAGACCGGTGACGGCCGCGAAACCCACGGCGGCCACGAGGACCGAACGGGTGAATACCTTCTTCAACGAATATCCTTTCCCCCACTGACGAACGCCCGGCTACCGAACCGGGCTGAAGAACTTTCGCAGAAATCGAACCGGTCGTCAAGCAGAATTAAGCCGGTAACGGATCGACCGCCTCGGGCGATAGAAGCCTTCCACCCCAGGACGATCTTGGACACTATCCGGCGCAGCCCGTCCGAAGATCCCGGATGGCCAGCTCCGGGCACGTGCGGAGAAATAGAGTCGTGGTTGACGGGCAGGGTGGAATACATTGCACCGGCGGCTTTGGCCGAGCATTCCGGCGAGCGCCCCGACAAAGCGCCGAGGAATGCCGCTACGGCAGCACGGCATGTCCCGCCGGGCGGGACACCGCCACGCGGTTCGAACTGGCCCGAACACCCCGAGGACGGTGCACCACCCCCTGTGGTCGCCTCTCGCGCACAAGCTCACCCCGACCTCGAACACGCGTTCGACCTGGCCCGATCGGGGTCGGTGCCCCGAGGTGGTCCCGCGTGCTTCGGGGTCCGGTGAACCTTCGCCCGTGCCGGGCGGGGCCCGGGGGCGCTTCGCCCGACTTCACCCGAACGCCGCAGCGCGGCCTCGACGTCCCGACCCGGCCGCGCGCTGTGTTAGCTTTCCCCGGCCAGCCGAGCCCGCGTCCGCGCGGGTCCGGACGGGGGAATCCGGTGGAAAACCGGAACTGACGCGCAGCGGTGAGGAGCGCCCGGGAGGGCCTGCTCCGAGTCCGAACACCCACTGGCACCCCGCCGGGGCGTGACCGGGCGGGGCCACCGTACGAACGGGCTCCGCGTTCGGGCCCTCGACGCTTGAGGATGTGCGCTCCGTGCCACCCGCCCGTCTCCCCCTGCTGGTCATCGCCACCACCCTCACCCTCTCCGCCTGCGGCGGGCCGCCCGCCGGGGCGCCGGCCGAGCCCGGGACGGCGGTGGAGAACTGCGGTCGCACCGTGCGGGTGACCGAGCCGCTGCGGCGCGCGGTGGCGCTGAACCAGGGCAGCGCGGAGGTCATGCTGGCCCTGGGCCTGGCCGACCGGATGGTCGGCACCGCCACCTGGACCGACCCGGTGCTGCCGGAGTTGGCCGAGGCCAACGCGAAGGTCCCGCGCCTGGCGGAGAACAGGCCGTCGCTGGAGCGGGTGCTGGAGGCCGAGCCCGACTTCGTGGCCGCCTCCTTCGAATCGGTCCTGGGCACCGGCGGCGTCGCCACCCGCGACCGGTTCGAGGAGCTGGGCGTGGCCACCTACCTGTCCCCCACCGACTGCGGCGCCAAGGACAACAGCGGCGACGGCGACGGCGTCCGCACCACCGCGCTGAGCGTGGACGACGTCTACCGGGAGATCCGGGACCTGGCGCGGCTGTTCGCCGTGGAGGCCCGCGGCGAGGAGGTCGTGGCGGGACTGCAACGCCGCCTCGCCGCCGCCACCGAGGGGCTGGACGCGTCCGGGGCCACCGTCCTGTACTGGTTCGCCAACTCCGAGTCGCCCTACCTGGCCGGGTGCTGCGGCGCGCCCGGCGTGATCACGCGGGCGCTGGGCGCGCGCAACGTCTTCGACGACACCGGCGAGGAGTGGCCGCAGGTCAACTGGGAGACGGTGGTCGAGCGCGACCCCGCCGTGCTGGTGATCGGCGACCTCACCCGCCGCTCGCAGACCGCGGAGAGCGCGGCGGCGAAGATCGGGTTCCTGGAGTCCAACCCGGTGACCTCACGGATGCGGGCGGTGCGGGAGAAGCGGTACGTGCCCCTGAGCGGGCAGGCGCTGAACCCGACGATGCGCACCGTCGAGGGCGTCGAGCGCGTCGCCGAGGCGCTGCGGCGGTTCGGGCCGCTCGGGTGACGACCGCGGTGACACCGGTGGCGGCACCGGTCCGGACCGCGCCCTGGTACGCCGCCGGGTTCGGGCTGCTGGTGGTCTCGGTCGCGGTGGCCATCACCATCGGGCCCGCCTCGATCGGGGTCGGCGAGGTGTGGCGCACGGTCTGGGCGCACCTGCGCGGCGCCGAGCCGGTGCTGACGCCCATCCGCGACGGCATCATCTGGCACCTGCGGCTGCCGCGCACGCTGCTGGCGGCGGTCTGCGGGGCGGGGCTCGCGGTGTGCGGCGTGGTGCTCCAGTCGTTGCTGCGCAACCCGTTGGCCGACCCGTTCGTGCTCGGGGTGTCCTCCGGCGCGTCCACCGGCGCGGTCCTCGTGGTGGTGCTCGGCGTGGGCGGCGGGGCGCTGTCGCTGTCCGCGGGCGCGTTCGCCGGCGCGGTGGTGTCCTTCGCGCTGGTGCTGGCGCTGAGCCACCTGCTGGGCGGCCAGCTGGACCGGGTGGTGCTGTGCGGGGTGGCGGCGATGCAGCTGTTCTCCGCGCTGACCTCGTTCGTGGTCCTCACCGCCGCCGACGCGGAGACCACCAGAGGCGTGCTGTTCTGGCTGCTCGGCTCGCTGTCGAGCGCGTCGTGGGTGGAGGTCGCCTCCTGCGGGGCGGTGCTCGCGGCGACGCTGGCGGTGTGCCTGGGGCACAGCCGCACCCTCGACGCCTTCGCCTTCGGCGAGGACGCCGCCGCCGCGCTGGGCGTGCGGGTGGCCCGCACCCGGGTGGTGCTGCTGTGCGCGACCGCGCTGCTCACCGCCGTGCTGGTCAGCTCGACCGGCGCGATCGGCTTCGTCGGTCTGGTGCTGCCCCACGCCGCCCGCGCGCTGGTCGGGTCCGGGCACGTGCGGCTGCTGCCCGCCTCCGCGCTGGCGGGCGCGGTGTTCCTGGTCTGGGTCGACACCCTGGCCCGGACCGTGCTCGACCCGCAGGAGGTGCCGGTGGGGGTGCTCACCTCGCTGATCGGCGTGCCCGCGTTCGTGCTCGTCCTCTACCGCACCAGGAGGTCCCGGTGACGCTGGCCGCCGACCGCGTCAGCCGCACCGCGGGCGGCCACCTCGTGCTCGACGGCGTGGCGGTCGAGTGCGCGCCCGGCGCCACGCTGGGGTTGCTGGGGCCCAACGGCGCGGGCAAGTCCACGCTGCTGCGCGTGCTGGCGGGCGTCCTCGCGCCCACCACGGGCGTGGTCACCCTCGACGGCACGCCGCTGCGGGAGCTGTCGCGCCGCGCCGTCGCCCGCCGCGTCGCCGTGGTGGAGCAGCAGGCCGACACGCAGGTGGAGCTGACCGTGCTCGACGTGGTCCGCCTGGGCCGCATCCCGCACCGCCGCGCGTGGTCGGCGGGGACCGCGGAGGACGCGGAGGCGGTGCGGGAGGCGCTGGCGGCCACCGGGCTCACCGCGCGGGCCGGCCAGTCGTGGCACACCCTGTCGGGCGGGGAGCGCCAGCGGGTGCACCTGGCCCGCGCGCTCGCCCAGCGCCCCCGCGAACTGCTGCTCGACGAGCCGACCAACCACCTCGACATCGCCCACCAGCTCGACCTGCTCGGTCTCGTCGCGGCCCTGCCGGTGACCGGTGTCGTCGCCCTGCACGACCTGAACCTGGCGGCGATGTTCTGCGACCGCGTGGTGGTGCTGCGGGCCGGTCGGGTGGTCGCCGCCGGGTCGCCGGGCGAGGTGCTGACCGAGGAGCTGATCGCCGACGTGTACGGGGTGCGGGCCGAGGTCGCGGCCGACGCGGACGGGCGGCCGCACGTGAGGTTCCTCGGGGTGCTGCGGGGAGCCCGGGAGCGGTCGACGGGCGCCGAAGTCGGGTGACCCCGACCACCGGTCCCGCCCACCCCGGGCCGGTTACAGTTCGTGCCGACCGCCCGGTCTCACGACCACCACGTCCACGGTCCGGTGGAAGGGAGTCGCGTGGCGCACGACGTGGCAGGCGCGGGGCGGCGGCCGACGTCGGTGTTCCGCAGCGCGGCCTTCCTCCGCCTCTGGGCCGGCAGCACCGCCTCCGGCACCGCCACGTGGGCGCTGCCGTTCATCCTCGGCCTCGCCGTGCTCGAACGCTCCATCAGCGCGGTGGAGCTGGGCGTCGTGCTGGCCGCGCGCACCGCGGGCTTCCTCGCCGCCGTGCCGGTCGCCGGGGTCCTGGCCGACCGGTACCCGCGCCGCCGGGTCGTGCTGTGGGCCGGGCTGGTGGCGGGCTGCGCGTCCCCGGTGATCGCCCTGGGCGCCGGGCGCTCGGTGGTGCTGACGGCGGTCGCCGCCGCGGTGGTGGGGGCGGGGCAGGGCGCGTGCAGGCCGGCGTTCCAGGCGCTGACCGCCGAGGTCGTCACCGCCGAGCACCAGCGGCAGCAGGCGAACGCCGCGATGACGCTCTCGGTGCGGGTCACCACGCTGGTGGCCCCCGGTCTCACCGCGCTGCTCGCCGTGGTCGTCGACACCCCCGCCCTGCTGATCGCCACCGGCGTGCTGTGGCTGGTCGCGGCCCTGCTGCCGCCCGCCGGCGGCGCGGCGCCCGTCGCACCGGTCGGGAGGACCCGCTTCACCGCCGACTTCCTGGACGGGGTCCGGGAGGCGCGCCGGCACCCGTGGTTCCTCGCCGGCCTCGGCGCGCTCACCGCGGTGATCGCCACCGGCTACTCCGCCACGGGCGTGGTGCTGCCCCTGGTGAGCCGGGACCGGTACGGCACCGAGGCCGTGCTCGCCGCCGCCCTGACCGCCTACACGGTCGGCGCGCTCATCGGCGCGGTCCTGGTCTCCCGGTGGCGACCCCGCGCGCGGGGGTGGGCCGCGCTCGCGGGCCTGGGCTGCTACGGCTTCGCGCCGCTGGCCCTGCTGCTGCCCGTGCCCGCGGTGGTCGTGGTGGCCGCCTACGCGGTGGCGGGGCTGGGGATCGAGCTGTTCAACGTGCCGTGGTTCACCGCCGCGCAGCGGGAGGTGGAACCGCGGCTGCTGGCCAGGGTTTCCTCGCTGGACTTCCTGCTGTCCTACGGCCTCGCCCCGGTCGGCCTGGCGCTGATCGCGCCGGCGATCGGCCACTTCGGGGCGGGACCGGTGCTGGTCGGCTGCGCGGTGGCGTGCTTCGCCGCGCCGGCCGCCGCGGCGCTCGTGCCGTCCTCGCGCGGGTTCCGGGTGGAGCAGCGGTGAGCGGCAGGTCCAGCGGTGAGCGGTGAGCGGCGGGTCCAGCGGAGCGCGGTCGACCAGGCAGGAGTGCCCGACGGGCGGCCTCGGCCGCCCGGTGCTCCCCCGGGCCCGGTCAGCCCATGGGCAGGTCCCGGTGCCCGCGCGTCATCGCGAGCCCCACGAACACCACCACGACCACGTCGGTGATCAGCAGGGTCGCCAGGAACAGCGCCGCCCGGTCGGTGTTCAGCGTCAGCGCGCCCAGCCCGGCGACCCCCGCCGCCGCGGCGGCGTACGCGAACGGCGCGGCCGCGCGGTGCACGTGCCGCCAGGTCTCGTCGTCGGCGCGGGACCGGCCGGTGCGCAGGCCGAAGAAGGCGTTGCGGGGCAGCTTCTCGTTGGCCCCGAGGTAGGCCATCAGGAACAGGCACAGCGCGGCCGCGCCCTGACAGGCGAACAGCACGCCGACCGCCAACGCGGGCACCGGCTCCGGCTGCTGCTGCGCGGCGGTGCCGAGGACCTGGACGAGGCTCATGCCCACGACCCCCTCTCCCCCGGTGTTCCTCCCGACACCCATGGTAACCGAGCGCTCGGCCGGGAGGTGGGGGTTCCGGCAACCACCCCGCCCCGGGTGCCTTCGGGGGTCGAGGGCCCCGGGTGCGGGGAACCGCAGCCCCGGCGCACAGCAACCGATCGTCCCCTGGCTGATCTCCCCGACCACCCGGCAGGCTTCGGTTACCGCAGTGTCCTGGGGGGACACTCGAACGTGTCGCTGCGTCCTTCTTCCCCTGCGGTGCGCCAGTTCTCCGGTCGAGAGGAACACCGAGGCAATGCCGTTACCGAGTTCTCCGTCCCGCCCCCGCCGTTCACCGGCGCGGCTGCTCGCCGTCGCGCTGCTGGCCGGCGGCGCCCTGCTGGCACCCACCGCGCCCCTGTCCACCGCGTCCCCCGCGGGGGCGACACCGGACAAACCGGTCGAGGTGGCCGCCCCGACCCCGGATTCGCCGGTGAGCAACCGGCTCGTGCCCGCGGTGCGCGGCGAAGCGGCTCGTGCCGCCGCCGGCCCGGTGGTCAGCGAGGGGGTCCGCAAGCCCGGTGAGTCCCGCCCCACCGCCGGCAGCACCACCGCCGCCCGCTCGGCGGACACCACGACCATCACGCCGTGGAGCGGTTCCCTGCACGTCGTCTGGGGCGCGTTCCCGACCGTCTCGTCCATCGGGGCGCAGGCCACCCACACGGTCAACCCGGGCATCAGCATCCCGTCGGGCAACCCCGACGTGGTCTACGCCCCGACGCTGGTCCCGAGCGGCAAGACCTGCATCGAGGTGACCACGTTCTACTGGCAGGGCGGCAACGGCGTCGGCGCGTGGGACTGGTGCGCGGCCTCGCCCGGGTTCGCCGCGGTGGCCTGGATCGACTCCAGCTTCCTGAGCACCTACACCACCTCGTTCCAGGGGCTGCCCGCCTACGAGGTGCTGGACGTGCAGACCAACGCGGTGACCAACTCCTGGACCGCCTACCTGTACAACTACACCACCTCGACCTGGGACGCGCTGTTCACCAGCGCCGACACGGCCAAGCTCAGCGAGACGCACGGCGGCTGGAGCATGTTCGAGGTCTACACCGAGTACAACTCCGCCACCGGCGAGGGCTACTACTGCACCGAGACCTACGGCACGCAGTACCACGCCGCCAACCTCAAGATCAAGGTCGGCAGCACCTGGAGCTCGCTGACCACGAGCAACTCGACGGTGACGCCGCCCGGCAGCCTGAACAGCACCGACTTCGGGTGCTACGGCCTGTCGTTCACCCTGCAAACGGCGAACAGCCACTGGCAGGTCACGCACTGAGGCCCGACCGCGTCCGGTGCGGCGCCCGCGACAGCGGGCGCCGCACCACCCTCACCGCGTCCCGAGCAGGCGACCGTCCCCGGCGCCGTAGAACAGCAGCCGACCCGGCACGGCCCGCACGCTCAGGGACGCGCCGGCCGCCGGTTCGTCCTGCTCGGGCACGGTGAGGCCGACCAGCACGCCGTCCGCGCACTCCAGGGTCACCAGCGAGGTCACGCCCAGGTTCTCCACCGTCGACACGCGCCCGGTCAGGCCGTCCTCGGCGACCTCCAGGTACTCCGGCCGCACGCCGACCACCACGGGCGTGCCGGCCGGCAGACCGGGCGGGCCCGGCAGCCGCGCCCCCGCGCACTCGACACCGCCGTCCCTGGCCGTCCCGTCGAGCAGGTTCATCGGGGTCGAGCCGATGAAGTTGGCCACGAACGTGTCGGCGGGCCGCTGGAAGACCTCGCGCGGCGTGCCGAGCTGCCGCACCCGCCCCGCCTCCATGACCGCGATCCGGTCGGCCAGCGCCAGCGCCTCGGCCTGGTCGTGGGTGACGAACACGGTGGTCAGCGCCAGCTCGCGCTGCCAGCGCTTGAGGAAGGTCCGGGCCTCCAGCCGCAGCCGGGCGTCGAGGTTCGACAGCGGCTCGTCGAGCAGCAGCACGTCGGCCTCCACCGCGATCGCCCTGGCCAGCGCGGTGCGCTGCTGCTGGCCGCCGGACAGCTGGCCCGGCCGGCGGTCGAGCAGCCCGGACAGGCTCAGGCCGGCCGCGACCCGCTCGGCCTCCGCGCGCTGCCGCGCCTTGGGCGCGCGGCGCACCCGCAGCGGGTAGGCGATGTTCTCGGCCACGGTCATGTGCGGGAACAGGGCGTAGTCCTGGAACACCATCGCCACCCCGCGCGCGCCCGGCGGGACCCCGGTCAGCTCGCGCGAGCCGATCGCGACCGCGCCCGCGGCGACCGGCTCCAGGCCCGCGATGGCGCGCAGCAGCGTGGTCTTGCCGCAGCCGGACGGGCCGAGCAGCGCGAACAGCTCGCCGTCGGCCACGCGCAGGTCGAGCCCGTCCACGGCGCGCACCCCGTTCGGGTACTCCACGGCCAGCCCGGTGATGTCGATGCCCGCCATCAGCTCTTGATCCCCCCGTGGAACCGGAACCCGTAGCGCTTGTTCACCAGCAGGTACAGCACGACCACCGGGATCGAGTACAGCAGCGAGAACACCGGGATCACGGTCAGGTTGGCCGTGCCGCCCTCGTCCTGGAGGGTGCGCAGCAGCACCGCCGCCGGCTGCCGCCCCACGTCGCGCAGCAGCAGGAACGGCAGCAGGAAGTTGCCCCACGCGTTCACGAACGACCACACCACCACCGCGGCGACGCCCGGTCGGGCGATGGGCAGCACCACGTGCCCCAGCACCTGCGCCGGCGAGGCGCCGAACACCCGCGCGGACTCCTCGTAGGAGCGCGGCACCGAGTCCATGAAGTCCTTGAGGATGAAGATCGCGGCGGGCAGCATCCCGCCCGCGATCACCAGCGCGGTGCCGAACCGCGAGTCGATCAGGCCCAGCTGGAGCACCAGCACGAACACCGGCACCATCGCCGCGGTGCCGGTGACCACGCTGGAGAGCAGCAGCAACAGGTAGAGCAGCACGTCGCGGCCGGGGAGGCGGACCCGGGACAGCGAGTACGCGGCCAGCGCCGCCAGGGCCGCGGTCACCGCGGTCGCCACCACGCACAGCACCAGCGAGTTGAGCAGCGAGGTCAGCGCGTACGGGTGGGCCAGGGTGGCGCGCACGTTCGACAGCGTCCAGTCCGGCCACCGCACGCCCAGCCCCGGCCGCGCGTCGAACGGGGCGGAGGCCAGCCACAGCACCGGCACCGCGAAGAACGCCAGCACCACCGCGATCACCAGGTGGAAGCCAAGCCGGCGCACCACCTGCGCCGGGCTCACGCCCGCCTCCGCAGCAGCCGCAGGTACCCGAGCGCGACCAGCAGGTTGCCCACCAGCAGCAGCAGGGACAGGGCCGAGGCGTACCCGAGCCGACCGCCCTCCAGGGCCTGGCGGTAGATCAGCACGGGCAGCACCTCCGACTCGTGGTTCGGGCCGCCCGCGGTGAGCAGGAACGGCGTGAAGTCGTTGGCCGTCCACAGGCTGATGAGCAGCGTGTTGGTCAGCACGTGCCCCCTGATGTGCGGGAACACCACGTCGCGCACCACCCGGGGGCCGCTCGCGCCCAGCAGGCGCGCGGTCTCCAGGTGCGAGGGCGGCACGACGGCCAGCGCGGAGCTGTAGAGCAGCATGGAGAACGCCGTCCCGCGCCAGGTGTTGAACACGATCAGGCTCGCCATCGGGTACTCCACCAGCCACGCGGTGGCGGGCCGGTCCAGCAGCAGGCCCAGCGTGCCGCCGTCGCGGCTGAGCACGGCGAACCACAGGAGGGCGACCACCGGGCCGGGCAGGATCCAGGCCAGCAGCACGAACGCCTCGACCACGCGGCGGAGGCGCGGTCGCACCCCGCGCAGCAGCCAGGCCAGCCCGAAGCCGAGCACGTTCTGCCCGATCACGGCCGAGCCGAGCACGAACAGCGCGGTCAGCCCCAGCGAGTTGGCGAACAGCGGGTCGGCCAGCGCCCTGGTGAAGTTCTCCGCGCCCACCACGCTCGGCCGGGCCGCGGCGGGCCCGGTCAGCTGGTAGTCGGTGATCCCGATGTAGAGCGTCCACAGCGCCGGGAACACCAGGAACACCGCGATCAGCAGCAGGGCGGGCGCGACGAAGGCGATCGCCCGCGCCGCGCCCAGACCGGCGACGTCGCGGTCAACCACCCGCAACGGACGCCTCGCCGACCGCCCGGACCAGCGCGTCCCGGTAGTTCCCCGCGGCCTCACCCGGGCTCCGGCCGGCCACCACGTCGGCGGTCGCCTGCTGGAGCGCGGCCGACACCCTCGGGTAGTCGGCCAGACCGGGGCGGTAGCGCGTGATCGGCAGCACCCGCTCGGCGACGAAGGAGAGCACCGGGTCACCCGCCAGCACCTCGTCGTTCACGTCGGTGCGCTGGGTGAGCTGCGCGCCGCCGTCCAGGGAGGTCTTGACCGCCTCGAAGGAGTTGAGGAACCGCAGGAGCTCCCACGCCTGGCGCGGGAACTCCGTGTTCGGGTTGACCACCCGCACACCGCCCCCGGACATGCTCACGAAGTCCTGCCCGCCCACGCCGGCCCCGGGTTGCCGGGCGGGCACCAGGGCCCAGCCCACGGCGGTGTCGCGGTCGGCCATCCCGGCCGCGCCGTTGCGGGGCTCCACCACCGAGCGCCAGAAGTAGTCGCTCTCCAGCAGGATGCCGATCCGGTTCTCCGCGAACAGCGCGAACGACCGGTCGCGGCCGTTGGCCTCCTGCTGGAGCACCGGGTCGCCGAGCCCGCCGCCGTAGACGCGCCGGTACAGGTCGAGGGTCGCCTCCACGCCGTCGGTGGCGCCCTGCCACCTGCCGTTCTCGTACACCTGCTCGCCCGCGCCGGCCAGCACGGGCAGCACGCCCTGCATGGAGGTGGCCTCCCCCATGGCGGTGCCCGCGTTGAGCTGGATCGGCACCACGCCGGGCAGGGCCCGCAGCCTCTCCCCCGCCGCCAGGAGGTCGTCCCAGCTGCGCGGCTGCCAGTCGTCGGGCAGGCCGACCCGCGCGAAGAGCTTCCTGTTGAAGAACAGCACCCGGCCGTCGGTGCCCATCGGCACGCCGTAGCGCCTGCCGTCGAACTCCCCGAGGGCCCGCACGGCGGCGGGGATCTGCTCCCAGCCGTCCCACGCGTCCACCTCGGGGCCGCCGATCACCTCGTCGAGCGGTCGGACCTGGCCGGCCTGGGCGAACTCGCCCAGCCAGATCCCGTCGAGCTCGACGATGTCGCCACCGCCGCCGGTCTTGAAGTCCAGCGCCACCTTGGTCTTGAAGTCCTCGTCGCCCGCGCCGTTCTGCTCGAAGCGGACGGTCACGTCGACGCCCTTGGCCCGCTGCCGCTCGGTGAACCGGGGTATCACCCAGTCGTTGATCCAGGCCGCGCCGCGGGCGTTCTTCCCGCCCACCGCGGCGTTGGCCACGATCGTCAGCGTGACCTCCTTGGCGTCGGCGTTGCGCCCCGGGTCGGTCCCCTCGCTCCGGCCGAGGCACCCGGCCAGCAACCCGCCCACCGCCGCCAGGACGAACACCGTTGTCCGCCGCATGTGCGCCCTCCCGGTCCCGGGCCACGTCGGTCCGGGTTCCAACATGGCACCCGACCGGCCCCCACGGCAGCGCCCTAACGGGCGACCGAGGGGCCCGGGTCGGGTGGCAGTTCGTCGATCCGCCGCTGGACGCCCCCGCGCTCGCGGTGCCGGGCCGGGTACGGCGCGCGGTGCGGGACATCGCGGGCGGTTCGCCCGATCGGCCCGGCGGTCGCGGCAGGTGGGCAGGGTCGGGTGAGCGGGTCAGGCGGTCGCGGTCGGGTGAACCGGGTCAGGCGGTCGGGGGCGCGGTGCTCCCGCGCACGACCAGCCGGGTCGGGACGAGCGTGGTGCCCGGCTCGGTCCGCTTGTGCTGGACCTGGTGCAGGACGCTCTCCACGCAGCGCCGCCCGACCTCGGTGAAGTCCTGGTGCACGGTGGTCAGGGGCGGGATGAAGGAGGTGGCGTCGGGGATGTCGTCGAAGCCGACCACGCTGACGTCGCGCGGCACGACCCGGCCCCGCTCGTGGAAGGCGCGCAGCAGCCCCAGCGCCATCTGGTCGTTGGCGGCGAACACGGCCGTGCAGCCGGGCTCGCCGGCCAGCTCCAGGCCCGCCCGGTAGCCGGAGTCGGCCGACCAGTCGCCGCGCGCCATGGGCGGCACGGGCACGCCCGCCCCCTCCAGCGCGGCCCGCCACGCCGAGGCCCGGCCCTCGGCGGCGTAGGAGTCCTCGGGGCCGGCGACGTGCCAGACGGTGCGGTGACCCAGGTCGAGCAGGTGGCCCACGGCCCGCCGCGCGCCGTCGGCCTGGTCGGTGTCCACGACGGTGTAGCGGTCGCCGCCGTTGGAGTCGACCACCACGACCGGCACTCCGATGGGCAGGCTGACCGTCGCGGCGTCGAGGAGGTGGACCTCCATGATGACGATGACCGCGTCCACCGCCAGTTCGCCCAGTCGGGTGAACGCGCCGAGCACGCCGTCCTGGGTCGGCACCGCCACCGGGATGAGGGTGATGGCGTAGCCCTCGTGGGCGGCGTGGTCGACGATGGCCTCCAGGGTGCGGCTGTTGCCGACCGTGGAGAGGGTGAACAGGATGACGCCGATGGTGCGGAACTCGCCGTACTTCAGCGCCCGCGCCGCGCTGTTGGGGCGGTAGCCCAGCTGCCGCATGGCCTCCAGCACCTGCTCACGCGTGGTGCCCACGACGCTGGGGTGGCCGTTGGACACCCGGGACACCGTCTGGGCCGACACCCCGGCCAGGCGGGCGACGTCGGCCATCGACACGCGGCGCGCGGGCGGCCGCCCCGGGGTGCCCGGACCGGACCTGGTCGGACTCACGCTGCTGGGCTCCTTCCGCGCCGGGCCCGGCGACGCCGCGGTGCCGGATCACTATAAACCGGTGTTGTTTGCGCAAACATCCCGGTCCGCGCCGCGGGTCACGCCTCGGTGTGACCCAGCAGCGGTCCCGGCACGAACCGCGCGACGGGCTCGGTCAGCACGTCGAGTTCGAGCACGACCAGCTCGTTGTCGCCGGACCGCAGCGCCGGGCCGGGGACGTAGAGGGTGCGCTGCGGGCCCCGCGACCAGTAGCGGCCGAGCGGGAAGCCGTTGACCCACGCCACGCCCTTGCCCCAGCCGCGCGTGTCCAGGTGCAGGTCGACCGGGTGGTCCAGGGTGAAGCGGGCGCGGGCCAGGGCGGGTCCGGCCAGCGCGGCGCCGACCGGGGTGGGGTGGTCGGGCCGCACGTCGGGCGGTGCGGCGAGGTCGATCGGCACGACGTCCCAGCCGGTGAGCGGGTGGCCGTCGAGGGCCGCGCCGCCGATGAGGCCCTTGGGCTCACCGAGGCGGGGGCCGTAGTTGACCCGGCCCTGGTCCTCCACCAGGACGGCCAGCTCGCCGGCCGCGCGGCGCAGGCCCAGGGCCCGCTGGTGGTGCTCGCGCAGGAGCGTGCCGACCGGTTGGCCGTCCAGGAAGACCGCGGCGCGGTCGCGGACCTCGCCGAAGCTCAGGACCGCCGGGCCGGGCGCGTCGACCCGCGTGGTCAGCAGCGCGAGGCGGGGCGCGCCGATTGGTTCGCCGGGGCCGGGCTGGTCTGGGCCGGGCTGGTCTGGGCCGGGCTGGTCTGGGCCGGGCTGGTCTGGGCCGGGCTGGTCTGGGCCGGACTCGCCGGAGCCGGACTCACCAGGGCCGAACTGATCGGGTGCGAGCTCGTCGAGGGTCGGCAACCGGTCGTGGCGCCGCCGCCGACCCCACCGCTCCGGGGCGTCGAGGAGGTGCACCGGGTCGCACAGCGGCACCTCGAACCCGGGCGCGGGGACCGCGGCGGGCGGCGGCTCGTCCGGCACGTCGTGGTAGCGGGCGATCACCTCGCGCAGCGCGTGGTACTTGGCGGTGGGGTTGCCGGCCTCGTCCAGGGGCGCGTCGTAGTCGTAGGAGGTGATCGTGGGCTGGTAGACGCCCTTGTCGTTGGCCCCGCTGGTGAGCCCGAAGTTGGTGCCGCCGTGGAACATGTAGACGTTGACCGAGGCGCCCGCCGCGAGCAGGGCGTCCAGCTCGGCCGCGCTCTCGGCGGGCGAGGTGGTGTGGTGGTGGCCGCCCCAGTGGTCGAACCAGCCGTCCCAGAACTCGGCGCACATCAGCGGTCCGGTCGGCTGGTGGCGGCGCAGCACGGCCAGCCGGTCGGCGGCGCGCGAGCCGAACGACGCCGTCCGGTGCAGCCCGTCCAGGCCGCCCGCCGCCAGCATCTCGTCGGTGGCCTGGTCGACGGTGGTCAGCGGGACGGTGATCCCGGCGGCGCGGGCGTGCTCGGCCAGGGTCGCCAGGTAGGTCCGGTCCGAGCCGAACGCGCCGTACTCGTTCTCGACCTGCACCAGGATCACCGGTCCGCCGTGGCGCACCTGGAGCGGGACGACCACCTCGTAGACGCGGTCGAGGTAGTCGGTGACGGCGGCCAGGTAGCGGGGCTCCGCCCGGCGCACGCCCGTGGCCGGGTCGCGGAACAGCCACGCCGGCAGCCCGCCGTTGTCCCACTCCGCGCAGATGTAGGGGCCGGGCCGCACGACGGCGCGCATCCCCGCGTCGGCCACCAGCCGCAGGAACCGACCCAGGTCCAACCCGCCGGTCAGGTCGAAGACGCCCGGCGCCGGGGCGTGCGCGTTCCAGGCGACGTAGGTCTCCACGGTGTTCAGCCCCATGCGCCGGGCCTTGTCGATGCGGTCGGCCCACTGGTCGGGGTGCACGCGGAAGTAGTGCAGCGCGCCGGACAGGACCCGGAACGGGCGTCCGTCGAGCAGGAAGTCGTGCTCGCCGATGCTGAACTCTGGCACGGGGACGGGAATTCCTTCCTGGGGTTCCTCCCGGGTGGCGGGGCGACCGGTCCGGCCGCCCCGCCGCCGGGTCAGCCGGTGGTGACGGTGAAGCCCTGCTGGGTGCCGTAGTCGGCCAGCGCCCGCTGCCACGCGGCCAACCCGCCGTCCAGGCCGGAGCGGTCGGTGTAGGACCTGCCCGCGGTGTCGCCGAAGATGGTGTTGGCGTAGAGCTGGTAGGGCAGGTAGCTCCAGCCCGGCACGACCTGGCCGGCGGCCTCGGTGAGCACCTGGTTGACCTTCTGCCCGCCGAAGTAGGGCGATTCCGCGTCCTTGAACGCCGAGGACCCCAGGTCGGCGGTGGTGGCCGGGAACCCGCCGCTCTCCAGGAACGGCTTGATGCCGTTGCCGTTGTTGAGCCACCGGACGAACGCCGCCGCCAACGCCGGGTTGGCGCTCTGCTCCAGCACCGACTGCGTGCTGCCGCCGTTCTCCGCGGTGACCGGCGTGCCGTCGTAGGTGGGCACCGGCGCGACGGCCCACTTGCCCGCGCCGGCGGGCACCGACGCCTCCAGCACGCCCGGCATCCACGCGCCGACGACCAGCGACGCGATGGTGCCGTCACCCAGTCCCCGGTACCAGTCGTCCGTCCAGCCCCGGATGCCCGACACCAGCTCCTGCTCGACCAGCTCGTCCCACACCGAGGTCCACTTCCTGGCGCCCTCGTCCTGGAGGTCGATCGTCACCGACTGGCCCTCGGTGCGGAACGGCTTCCCGCCCGCCTGCCAGATCATGCTGGTGGCGAAGCCCGCGTCACCGGAGTCGGAGGTGATGTACTTGGTCGGGTCGGCGGCGTGGAGCGCCTTGGCCGCCTCCACGTACTCGGCCCAGGTCTTGGGCACGGCGATGCCGTGCTGGTCGAACAGCTGCTTGTTGTAGAACAGGGCCATGGGGCCGGAGTCCTGGGGCAGGCCGAACAGCCCGCCGCCGACCTTCACCGAGTTCCACGTGGACGGCGTGTAGTCGGACTCGAAATCGGCGAAGCCGTACCGGCCGAGGTCGACCAGCGAGCCGGTGAGCGCGAACTGCGGCAGCGCCTGGTACTCGACCTGGGCGACGTCCGGCGCGCCGGAGCCGGCCTTGACGGCGTTCTGGAGCCTGGTGTAGTGGTCGTTGCCGGTGCCCGCGTTGACGTACTCGACCTTGACGTTGGGGAACTCCCGCTGGAACGCCTCCACCTGGGCCTCGGCCGAGGGGGTCCAGCTCCAGTAGGTGATGGTGCCGCCCTCGCGCAGCGCCGCGTCGACCGCGTCCTGGGTGCCGGTGGCGCCGCCCGGCGCGGCGCCCTCGGGGCCCGACGAGCAGCCCGCCAGGGCGGTGACCAACGCGGCGGCCAGGGCGACGGCCGCCTTCCGGCGTCGTCCGGTGGGGAACATGGCACGGTCCTCTCGCGACGGTGGGTGGGGACTACTGCTTGACGCCGCCCGCGCTCAGGCCCGACTGCCAGAAGCGCTGGAGCAGCAGGAACGCCACGACGAGCGGGACGATGGTGATGACCGAGCCGGTGATCACCAGGTGGTAGATCGGCTGCGCGCCCACGCCGAACGCCTGCGCGCTCCACTGGTTGAGCCCCACGGTCAGCGGGTACCAGTCCGGGTCGCTGAGCATGATCAGCGGCAGGAAGTAGTTGTTCCAGGTGGACACCACCGCGAACAGGGCGACCGTGACGATGCCGGGCGCCAGCAGCCGCAGCGCGACGGTGAGGAAGATCCGCACCTCCCCCGCGCCGTCGAGGCGGGCGGCCTCCAGCAGCTCGTCCGGCACCGCCTCGGCGGCGTAGACCCACACCAGGTACAGGCCGAACGGGCTGACCAGCGACGGGATGATGATCGCCCACGGCGTGTTGGTCAGCCCGAGGTCGCTGAACAGCAGGAAGGTGGGCACGGCCAGCGCGGTGCCCGGGATGGCGATCGCGCCGAGCACCACCGCGAACACCGCGTTGCGGCCCCGGAACCGGTACTTGGCCAGGCCGTAGCCCGCCGCGGTGGCCAGGGCCGTCGCGCCGCCCGCGCCCAGCACGACGTAGAGCAGCGTGTTGCCCAGCCAGCGCAGGAAGATGCCGTTGTCGTGGGTGAAGGTCTGGACGATGTTGTCGAACAGCGCGAACGGGCCGCCGAAGGACAGCCCGGGGGTGGAGAGGAGCGCCTGCTGGGTCTTGGTCGCGCTGATCAGCAGCCAGGCCAGCGGGACCAGGGTGTAGGCCAGGTAGACCGCCATGACGGCGGTGAGCACCGGGGACTTGCGGGGGCGGAGCGGGGATCGGGTCGTGGCCACGGTGCCTCACGCACCCTTCCGCGTGCCGCGCAGCTGCACGACGTAGGCGATGATGGCGGTGATGACGCCCATGACGATCGCGACGGTGGCCGAGTAGTTGTACTGCTGGCCGCCGAAGGACAGGTTGTAGGCGTACATGTTGGGCGTGTAGTAGGTGCTGATCGCGTTGGGCACCAGCGTCCGGAGGATGTTGGGCTCGTTGAACAGCTGGAAGCTGCCGATGATCGAGAAGATCGTGGCGATCACCAGCGCGCCCCGGATCGCGGGCAGCTTGATGCCCAGGACCGTCCGGAACGCGCCCGCGCCGTCGATGGCCGCCGCCTCGTACAGCTCGCCCGGCACCACCTTCAGCGCCGAGTAGAGGATCAGCATGTTGTAGCCGACGAACTCCCAGGTGACGATGTTGCCGATGGACAGCAGGACCCAGTCGCCCGACAGCGGCCGGACGGCGTCGCGCCCGAGCAGGCCGTTGAGGTCGGCGGCCAGGCCGAAGGTGTCGCCGTAGACGAAGCCCCACATCAGCGTCGCCACCACGGCGGGCACCGCGTACGGCAGGAAGATCACGATCCGGAAGAAGCCGGCCGCGTGCAGCCGGGCGCTGTCGATGGCCAGCGCGGCGACCAGGGCCAGCAGGAGCATCACCGGCACCTGGACCACCAGGAACAGCGCCACCCTGCCGAAGGACTCCCAGAACCTCGGGTCGGTGAGCGCCAGGCGGTAGTTGTCCAGGCCGACGAAGGTCGTGCCGCCGAAGAACACCTGCTCGCGGAACAGGCTCAGCCCGATGGCGTAGGCGACCGGCACCAGGAAGACCAGGGCGAACACGACCAGGAACGGTGCGACGAACAGCCAACCCCGGCGGTCGACGCGCCGGCGGCGCACGCGTGGTCGCCTCGGGGTCGGGGGCGCGACCGGGACGGGGGTGGACGTCATCGTCTCTCCCTGCTGGCGCTCGGCGAAGCCGATGTTTACGCAAACATCGGCGGGGACGCTATCCCTTAGCCCACGACATGTCCAGGGTCGACCGGAGGGTGCCGCGGCACTGTCCCGCGCGGCCGGCGGCCGGGCTCAGAGCTCGACCGCGCCGGTGATCCCCTCCCGCACCGCGCCGCCCACCCACAGCCCCTCGTCGTCGAGGTCCACGTGCAGGCGGGCGGCCCGGCCGATCGCGGTCCCCTGGGCGGCCACGTAGGCGCGCGGCGCGACCCCGTCCTCGATCAGCCACCGCGCGAAGCCCGCGTTGAGGCTGCCCGTCGCCGGGTCCTCGACCAGCGACCCCTCGGTGCCGATGAGGGCCCGGACCTCGAAGTCGGCGTCCCCGCCGGCCGGGTGCGCCCCGATCACGCCCACGTCGAGCCCCGCCAGCCCGGCCGGGTCCGGGGTCAGCGCCAGCACCCGCGCCGCGTCGGCCAGCCGCACGCCGAGCCACTCCGGCCCGTTGACCAGCCACGAGCACCCGAGGACCTCCGCGCGCGCCACGCCCAGCGCCGCCGCGACCCTGGCCACCAGGGGCTCGGCCACCGGCTCGAACCGGGTCAGCGGCGGCGCGGCGAAGGCGAACCGGCCGTCGCGCACGCGGACCCGCACGAGGCCGGCGCCGCACTCCTGCACGACCACGCCGTCCCGCGCGGGCTCGCCGCCCCCGGCCAGCCACGCGTGCGCGGACCCCAGCGTGGGGTGGCCGGCGAACGGCAGCTCGACCCCCGGGGTGAAGATGCGCACCCGGTAGTCGGCGTCGGCGGTGGTGGGCCGGAGCAGGAACGTGGTCTCCGACAGGTTCGTCCAGCGCGCGAAGCGCCGCATGTCCTCGTCGCCCACGTCGTCGGCCGCCGCCACGACCGCGAGCGGGTTGCCGGCGTAGGCCGCCGAGCCGAAGACGTCGACCTGCCGGAACGGGTGCGGGACCATGCCCACACCGTACTATGCAACTAGTTGCACCGCACCCGGTTGCACAGTACGGTCGCCGCCATGGCGTTGGAGCACGCGATCCTGGTGTCGCTCGACGAGCGCGCGGGCACCGGCTACGAGCTGGCCCGCCGGTTCGACCGGTCCATCGGGTTCTTCTGGGCGGCCACCCACCAGCAGATCTACCGCACCCTCAAGCGGATGGTCGACCTCGGCTGGGTGACCTGCCACGAGGAGGCCGGGACCGGCCGACCGGACCGGAAGGTCTACGAACCGGCCGACGCGGGCCGCGCGGAGCTGACCCGGTGGCTGGCCGAACCCGGCGAGCCGGAGACGATCCGCCACGAGCTGGCCGTCAAGGTGCGCGGCGCCTCGCTGGGCGACGTGGCCGCGGTGGTCGCCGAGGTGGCCCGGCACCGCGGGCTGCACGCCGAACGGCTCGACGCGTACCGCGCCCTGGGGGCCAGGGACTTCCCCGACCCGTCCGGGCTCACCGGCCGGCGGCTGCACCAGCACCTCGTGCTGCGCGGCGGCGTGCGCGCCGAGCAGGCCCTGGTCGAGTGGTGCGACGAGGTGCTGGCCGCACTGCGGGAGGACACCCGGCGATGACCGCGTACCCGAACCTGTTCCAGCCCCTGGACCTGGGCTTCACCACCCTGCCCAACCGCGTCCTGATGGGCTCCATGCACACCGGCGACGAGGACCGCGCCGGGAACTTCGACCGGCTCGCCGCCTACTTCGCCGAACGCGCCCGCGGCGGGGTCGGGCTCATGGTCACCGGCGGCTTCTCCCCCAACCTCGTCGGGTCGCTCTACCCGTTCGCCTCCAAGCTCACCACGCGCCGCGAGGCGCGCGCGCACACCGGGATCACCCGGGCCGTGCACGACAACGGCGGCCGCATCGCCCTGCAACTGCTGCACGCCGGCCGCTACGCCCACCACCCGCTGAGCGTGTCCGCGTCCGGGCTCAAGGCGCCGATCGGCAGGTTCAGGCCGCGCGCGCTGTCCGACCGGGGCGTCCTCGCCCAGGTCGACGCCTTCGCCCGCGCCACCGCCCTGGCCCGGGAGGCCGGCTACGACGGTGTCGAGGTCATGGGGTCCGAGGGCTACCTCATCAACCAGTTCCTCGCGCCGCGCACCAACCGGCGCACCGACCGCTGGGGCGGCACCCCGGGAAACCGCCGCCGCCTGGCCACCGAGGTCGTCCGCCGCTGCCGCGAGGCCGCCGGGCCCGACTTCATCATCATCTACCGGCTCTCGCTGCTCGACCTGGTCGAGGACGGGCAGACCTGGGAGGAGGTCGTGCGGCTGGGCCAGGAGGTCGAGCAGGCCGGCGCGACCATCCTCACCACCGGGATCGGCTGGCACGAGGCGCGCGTGCCCACGATCGCCACCTCGGTGCCGCGCGCGGCGTTCGCCGGGGTCACCGCGCGGCTGCGCCCGCACGTGGGCGTGCCGGTGGTCGCCTCCAACCGCATCAACATGCCGCAGGTCGCCGAGGAGGTGCTGGCCCGCGGCGACGCCGACCTGGTGTCCCTGGCGCGGCCGTTCCTGGCCGACCCGGACTGGGTGCTCAAGGCCCGGACCGGCCGCGCGGACGAGATCAACACCTGCATCGCGTGCAACCAGGCGTGCCTGGACCACACGTTCTCGCTGAAGAAGGCCACCTGCGTGGTCAACCCGCGGGCGGGCAACGAGACCACGCTGGTCCTGCTCCCCACCCGCCGAGCCAAGCGGGTCGCGGTGGTCGGCGCCGGTCCGGCGGGGCTCGCGGCGGCGACCGCGCTGGCCGAGCGCGGGCACGCGGTCGAGCTGTTCGAGGCCGAGGACGACATCGGCGGCCAGTTCGCCATCGCCCGGCGCATCCCCGGCAAGGAGGAGTTCGCCGAGACGATCCGCTACTACCGGCGGCGGATCGAGGTGACCGGCGTGCGGCTGCACCTCGGCCGGCGGGCGGGCGTCGACGACCTGGCCGGGTTCGACGAGGTGGTCATCGCCACCGGCGTGGTCCCGCGCGTGCCCGCGATCCCCGGCGTCGAACGCGCGCTGTCCTACGTGGACGTCGTGCGGCACGGCGCGCCGGTGGGCGAGCGGGTCGCCGTGATCGGCGCGGGAGGCATCGGCGTCGACGTCAGCGAGTTCCTCACCCACCGGCCGCTCGACCTCGACGGGTGGCGCGCCGAGTGGGGCGTCACCGATCCCGCGCGGGTGCGCGGCGGCGTCACCGCGCCCACCCCGGCCGCGCCCGCGCGGCAGGTGTACCTGTTGCAGCGCAAGACCTCCCGCATCGGCCGCGACCTGGGCAAGACCACCGGGTGGGTGCACCGGGCGGCGCTGAGGGCCAAGGGCGTCGAGCAGCTGACCGGGGTCAACTACGAGCGCATCGACGAGGCGGGCGTGCACATCACCTTCGGCCCCCGGCACGAGCACCCGCGCCTGCTGGAGGTCGACGCGGTCGTGGTGTGCGCGGGTCAGGAGCCGGTGCGGGACCTGGTGGACGCGCTGGCCGGGCGCGGTGTCGTCGCCCACGTGATCGGCGGCGCGGACGTGGCGGCGGAGCTGGACGCCAAGCGCGCGATCGACCAGGGCACGCGCCTGGCCGCAGCGATCTGACCGCCCGCCGGCAACCCGCGCCACCGACCCGCGCCACCGACCCCCCGCCGCCACCGACCCGCCTGTCCCCCACGACCGACCCGAACCGCCACCAACCCCGCCCTCCGAAGTCCGACCGTCGCGGTCCCCCCGCGCCCCGCGCGTCCCACTGCCGAACCCGGGTGCCCGACGGCCACCTTGTTGCCGAATCGGCAAAACACTTTGCCGTATCCGCCGGTCCGGGCGCAGGGTTGTCGTGGAGGTGGTCACGATGACCGGGAACAAGAACGACAGCTGCGACGTGGTCGTGGTCGGCGGTGGCGCCGCCGGGTTGAACGGGGCGCTCGTGCTGGCCCGATCGCGGCGCTCCGTGGTGGTGGTCGACGCGGGTGAACCGCGCAACGCCCCCGCCGACGGCGTGCACGGGCTGCTGGCCCGCGAGGGCATCCCGCCGCGCGAGCTGCTGGAGCGCGGACGGGCCGAGGTGCGCGGCTACGGCGGTCGCGTGGAGACCGGGGAGGTCACCGCCGTGCGCCGCGACGGCGAGGGGTTCGCCGTGGCGCTCGCCGACGACCGGGTGATCCGCGCCCGCCGGGTGCTGGTCACCACCGGCCTGGTGGACCGGCTGCCGGACATCCCCGGGCTGCGCGAGCGGTGGGGCCGGGACGTGCTGCACTGCCCGTACTGCCACGGCTGGGAGGTGCGCGACCAGGCCGTCGGCGTGCTGCTCACCGGCCCGATGTCGGTGCACCAGGCGCTGATGTTCCGGCAGCTCAGCCCGGATGTCGCGCTGCTGACGCACACCGCGCCGCCGCCGGTCGGCGAGCAGGCCGAGCAGCTGGCCGCGCCCGGCATCCGCGTGGTGCCCGGCGAGATGGTGGCGCTGGAGGTCGCCGACGACCGCCTGGTGGGGGTGCGGCTGGCCGACGGCTCGGTGTTCGCCCGCCAGGCGCTGGTGGTCGGCCCCAGGATGGTGGCGCGCGCCGGCTTCCTGTCGGCGCTCGGGCTGCGGGCCGTGGAGCACCCGATGGGGATCGGCGAGCACGTCCCCGCCGACCCGACCGGCCGCACCGAGGTGCCCGGCGTGTGGGTCGCGGGCAACGTCACCGATCCCGTCGCCCAGGTCGGCGCGGCCGCGGCGGCGGGCGCGGCGGCCGGGGCCCAGATCAACGGCGACCTGGTCGCGGAGGAGACCCGCCTGGCCGTCGCCGCCCTGCGCGACCCGTTCTCGCACCGGTCCGAGGCGCGGCTGGCCGAACTGGTGACGGGCGACCGCCGCCACGGCCTGTGAAAACGGGCCCACCGGCGGTGACCTGATCTACGCTGCGGGGCGTGGACCTCTTTCCCGCACCCGATTCCCGGGCGGCCGCCGCGGCCCTGGAGGTGTGCCAGGAGTACGCCGAGCCCTGGCTGCTGAACCACTCGCTGCGCGCCCACGCCTGGGCGAAGGCGTACGCGGCGAAGGTGGACATCGCCCACGACGGCGAGCTGCTCTACGTCGCGGCCCTGCTGCACGACCTCGCGCTGACCCCACCGTTCGACAGCCACCGGCTGCCGTTCGAGGAGGCCGGCGGGCACCTGGCGCGGGTGTTCGCCGCGGGCGCCGGGTGGGGTCGGGCGCGGCGCGATCGGCTGTGCGACGTCATCGTGCTGCACATGCGCGCCGACGTGCCCGCCGACGAGGACCCGGAGAGCCACCTGTTGCAGGTCGCGGTGAGCGCGGACGTGTCCGGGACCCGGCTGGCGGAGTTCCCGCCGGAGCTGCGGACCCGGGTGGTGGACCGCTACCCGAGGCTGGGGTTCGTCGACGCGTTCCTGGACGGGTTCGCCGACCAGGCCGAGCGCAAACCCGGCTGCGCGGCGGCGGAGCTGGTGGGGTCGGACTGGCCGGACCGCGTGCGCGCCAACCCGCTGGACCTGCTCGGCTGACGCGCCGGTCAGGTCCGGCGGGACCCCGGTCGCTCACCCTCGCCGAGCACGGAGGACGTTTCCGACGGGCTGTCCGAGCTGACCGCCGCGTCAATCCGGTCCGTTCACCCTCCCGGAGCGCGGTGGGCGTTCTCCACGACCGCGTCGACGATCGTCGGCCACGCGCCGGGCGGGAGGTCGTGCCCCAGGCCCGGGACGAGCAGGAGCCGCGCACCGCCGATCGCGGCCGCCGTCGCCTCGCCGCCGGAGTGGTGGCACATGCGGTCCGCGGTCCCGTGGACGACGACCGCCGGAACCGTGATCCGCGCGAGCTGGTCGGTTCGATCACCCGCCGCGCGCACCGCCCGGTACTGCCGGCGACGCACCCCGCGGTGGTCGGGGTCGCGGCGGAACGACAGCGCGGTGACCCGCCTGATCTCGGCAACGTCCTGCTCGAAGCCGGGGGACCCGATGGCGCCGAACAGCCGCACGCGCCGCTCCACGGCCTGCTCCTCGGTGCGGGCGGGCCGGGCGAACAGGTGGCGGAGCAGCCAAGGGGACGTGCGCCCCCTGCCGCGTCGGCCGGTGGTGGACATGAGCGAGGCGAGGCTCAGCACCCGCGACGGGTGGAGCGCGGCCATGACCTGGGCGACCATCCCACCCATGGACGCCCCGACCACGTGGGCGCGTTCGACGCCGAGCGCGTCGAGCAACCCCACGGCGTCGGCCGCCAGGTCGGTCAACGCGTAGTCGGTCCCGGGCAGGTGCGTGGAGCGGCCGGCGTCGCGGTTGTCGAACCGGACGACGAAGAAGCCGCGTTCGGAGAGCCCCCGGCAGAACTCGTCGGGCCAGTGCACGAGTTGGAAGCCCAGACCCATGATCAGCAGCAGGGCGGGCCGGCTCGGGTCGCCGAAGGTGGTGAAGCACAGCCGGATGCCGTTGGCCGGCGCGATCCGCTCCGCGGTCCCGGTCGTGTGGTCTGGCACGGGTCTCTCCGCCGTTTCGGGGTGGGCGCGACAGCGGTGCCGGACAGCCGTCGACGAACCCGC
Organism: Saccharothrix lopnurensis; assembly: GCF_042658445.1. NCBI lineage: Bacteria > Bacillati > Actinomycetota > Actinomycetes > Pseudonocardiales > Pseudonocardiaceae > Saccharothrix > Saccharothrix lopnurensis. The sequence continues at coordinate 163,334 of NZ_JBHSQO010000001.1, read as the reverse complement.
CGGACACTATCCGGCCCGCTCCCGGGCCGACCACCGGATTTCTCCCCCCGGACCCGCGTCGGGTGCACGGCGGATCGCATTGAGCTTCCCCCGTAGCCCGGAGTCTTTCCGGGCATGGTCCGACAGGGCTTGGAGGGAGTCGTCCGGGGCACCGCCGAAGAAGTACCCCGACGAGTTGAGGTCCCCTGTGGCCAGGTCGTACCGGGAGTCGGAGCCCAAACCGGTGATCCGGCGCCTGCCCGAGCAGCTGGGCGTGCACCCGAAGACGTTGCGGAACTAGATCCGACAGGACGAGGCCGATCGCGGCGAGCGGGACGACAGGACCACCGCGGCCGAGTTGGAGGAGCTGTGCCGGCTGAGGCGGGAGAACAGAGTACCGCCTCGTCCACCTGCCACGGCCGGGTGGCTCGCCGAACCGTCCGCCGCGAGCACGAGAACCTCGACGCCTTCGCCCAGCTCGACGACCGCCACATCAACGCCGTGTACGTCCTGACGCACCCGTACGGGGTATGGAACAGGGCGGTGGCTGGTGAGACCCGGCAGGTGCCGCACCACAGCTCTTCACCCCGCTTGGAAGCTGTTCAGCCAGGCGGGCGTACGTGGTCAACGGGGGCGGGAAGTGGTCAGGGTTCCCAGATTTCGTAATCGATGACCAGTTCTCCGGTATCGGTCACCGAGTTGACGTGGACAGCCGCGATGTTGTTCTTGTCGGTCGACACGCAGAGCTGTGCTCCATCGCGCAGGTCCTCCAGGAGCACCGTGCCAATGCCGTCAGTCCGGCCACGGCACGATGCGTACGTGGCCAGGCCGTCCACCAGGGTGAGCGCGGGGTGGTCATCGGGCGTGTGCACCCCGTAAGTCTCGACGATCAGGTCGGCGAGTTCCCCGCACCGCTTGCGCCCCAGCGGGAGGGAGGTCGTTCCCACCCAGGGCAGCCGGTGTCGAGGTCGATCTTGTCGGTGTCGTTGGTCCGCACGTCCGAGGACGGTGTGAGCCGGTACCCCTTCTTCCTCAGGAGCGGCTCGGGCTCGCCGCCGGACATGTCCGGCGCGGGTTCCAGCGTCCCGGTGGACGAGTTGGCCCGGGACGGGGAGGGCTTGGCCACGAAGGCGCTCGTGCTCGCCGATGGTTGCGAGTCGGGCGGGGCGGCGTCGAGGACGCGGAACCAGCCTGTGATGGCGACGACTGTTCCTGCGGCGATCACGACCGCCGTGACCACTGCGACCACTGCGACCACGACCAATCGGGTCGACCGCGTCTTCGGCGTGCCGGGATGCACGTGGTGGGAGACCGTGTAGGACACGTCCCGGCCCGCCTGCAGGACCGTTCCGTCTTCGGACGCGCGCGCGTGTTGCCCGCCTGCCCGGCCATCGCCACGGGGACGCGGCGTCCCATCGGCGTCGGCCGGGTCTCCGTGCCCGGGATCATGAGGTGAGGCACCGTCCTTCACATCACAATACTGCCCGATTCTGGGGTGAATGCCGCGCGCGGCGTGCGGTGAAACCAGACGGAGACGCTTTGACCCCACATGAATTCCGCACAACTGCGGACAGTTCCACTGGTCTACCGAGTGGGGGACCGGCGAAGGCGGTGTCGCGCAGGGTGTGGGCGGCGCGGCGGTAGTCGCGCAGGATGGTCCGGTTCTTCATACGCGCCAGTGTGTGTTCGGCTCAGGCTCGGATCGAGGGGTGGATGGTGTTGAGGTCTTGCTGCCAGTCGGTGAGTTGGCTGCCGTCGCGGGGTTTGCGGCAGGGCATGATCACCTCCGGTTGCCCTGGTAGCCTCCGTCGGCCATGACGGGTCGACCGTCGAGTACGTGGGTGTCGGCGTCGATGGCGACCTGTGGGTTGGTCGAGTACCGGTAGTTCTTCGACCGTGCCGCGAGCCGGTGGTCGCGGGTGGGCACCAGGGTGCCGTCCACGATCGCGACCTGGTCGATCCGGCGGCGCCTCACCGGAGCCGGGGCGAGCAGCGGGCCGACGGTGTCGATGACCCGGTGCGACACGGCGTGCGACACGCCGAACAGCGGTCCGAGCTGCCGCATGGTCCGGTTGGTGCGCCAGTAGGTGGCCACCAGCAGCACCCGGTCGGCCAGGTCCAGGCGCCACTGCCTGCCGGGACGCCCGTCCGCGATCGCGTCTCCGCCTTGCTCGGCCACCACCCGCACCAGCTTGCGGAACTGCCCAGGCCGCAAACTGGTGAACGGTGCGATCCACTCCTACCGGGACGCCGAGATCACCTGCACCCGATCATGACCCCCGATTCGTCCGGACGACCCACCATCGAGTTACGTGACAGCCTTTAGTGCAGCAGGATGACCATGACACCGTTGATGTGCTGGCGGTGCCTCGGCCGGAGGCCGGCCGAGGCACCCGTGTCCGATCCCAATCAGGCCGCGTACCACCCGCTGTACACCCAACCACCCGCCGCCTTCCAGACGACGCGGAAGGCCGTGATCGGGTTGGACGACGTGCCCGGGTAGATGCCGCTGCACCCGGATGAGCTGCCGTTGGCGTCGTCCACGTAGCCGGTGGCACCGGAACGCAGTCGATACTCGGCACGGAAGCCCGCGTTGTCGGCGAACGTGTCACACGAGTACAACCGCGTGTGCGAGTTGGTCACCCCACCGTACCCGCAGCGCTGCTCGTTGTTGCTGCCGCAGACGTTGATCGACGCCGAGGTGTCGTGCGCCACGGCCACCTGCGCGGTGAGCAGCGGGACGCCTACGAGCGTGCCGATGCCGACTGCCACCGCAGCGAGCGTTCTCCTGATCCTCACAGTACCGCCTCCACTCAATACACTGTTCGGGCGACCTCCATGACCGCCCTTCTTCCACTCTCCGGCGGACTCCCCGCGAACCGCCGGAAAAGACACCGCCGGGAATCGCATCACAAAGCGACGAACCGGCCCGCACAGCCCCTGATCTCGGATCACGGTGACAACTTCGAGCAGGCCGAGAACCGGCCAGCACAAGACATGATTTCAACGCCCGGTTCGGGAATAAATTAACGAACCGAGCCCATCATCTCCGAACGCTCATCGACAGTGTCATGGTACTCCCGTTCGGACTTCCGGCATCTCGAATCCAGTGGCCCTGTCGACGAGTAAAGAAGATCCAGAACGGTCAGATCTACCACTCATGACAGATTCCATGCAATCCGGAAGTAGGAACTCTTACGCTGCCCACCCCCTGCCGAGGTCCGCATCCTTTCCACCGTGTGCAGACAAGAGTGAAACTCAAAAATATCAATCGAAGGGACCTGCCAGACCAGCATGAACGAGGACGAAACATCGAGAGGCAAAAACGCAGAGGGTTCACCCGGAAAGACTATCCGGAGCAGATTAGGTACTGAGCCAGTCGTTAAATCGCTCTTGTCAAGGCATCTCAATGGGCCGAACCGGTGACGCGACAACACTGTTGGACTATCGCTACACCTTCCTCCACCTGGAAGGTGTCCACCGACCCTGACTTCCTGGCGAAGATGCATCGCATCCTGAACCTTTACGATCACCCGCCCGACGACGAGCGGGCGATCTGCGTCGATCAGTTCAGACCGCTCAACTTCCAGCCCCACAACGACGAAGCCTGGCGACCCGCCAGATCACCGCGTCGATTACGGGCGACCTACAAGCGCCAGTACAGCGTGATGCACATGCTCGCCGCACTCCACCTGAGCGACGGAAAGATCCACTACCACATCCGGTGCCGCAAGCACTACGACGAGTTCCTCAAGCTGATCAAGAGCCTGCGTGCTCGCCGGCCGGGCCAGAAGCTCTACATCGTGGCCGACAACTTCTCGCTGCACCGGCACCCCTATGTCCAGGACCGGGCCGAGAGCAACGCCGTCGACCTGGTGTTCCTGCAGACCTACTCCAACTGGCCGAACTGGATCGAAGCCGAGCTCACCGTTCTGCGCTACTTCGCACGCAACGGCACCGACCACTACAGCCACACCGAGCAGAACGCCGCGATCGCGGCCTACATCCGCTGGCATAACGCCCGAGCCCAACCCAAAACCGGCTTCGTTACGGACTCACCCATCCGCACCTGGACCCAGTACCCAGCCGAGGTTGTCTGACGCAGCACTATCCGACCTGTCATGCCCGATAGCCCTCTGATGGCATTTAAGGCTGTTAAAATTGCCGGTCAGGCACTCTTCAAATCTTGAGCCTTTTAATCGTTGCTGGCGGTGAGTTTGGATGTGGTGCAGGACGAGGATGGCCGTGATGCTCGCGGTGGTCCGGTGTGGGCAGCAGCGCGGCTCAGCCAGGACTTTCCAGCTCTTGAGCAGTGACACGGTGCGTTCGCCGAGTCCGCGGATGCGCGCGTGTCCGGTTGACCGCCTTCTGCCCGCGTGACAGCCGAGGCCGGGTGGCGTGACGCTTGAACGGGGTGTGCACCGTGCCGCCCGCATCTTGATACGCCCTGTCGGCGAAGGTGGTGACATCGTGGACGGTGGCATGTCAGCCAGACCGTGGGTGCAGGCCGCACTCTGGTCGTGGACGGCGCCGGGCAGTGCCGCCGAGGTCCACACCAGCCAACCTACCGGGTCGGCGGGAACCTGGACGTTGACGCCGTGGCGATGGTACTCACCCGAGTGGTACGACTTTAGTTAATGACGCGGTGGATCGGGACCAGGGTGCCGTCGAGGATCGCGCAGGCCAGTCGGGCGGCGCGTTTACCGGCGGCGCGGAGGTCGTCGGCCAGGGCGGCGAGCAGGTCCACCGCTTCACGGGCCCGCTCCGCACGGATCATGTCACCCAGGCGGATGGGAGTGCGGTTGAACAGCGTAATCGCGGCAGGGTAAGTCAACATGACGAGGCTCCCGGTCGGAGCATTGGATCTTGGTCGACTGCTGTCTTACCGAGGGCGTCGCCCACCACGCTTCAGCCACTCAGCCCATGCCGTGACCTGCACCATTACGATGAAAAGGCTCAATATCAGCCGCTCGCCTTCTAAGGGAGCGGGGAATTTCCCAAATTCATTTTCGACCAACCTCCCCACCCTGCTCCCCGTCTCGTCTCGGGTCCGCCGGCCTCACCCCAGCGCGTAGGCCCGGATGATCGTCTGGTCGACCGAGTTGCCGGCCCCGTCGCGGGCCTGCGCCCGGAGCGAGGCGAACCGGGCCCCGGCCGGGTGCACGACCACCGCGACCCAGCGCCCGCCCAGCCCGATCAGCGGCACGGGCCGCCAGGTCCGCCCGTCGTCGTAGGAGACCTGCACGGCGGTGCGCACCCCGGACGTCCGGGTCGTGCCGTTGACCTGCACGTACACCGGGAACGTGAACGGTCGCCCGGCCCGCGCGCGGTTCCGGTCGTCCAGCGACGGGGCGAACCGCACCGCCGGCAGCGGCAGGGCCCGCCCCTCCCGGCCCTCGACGTGCCCCGTGGTGAACGTCCAGTCGGCCGAGATCCGGGTGGACAGCTCCGACAGGCCGGTCCGGTCGGCCGAGGTGTGCAGGCGGTAGGTGCCCTCCTCGGCTGGTAACTCGGCGCTGAGGTTGCCCTCGACCGCCTGCTCCGCGATCAGCTCGCCGTCCCGGTGCAGCCTGGTCCACCCCTCGTGGACCCGGGCGTAGCCGAAGTGGTCCGGGGCCTGGTCGGTGAACAGCGGCACGTCCACGGTGAGCCGGTCGCCGAACCGGCGGGCCCACTGGCCCGGGTCCGCCGTCCTCGGGAACGCCGGGCCGAACACGGCGGCGTTCCACTCCTCGGTGACCGGCCGCCCCCGCTGGAACCGGCGGGGCGAGGCGGTCAGCTGGTACGCCTCGAACGGGTACAGGTCGGGGTTCTCCCCCTGGATGAAGTTGCCCGACCAGTCGATGCCGGGCGAGTAGCGCTCGGTGACGCGCATCGGCAGCGGTCCGCCCGCCACCTGGTGGACGAACCCGGAGCCGCCCGCGACCGCCGCCGGGGCCTTCGAGGTGACCTCCACCAGGTCGCGGTCGGCGAAGGCGCGCTCCAGCCGCGCGGGCACGCCGCCGTCGTGCGCCCAGCCCACGTTGTACTGGTAGGGGCTGCCGGCGAAGTAGCCGGTGCCGTCGGGTTCGGCCAGCCGCGCCCACACCGCGAAGCCGGCCTGACCTGGTGCGGACGTCCTCGACGGGGCGTACCGGATCGCCTCGAAGTCCCTCGCGATCGTGCCGAAGGCGATCGGTCCGGCGGCGGTCTCGCGGTGGTAGGCCGTCTCGGCGAAGCCGACCCGCGCGCCGGGCCGGGCGACCCGCATCCCGATCCGCCTGCCCTCGCGCGCGTCGAGCACCAGCCTCACCGGGCCGGTCACCTCGACGTCGGGTTCCAGGAACTGCGTCAGCCCGAGGTCCGGGGAGTCCGGGACGTAGGCGTCGAAGTGGTAGGCGCCCCGGGGCAGCCGGACGGTGACCGTGCCGGACGGGTCGTGGCCGGAGTACGACTCGGGTCGGGCCACGTCGGCGAAGCGGAAGTCGTGGTCCCCGGTGGGCTCGCCGTCGCGGCCGAGGAAGGTCAGCGTGACGTCGTGGCTCTCGACCTCCTTGGTCAGGGCGATCGGCGTGCGCGCGGACGCGCCGCCGCCGGTGGCCACCACCGCTCCCCCGTACCGGCCGTCCGGGGAGTCCAGCGAGGTCGTCGTGGTGACGGTGACCGGGGCGGAACCACCCGGTGGGACGGTGACCGAGGAGGGCGAGGCGGTGACCAGGCCCGCCGGGGCGGGGTTGCCCGCCGGGTCGCGCACGTCGGTGGTCAGCTCCAGGGTCAGCGGGGTCGTGCCGCCGTTGTGGTAGGTCAGCCGCCGCTGGAGCGGGGCGTCGTCGTGGTGCGGCCACGACGCGGTGCCCAGGCTCAGCGACGCGGGCGTGACCGACAGCGACTGGGCGACGGCGCGCGCCACGTCCAGCCGGCCGGCGCCCTGCTCGTGGACCGACAGCGCCTCGTGGGGCCGGGCGCTGCCCGTGAGCGCGCCCTTGAGCTGCTCGGCCGTCCAGTCCGGGTGCCGCGCGGCGAGGATCGCCGCCGCGCCCGCCACGTGCGGCGCGGCCATCGACGTGCCCGACAGCGCCACGTGCGACTCCCCGACCGGCGTGCCGATGTAGCCGCCGCGCGCCCGCGCCGCCACGATCTCCACGCCCGGCGCGGTGATGTCGGGTTTGATCGCGCCGTCGCCCGCGCGCGGACCGCGCGAGGAGAACCGCGCGAGGCCGTCCTCGCGGTCCACCGCGCCGACGGTGAGCGCCGCGTCGGCGGCGGCCGGGCTGCCGATGGTGCCCGCCACGGGCCCGGTGTTGCCCGCCGCCACGACGAACAGCGCGCCGCTCCGCTCGGTGAGCCGCTCGACCGCGAGCGACATCGGGTCCGTGCCGTCGGTGGGCCAGGAGGTGCCCAGGCTCATGTTCACCACGTCGGCGCGCGCGGACGCGGCCCACTCCATGCCGGCGATGATGTCCGACTCGCGGCCCCCGCCGCCGTCGCCGAGCACCTTGCCGACCAGCAGCCGGGCGTCCGGGGCGACCCCCTGGTGGGTGCCCGAGCCGGTGATGGTGGCGGCGACGTGCGTGCCGTGGCCGTTGCGGTCGTCGGTGGTGTCGCTGCGGCTGAAGTTGCGCGCCTCGACCACCGCGCCGGCGAGGTCGGGGTGCCCGGCGTCGATCCCGGTGTCCAGCACCGCGACCGTCGCGCCCCGGCCGGTGTGCCCGGCCCGCCACGCCTCGGGCGCGCCGACCCGGGGCACGCTGCGGTCCAGCGAGGACCGCACCGGCCCGTCCAGCCACACCCGCGTCACCCCGGCCGCCCGCACCGCCGACCAGTGGGAGCCGTCCTTGGGCGCGTCCACGGCGTACCCGCCGATGCTCGGCAGCGGCTCCCCCGCGACGGCCGGGCCGTCGGTGGCGACGATCGGCGGCGTCACCCCGCCGGCCCGGTCGTCGTAGCCCTCCCGCAGGAGGCCGGCCACGTCGAACAGCCGCTCGTCCAGGACCCCGGACCGCACGCCGGCCGCCGCGTCGAGGGGCACCACGCTCAGGTCGCCGGGCCGGTCGCGGCGCTGGAGGAACGTCATCCGCTCGCGGCCCCGGCCCGGCCGCACCTCGACGCGCCCGGCCCGCACGGTGACCCGGTCACCGGTCAGCAGGGTCACCACGCCGCCGGGTAAGCCCGCCGCCGGGTTCCGCGCGGGCGATCCGGGGACCGGTGGTCCGGGCTCGGCGGCCGTGGCCCCGGTCGTCAGCAGCGCCGCCGCCACCCCCACCACCAGCACCGCCGCAGTCCTGCGGGACATGTGACCTCCCCCTCGATTCCGCTGTCCGGACGACGCCGTCCCGGTCGAACCGGGACTAGCGTGCGAATCGGTTCAGATGGACATCTCGCAACGGAGCGAACCATGCCCAGATCCCTCCTGGTACCCCTCGCCCTGGCCGTCGCCCTGCCGCTGGTGACCGCACCGGCCGCCGGGGCCGACGTGCTGATCACCGAACTGCCGGGCCTGCCCGGCTACCCCACCCACCGCACGGTCGGCGTCAACGACCTCGGCCAGGTGATCGGCGCCGCCTACGGCAACGGCCCGCCGCGCGGCGTGCACTGGACGCCCGGCGGCGCGGCCGTCGACCTCGGCACCGGCAACCCGCGGGCGATCAACCAGCGCGGCCAGGTGCTCGTCGTCGAGGCCAAGAGCAGTGTCGGCCCCTACGTCAACCAGCCGCGGATCTGGCAGGCGGGCGCGGTCGTCGACATCACCCCGCGCGGCTCGGGCTGGGTGGTCGCGGAGGCGATCAACGCCGCCGGCGAGGTGCCGATGACCTACTCCACCTCGTCCTCCGGCTACCACCAGGAGCGGGCCGCGGTGTGGCGCGGCGGGAGGCACGAGGCGCTGCCGCTGTCCGAGCCGCACCTGTTCGTCGACGCGGTCAACGACGCGGGCGTGGTGGTCGGGTCGAAGGTGCCGATGTTCGCCGGCGACCGCTACGCGTTCCGCTGCGCGGGCACCACGTGCACGCGGCTGGCCACGACGCCGGGCACGGACGCCTACCAGCTGTCGGCGATCAACGAGGCCGGGGTGGTCGTGGGCAACAAGGACGGCCAGGCCCTGCGCTGGGAGGGCGACGCGGTGACCGTGCTGTCGCCCGACGGCCGGGTGGCGAACGGGCCGCAGGCGCTCAACGAGCGCGGTGACGTGGTCGGCGTGACGACGGACGCGAGCGGGGTGCGGCGGGCGACGCTGTGGCCGGGCGGCGGCAAGCCGGTCCTGCTGGACGTGCCCGGACCGGCCGAGGCGGTGGCCGTCAACGACCGGGGCGACGTGCTGGGCTGGTCGTCGGCGGACGACCCGGACGCGCCGCGCGCGTTCCTGTGGCGGAACGGCAAGCGCACCTGGCTCGGGTCGCTGGGCGGCGCGCACAGCCTGCCGGTGGCGCTGAACAACCGGGGGGTGGCGGTCGGTGAGAGCACCACGGCCGGTGGCGTGCTCAAGGCCGTGAAGTGGACGGTGGCCGACGAGCGCCCCCTGCGCTGACGGGGTCCCGCGCTGATCCGCTCCTGCGCTGACCGGGTCGTCCCCCGGGACTACCGGCGCCGGGTGGCCGACAATGTCGGGGTGGACTGCGACACCTGCCGCGAGGCCCTGTCCGCCCGCCTGGACGGCGAGGGGGAACCGGTGCCCGCCGCCGAGACGGACGCGCATCTGGCCGGGTGCGCGGCGTGCCGGGCCTGGGAAGGGGGCGCGGCGGCCGTGACCAGGTCGCTGCGGCTGCGCCCGGCGACGCCGACGCCGGACCTGGCGACCGCCGTGCTGGACGCCGCGCCGCCGCCCGTGCGCACCGAGGGCTGGTACGCGCGCGGCGGGCTGGCGGCCGTGGCGGTCGCGCAGCTGACCCTGGGGTTGTCCCAGCTGCTGGGGGCGGGTGCGGCCGCGGCGCGGGCGGCCGGGCACGGCGCCCACGGACCCGGCCCGGACCACCTGTTCAACGAGGGCACGGCGTGGAACCTGGCGCTGGGGGTGGGCCTGCTGTGGGCGGCGCTGAAGCCGCGGGCGGCGGGCGGGCTGCTGCCGGTGGTGGCGGCGTTCGTGGTGGTGCTGGGCGCGTTCTCGGCGTGGGACCTGGTGACCGGGCAGGCGACGGTGACGCGCGTGACCTCCCACGCGATCCTGGTGCTGGCCCTGGTGGCGCTGGTGGTGGTCCGGCGCGGTCACCGCGGTCCCGGGGGTGGTGTGCGGGCGGACACCGGGTCCGGGGCCGGCCTCGACCCGGCCGACGAGCAGGCCGACGACCCGGAGCAGGCCGACGAGCGGGCCGACGGGACCCGCCCGGCGCGGCGCACGCGCCTGAGGCCGGTGAGCCGGCGCCGCGCGGCCTGACCGGCGCGGCTCACACCTGGAACCGGTAGCCCCGGCCGGGCCCGGTGAGCAGGTGGCGCGGCCGGGACGGCTCCGGTTCCAGCTTGCGCCGCAGCTGCGCCAGGTAGACGCGCAGGTAGTGGGTGGCCGAGGTGTAGGCGGGCCCCCAGACCCGCGCCATCAGGCTCTCCGGGTCGACCACCTCGCCGCCCGCCCGGACCAGGGTCTCCAGCAGGCCCCACTCGATCGGGGTCAGGCGCACCTCGCGGCCGTCGCGGACGATCTTCTTCGCGGTCAGGTCGACGGTGAACGACGCGGTGCGCACCGGCGGCTCCCCGGACGGCCGCCGGCCGGCGCGGCGCACCGCGGCCCGCAGCCTGGCCAGCAGCTCGTCCATGCCGAACGGCTTGGTGACGTAGTCGTCGGCGCCCGCGTCCAGCGCCCGCACCTTGTCCGCCGACCCCGGCCGCGCGGACAGCACGACGACCGGCACGGTGCTCGACCGGCGCAGCCGGGTGATCACCTCGACGCCGTCCACGTCGGGCAGCCCCAGGTCGAGCAGCACCAGGTCCACCCCGTCGGCCTCCCGCAGCGCCGAGGCCCCGTCGGCGGCGGTGCGCACCGCGTAGCCGCGGGCGGTCAGGTTGATCCGCAGCACCCTCAGGACCTGCGGGTCGTCGTCCACCACCAGGACCGTGGTCACGCCACCACCGCCCGCGCGACCGGCAGGGAGATCACCACGGTCAGGCCGCCGCCCGGGGTGTCCTCGGCGGTGATCGTGCCGCCCATGGCGTCCACGAAGCCCTTGGCCACGCTCAGCCCGAGGCCGACGCCGGGGGTGGCGTCGCGGTCGCCGAGCCGCTGGAACGGCTCGAACACCGCCTCGGCCGTGTTCTTGGGCAGGCCCTGCCCGTGGTCGACCACGCGCAGCTCCACCCGGTCGCCGTAGGCGCTGGCCCGCACCGCGACCTCCGGTTCGTCCACCGCGATGGTGCCGTCGCCGTCCACGTCGACCACGCGGCGCGGGCTCAGCCTGCCGTGGCGCAGGGCGTTGTCCACCACGTTGGCCACCACGCGCTCCAGCAGGCCCAGGTCGGCCAGCACGGGCGGCAGGTGCTCGGCGACGTCCAGGGACACCGCGGCGCGCTCGTCGACGCCCGCCAGCGCCCGCGCCACGGCCTCGTCGTAGGTCACCGCCCGCAGCCGGGGCGCGACCGCCCCGGTGGCCAGCCGGGAGGAGTCCAGCAGGTTGTCGATGAGCCCGGTGAGCCGGTCGGCCGACACCTCCACGGTCTCCAGCAGGTCCGCGGTGTCCTGCGCGGACAGCCGCAGGTCGGGATCGCGCAGGCTGCCGATCGCGGCCTTGATGGACGTCAGCGGCGTGCGCAGGTCGTGGCCGACGGCCGAGAGCAGGGCGGTGCGCAGCTCGGTGGTCTCGGCCCGCCGCTGCGCCTGCGCGGTCACGGCGGCCATCCGCTGCTGCCGCAGCGCCAGCAGCGCCTGACCCGCCGCGGCCTCCAGGGCGCGCTGGTCGCTCGCGGGCAGCGCCCGCCCGCGCAGCGCCAGGTGCACGTCCGCGGTCACCGGCACGTCCACGTCCGCCTCGTCGGGTTCGTCGCACGGCCCCGGCCCCACGCACGCCACCCGTGCCCACGTCCCGCCGCGCCGCTCCAGCAGCGCCACCGACTCCAGCCCGAAGTTCTCCCGCACCTGCTCCAGCAGCCGCACCACCGGGAACGGGCTGGTCAGCACGGTGCGCGCGTAGGAGGCGAGCAGGGCGGCCTCGGTGCGGGCCCGCGCGCCCTGCTCGACCAGCCGGGCGGCCCGGTCCACCACCAGCGCGACCAGCACCGCGACCACCAGCATGGCCGCCAGCGTGACCAGGTTCTCCGTCGTGGCCACGGCCAGGCTGTGGTACGGCGGGGTGAAGAAGAAGTTCAGCAGGCCCGCGCCGAACAGCGCCGCGACCACCGCCGGACCGAGCCCGCCGATCAGCGCGACCAGCACCGTGGCCAGGAAGAACCCGACCAGGTCGGTGGCGAAGGTCAGCGCGCGCCCGCCCAGCAGGCCCACGCCGGTCACCGTGAGCGGCAGCAGCACCGACAGCGCCCACCCCGCCAGCTGCCGGCGTCGGGACAGCGCCTTGCGGCCGGGCCGCCACCGCGGGCCGCGGCGCGCCTCCTCGTGGGTGACCATGTGCACGTCGATGGGCCCGGACTCCTGGATCACCGCCGAGCCGATGCCCTCCTCGAACACCCGCGCCAGCCGGGGCCGCCGGGACGTGCCCAGCACCAGCTGGGTCGCGTTGACGCCGCGCGCGAACTCCAGCAGGGCGGTCGGCACGTCGTCGCCGACCACGGTGTGGAAGGTCGCGCCCAGGTCCTCGGTGACCCGCCGGAACCCGGCCACCTGCCGCGGTGACGCGCCGGTCAGCCCGTCGCCGCGCAGGACGTGCACGACCAGCAGCTCCGCGCCGGCGCGCAGCGCGACGCGGCGGGCCCGGCGGATCAGCGTCTCGCTCTCCGGGCCGCCGCTGATCGCCGCCACGACCCGCTCGCGGGTCTCCCAGGTGTCGGTGATGCGCTGCTCCGAGCGGTACCGCTGGAGCGCCACGTCCACCTGGTCGGCCACCCACAGCAGGGCCAGCTCGCGCAGCGCGGTGAGGTTGGCCACCCGGAAGTAGTTGCCCAGCGCCGCGTCGATCCTGTGCGCGGCGTAGACGTTGCCGTGGGCGAGCCTGCGCCGCAGCGCCTCGGGGGTGAGGTCGACCAGCTCCACCTGCTCGGCGCGCCGCACCACCTCGTCGGGCACGGTCTCGCGCTGCGCCACGCCGGTGATGCGCTCGACCACGTCGTTGAGCGACTCCAGGTGCTGCACGTTGACCGTGGACAGCACGTCGATCCCGGCGTCGAGCAGCTCCTCGACGTCCTGCCAGCGCTTGGCGTTGCGCGAGCCCGGCGCGTTGGTGTGCGCGAGCTCGTCCACCACCGCGACCTCGGGCGCGCGGGCCAGCAGGGCGTCGAGGTCCAGCTCCGCCAGCTCCACGCCGCGGTGGCGCACGTGCGCGCGGGGCAGCTGCTCCAGGCCGTCGAGCAGCGCGGCGGTCCGCTCCCGGCCGTGCGTCTCGACCAGGCCGACGACCACGTCGGTGCCCCGGTCGCGGCGCCGGTGGGCCTCGCCGAGCACGGCGAAGGTCTTGCCCACACCGGGCGCCGCGCCGAGGTAGATCCGCAGCTCCCCGCGCTTGCGTTTGCCGTCCACCGGTTCAGTGTGCGCGTGCCCGTTCCACGGCGCGGTCGAGGGCCGGCACGTCCACCACGACCTCGGTGACCACCCCGCCCGCCGTGTGCTCGGCGACCAGGGCGCGCAGCCGGTCCTCGGCCAGGCCGGTCTCCCGGGCCACCCTCGGCACCTGGAGCTCGGCGTAGGCGGGGCTGATGTGCGGGTCCAGGCCGGAGGCCGACGCGGTGACCGCGTCCGGCGGCACCCGGTCCCCGGACACGCCCTCCCGGGCGGCGACCTCGGCGCGGCGCGCGACCACCACCGCGTCCTGCTCGGGGTTCAGCTCTCCCTTGTTCGAGCCGCCCGAGGCCGGGAGGGTCGCCGCGGACGGCCGGGTGCGGAACCAGCGGCCGCCCGTCCCGACCAGGGTGGTGTCGACGGCCTCGGCGTTGGCGCGCAGGCCGGGCACCCGGCTGACGCCCCACACCGCGGCCGGGTAGAGCACCCCGGCGAGCACCGTGAGCAGGAGCAGCACGCGCAGTCCCGCGAGCAGCTGTTTGGCGAACGCGTGCACGAGGTCACCCGATCCCGGGGATGTGTCGGACGAGGAGGTCGATCAGCCAGATCCCGGCGAACGGCGTGACGACGCCGCCGAGGCCGTAGACCAGCAGGTTGCGCCGCAGCAGCGCGGCGGCGCCGGCCGGGCGGTAGCGCACGCCGCGCAGGGCGAGCGGCACCAGCGCCACGATCACCAGGGCGTTGAACACCACCGCCGACAGGATCGCCGACTGGGGCGAGGCCAGGCGCATGACGTTGAGCGCGTCGAGCTGGGGGTGGACGGCGGCGAACATGGCGGGCAGCACGGCGAAGTACTTCGCCAGGTCGTTGGCCACGCTGAAGGTGGTCAGCGCGCCCCTGGTGATCAGCAGCTGCTTGCCGATCCCGACGATCTCGATCAGCTTGGTCGGGTCGGAGTCCAGGTCCACCAGGTTCCCGGCCTCCTTGGCCGCGGAGGTGCCGCTGTTCATCGCCACCCCGACGTCGGCCTGGGCCAGGGCGGGCGCGTCGTTGGTGCCGTCACCGGTCATCGCGACCAGCCGACCGCCCTCCTGCTCCCGCCGGACCAGTGCCAGCTTGTCCTCGGGCGTGGCCTCGGCCAGGAAGTCGTCCACCCCGGCCTCGGTCGCGATGGCCCTCGCGGTCAGCGGGTTGTCGCCGGTCACCATGACCGTGCGGATGCCCATGGCGCGCAGCTCGGCGAACCGCTCGCCCATGCCCGGCTTGACCACGTCGGTCAGCCGGACCACGCCCAGCACCCGGTCGTCCTCGGCCACCACCAGCGGGGTGCCGCCCAGCGCGCTGATCTCGTCGACCACGGCGCGCGTGGGCCCGTCGACCGCGAACGCGCTCGCCGCGCCCTTGCGCAGCCGGCGGCCGTCGAGGTCGACGCCGCTGGTGCGGGTCCGCGCGGAGAACGGCACGGGCTCGCCCGCCCGCTCCCGCTCGGTCGGCTCCCCGGCCAGGCCGTAGCGCTCGGCGCACAGCTCGACGACGCTGCGGCCCTCGGGCGTGCCGTCCGCCAGGCTGGCCAGGCGCGCCACCCGGGCCAGCTCGGTCCCGGCGACGCCGGCCGCCGGGAGCAGGTCGGTGGCGCGCCGGTTGCCCAGGGTGATGGTGCCGGTCTTGTCCAGCAGCAGGGTGTCCACGTCCCCGGCCGCCTCGACCGCACGCCCCGACGTGGCCAGCACGTTGCGCCGCACCAGCCGGTCCACGCCCGCGATGCCGATGGCCGACAGGAGCGCCCCGATCGTGGTCGGGATCAGGCACACCAGCAGCGCGGTCAGCACGACCACCGACTGCTCACCGCCGGAGTGCACCGCGAACGGCTGCAACGCCACCACCGCGAGCAGGAACACCACCGTCAACGCCGACAGCAGGGTGGACAGCGCGATCTCGTTGGGCGTCTTCTGCCGCCGGGCGCCCTCGACCAGCGCGATCACCCGGTCCACGAACGTCGCGCCGGGCTCGGTGGTGACGCGCACGACGATCCGGTCGGACAGCACGGTGGTGCCGCCGGTCACCGCCGACCGGTCGCCGCCGGACTCGCGCACCACCGGCGCGGACTCCCCGGTGACGGCCGACTCGTCGACCGAGGCGATGCCCTCGACCACGTCGCCGTCGCCGGGGACCACCTCGCCCGGCCCGACCACGACCAGGTCGCCGGGCCGCAGCTCGGAGCCGGGCACGGTGCGGCCGTCGAGCAGGCGCGCCGCGGTGTCCCGGCGCGTCCTGCGCAGCGCCTCGGCCCGCGCCTTGCCGCGTCCCTCGGCCACCGCCTCCGCGCCGTTGGCGAACAGGACCGTGAGCCACAGCCACACCGCCACCGAGGCGGTGAACACGTCCGGATCGGCCACCGCGAACACCGTGACCAGCGCGGAGCCGACCCACACCACGAACATGACGGGGTTGCGCGCCTGCCGGCGCGGGTGGAGCTTGCGCACCGCGTCGGGCAGCGCGCTCATCAGGGCGGTCATCGAAGGGCCTCCGCGACGGGACCGAGGGCGAGGGCGGGCACGAAGGTCAGCGCGGCGACCAGCACGACCGAGCCGCCGAGCAGGGTGGCGAACAGCGGGCCGGTGGTGGGCAGGGTGCCCGCCGTGACCGGGGTCCTGGGCTGCGCGGCCAGGGAGCCGGCCAGGGCCAGCACCGCGACGATCGGCGCGAACCGGCCGATCCCCATGCACACGCCCAGCGAAGCCTGGAACCAGTCGCCGGTCGCGGTGAGCCCGGCGAACGCGCTGCCGTTGTTGTTGGACGCCGAGGCGTAGGCGTAGAGGATCTCGGTCAGGCCGTGCTCGCCCGGGTTGCCCAACGCCGCCCTGGTGGAGGGCAGCACCGCGGCGACGCCCGCGCCGACCAGCAGCACCGAGGGCACCGCCAGCACCGACACCACCGCGGCGGCCACCTCCCGCCGGCCGAGCTTCTTGCCCAGGTACTCCGGCGTGCGGCCGACCATCAGGCCCGCCAGGAACAGGGCGATCACCGCCATCACCAGGATGCCGTAGAGCCCGGTGCCCACCCCGCCCGGCGTCATCTCGCCGAACAGCACGTTGAGCAGCAGCGCGCCGCCGCCGAGCCCGGTGAAGCTGTCGTGCATGGCGTTGACCGCGCCGGTGGACGTGGCGGTGGTGGTGTTGGCGAACAGGGCGCTGCCCGGGATGCCGAACCGGAGTTCCTTGCCCTCCAGCGGGCGCAGGCCGTGCGCCTCCGCGGCCCAGACCACGGCGAGCATCACCGTCCACAGCGCACCCATGACACCCAGCAGCACCCGGCCCTGCCGGCGGTCACCGACCAGCGTGCCGAAGGTGCGGGTCAGGGAAACGGGGATGAGCAGGATCAGGAAGACCTGCACCAGGTTCGACACCCAGGTCGGGTTCTCGAACGGGTGGGCGGAGTTGGCGTTGAGCACCCCGCCCCCGTTGGTGCCCAACAACTTGATCGCCTCCTGGCTCGCGACCGGCGCGGTGGCCACGTCCTGACCGTCCACCACGACCCCGGCCCGGAAGCTCATCACCACGCCCGTGGCGACGAGCACGACCGCGAACACGGACGCCACCGGCAGCAGGACCCGCACCACGCCCCGGGTCAGGTCCACCCAGAAGTTGCCCAACCGGTCGGAGCGGCTGCGGGTGAAGCCGCGCACCAGCGCGATCGCGACGGCCATCCCCGTCGCGGCGGACACGAAGTTCTGCACGGTCAGCCCGACCACCTGGACGGCGTGCCCCATGACCTGCTCCGGGACGTACGACTGCCAGTTGGTGTTGGTCACGAAGCTGATCGCGGTGTTGAACGCCGTGCCCGGCGGGACCGCGCCGCGGCCGAAGTCCCAGGGCAGGAGTTCCTGGGCGCGTTGCAGCACGTAGAGCAGGAGGGCGCCCGCGAACGAGAACCCGAGCACGGACAGCGCGTAGGTGCCCCAGCGCTGCTCGGAGGCGGGGTCGACCCGGGCGAGCCGGTAGACCACCCGCTCCGCTCCCAGGTGCTCGTCGCTCGTGTAGACCCGGGCCAGGTAGTCGCCGAACGGCCGGTGGACCGCCGCCAGCGCCACGACGAGGATGCCGACCTGGATCAGCCCGGCGGTGGGCATCAGAACCGCTCCGGGCGGACGAGCGCGACGAACAGGTAGACCAGCAGCCCCAGCGCGAGCACGCCCGCCACGGCGTTCGCGACCACCCCGGTCCCGTTCACAGCCGCTCCAGCGCGCGCACGCCCAGCACCAGGAGCGCGAAGACCCCCACCAGCAACAGCACGTAGGCCAGGTCGGCCATCGACGTCCCTTTCCTCCCCGACCGCCCGGTTGGTGGTCGTGACGGGGAGGAGCGTGCACGGGGACGAAGTGGACTTGAGGGTGCCTGACGGGTCCCTTACGTCCCCGAACGCGTCCTTTACGCGGTACTGACGCCGGGAGTGATCCCGCTGACGGCCCACCACCGCGGGCTCGTGCGGTCAGGGGCTCGTGCGGCCAGGGGGTCGTCGTCGCTCGCGCGGCGGTGAGGTGAGGCGCCGGGGGTCGGGGGGCGTGCCCCCGGCGCTGATCTCCTTATCGACGCACGCACCCGGCTTGAAACAAGCTCACGTCTCGTTCACCCGAACGAGTGAAGCCAGGCACGCGCACCCACCCCTTGCCCCTGAGGGAACTTGGAGATACCTTAAAGCTATCTGATGACCGAGCAGCGCCAGGAGCTGAGATGACCGTGAACTGGGTACCTTTCACCGCTACGGTGCCGGACTGGAGCATCCCGATGATGGCGAAGCACGCGGCCCACTACGCGGCCCGAGCCACCGCCGAGCGGGCTGGGGAGCCCACGTCCCCCGAAGCCGTCGTCGAGGCGTACAACGCGGGGAGCAGCGAGGACTGGCGGACGTTCCTGAGGGTGCTCGCCCACGAGTCGCTCGCCGCCAAGGGCGGCTGGGTGGGGTGGAAGCCGCTCTGCGACGCGATCGGCATCGACCGCAGGAAGGGCGCGGGCATGCTCGGCGCGGCGCAGAAGCGGCTCAACGGCCGGATGCCGTTCGAGCGCGAGCAGCTGGGCGACAACTACCGCTTCCGCATGTCCGGCGACGTGGCCGACACGATCATCGCGCTGGCGACCGGAAACAGCGGTGGCGGGTCGTCGGACAGCACCGAGCAGCCGTAGCCCCTCACTGCTGGTAGGGCAAATCCTCCAGCACGTTCCCCACGACGTCGAACGTCACCACGCGTTCGGTCACCGGTCCCCGTCGAAGTCGACCACGAAGGGCTCCTGCCCGGTCAGGTGCCACAGCAGCAGGTCGCGGTAGCGGCCCAGTTGGACGGACTCGGCGTCGTTTGAGCACGGCGTGCGCGCCGGGTGCCCAGCACTCCGGATCGACCACCGGACGCACGTCCACCCGAGCGAGCGCCGACGCCAGGCGACGCCCCGCCGGTGACTCCCGGTCCCCCGCCACCCCGGGGCGGTCGACCACCCCTCCGGCACGGACCGGCACGGGCACGACCGCGTTCTCCCCGTCGACGCGCAGCAGCACGCCCCGCTCGTCAACGGCGAAGGCGTTGGGCACGGTGAAGACCTCCTCGGACAGGATCGCCCCCTCCCGGGCGTACCGGCCGGACAACCGCTCCACCGACACGGACGTCGTCTTCGGCGGCACCACCCCGGCCAGCGTTCCGGTCACGGTGTGGAAGGCCGGCGCGGGCGCCTCGACGGCCACCGGCGGGGACAGCGTCGTGGTCGTGGGCGTCAGCTCGGCGAACACCGGACCGCGAGGGGTGGCGAACACGACCACGCGCACCCCCGCGTGCTGCCCGGTGAGCACGGGCCGCCAGGTCCGCGCGGGCGGGTGCGCGGCGGTCGCGACGCGCACGCACCGCGCCACGTCGTCGTCCTCGGCCCACCCGCGGTGCACGCGGTAGCGGTTGTCGACGGTCAGCGTGCCCTTGTCGGGCTCGGCGGCGAGGTCGTCCAGGTGCCGGCGCAGTCGCGGCCAGCTGGGAAAACCGTGGTGCCGGGCGACCGCCAGCTGGGCGGAGGCCAGGGTGAAGCCCTCGACGGGCGTGCCCGGGGCGTGCTCGGCCACCAGGGCCAACGCCCGGGGCTCACCCTCGCGGACCTGGCGCAGGAGGTCCTTGGCGCGCTTGCGCACCTGGTCGACATCCGGGTGCGCGGGCAGGGGGACGACAGGCATTCCAGCCTCCAGGCACCTGCGGTCCGCTGCCCAGGGCACGAGAGGAGGATGGCTTCGAGGTCGTGCACAGGCGAAAGCCGTGAGGTGGGCTCAGCCCTTCCCGCGGACCCGGAGGCGCTCCCCGGCACCCACCGGCCAGGGTACACCCGCCTCCGGGAACCTCCCGCGGTCCCGACGCCCCCTCCTCACCCCGTCCGGTTCACGACGAGCCACTCCATCGCCTCCCCGCACGCGCGGAGCACGGAGACGTGCCCGTCGTCGGGCCGGGACCACAGCTCCGCCCGAGGCAGCCGCCGGTGCAGCCAGTCCGCGTGCGAGGGCGGCACGACCCGGTCCTGCCCGCCCTGCACGAGCAGCACGGGCGCGGCGACCGAGGCCGGCTCGAACCCCCAGGGCGAGGTGAACGCCACGTCGTCGTCGACCAGCCCGCCACTCCCGGCCTGACCGGCCCGCTGGGCGTCCGCGCCCAGGCTTTCCCACTCCCCGCCCAGCGCGTCCCAGTCGGCGGGGGTGAAAGCGGCCGGGTCGAACTCGTCGACCTCCGCGAACCGCTCCCTCGCCGCACGCCCGTCCAGCGCCGCCCTCAACCCGCCGGGCGACACCATCCCCGCGAACCAGTCGAACTCGTCGGTCAACGGCGCGATCCCGGCCAGGCAGACCACCGAGTCGACCCGCTCGGGCAACACCGCGGCGCAGGCGATGGCGTGCGGCCCGCCCCCGGACGCCCCCATCACCGCGAACCGCTCGACCCCGAACGCGTCGGCGACCCGCCCGACGTCCACCCCCGCCGACGCCACGTCCCGCCCGGGAACCCGATCGGAACCGCCGTAACCGGGCCGCCCGTAGGACAACAACCGGATCCCCCGCTCGGCCGCCGCCACGAGCAACGGCTCCAGCAGCGCCCCGGTCTGCGGCGACCCGTGGTGCCAGACCACGGTCCCGACCGCGTCGCCGAGCCCGCTGTCGTAGGCCCGGAGCACCCGACCGTCGCCCGAGGACACGTCCTGACAGGAGATCATCCGCTCACGCTACCGCCGCGCAACGACAACCCGGTCCCGACGCCGGTGGCGGCGCACGCACATCCGCGCGCTCCCCGCGGCAGGCAGCACGCGGGCCACTTGTTCGGACGCAGTTGATCGGCACCCTGCGTGTTCTCCCGCTCCTCCGGTAGTGCAACGGGCTTCTCCCGTTCCGCACACGTGTCACGACCGTTGGCCGTCCCGGTTCTACCGGTTCTACTGGACGTGCCGAAGGATTCGGCGATCCGGGCCGGCGGGTCCGCCGCCCGGACGGGCGCGAGAGGTGAGGTCCATGGCACTGCGCAAGACGCTGGTCGCCCTGGTGGTGGCGGGTTCGACGGCGGTCTGGGCGCCCCCTGCCGGCGCGGACGAGACCACGACGGTGATCGAGAGCGCGAACGGGTCGGAGGACGTCTGGCTCCAGACGCTCTGGGACACCAAACCCGTCATCGCCGCGGACCACACCGGCAACAACCGGCAGCTCTGGACCCTCGGCAGCGGCGACAACCTGATCGTGAACGTCGGGACCGGCCTGTGCGCCGCCGCCATCGGCGGCCGGCTCAAGGGGCGCGAATGCGACCCCGACGACCCGGGACAGCTGTGGTGGCGCGAGGGCAGCGGCAGCTCACGGGCGATCGTGAACGACGAGTTCGGCACCTGTGTCACCTACGACGGGCACGAGGTCAGCCCGAACCTGGAGGAGTGCGACTTCAGCCGGAGCGACCAGCGCTGGTACATCAACGAGCAGTGAGGACGACGCGACGACCTCGTCCCCGGTGCCCGCCGGCGCTACGGGTGCGGCCCGCGCCCGACCGCGTCGCCCTCCAGCCCGCGGACCGTGATCACGGCGGTGAGCCCCGAGAAGGTCATGACCGGCGCCAGCAACGGCGAGGCGACCAGTTCGATGCGGCCGGCGTGGGCGAACAGGACGTTGATGCCGGCGCTGTCGAGGTACTCGCACCCGGTGAGGTCCACCACGAGCCGCCCGGGGACGTCGTCGAGGGCGGCGGACAGCGCGGCGGAGAAGGCGTCGGTGTTGCTCATGTCGATCTCGCCGACGGCCTTGAGGACCGCGGTGCCGTCGGGGTCCCGGCCTGGCGTGAGGGTGAGCGGGGTGGGAGTCATCAGGGAATCCTCAGGTGCATGTCGACGGTGGTGCCGACCGGGCCGGGGGTGATGGTGACCTGCTGCATCATCGCGCGCATCAGGGCGACCCCGCGCCCGCGGTGCGCGTTGAGCTCGGGCTGGGGCGTTTTCCAGTGGCCGGTGTCGATCACCGTCAGGTACAGGTCGCCGACCAGTGCGCGGGCCCGCAGCCGGACCACGTCGGGGACCGTGCCGCGGTACCCGTGCTCGATGGCGTTGGCGCAGGCTTCCCCGGCGGCCACCAGGACGCTCTGCATGGCCTGCGGGGGCAGCCCGCACTGCTCCAGCCAGCCGCGCAGGGTCTTGCGGACCGGTGCGAGCTGGGCGGATTCGGCGGGGAAGGTCAGCTCCAGCGGGGCGGGGTGGCGGTAGAGCAGCAGGGCCACGTCGTCGTCGTAGCCGCCCGTCGGGGCCAACCGGTCCATCACCCTGGTGGCGAGGTCGTCGAGGGCGGTGTCGCGGCCGTCCTGGACGGCTTCGCCCGCCTGGCCGATGCCCTCGGTCAGCGGGCGACGGCGGCGCTCGACGAGGCCGTCGGTGTACATCAGCAGCGTGGCGCGGGGCGGCAGGGTGCACTGCGCCTCGGGGCGCTGCGCGCCGGGCCGCACGGCGAGGGGGGTCGAGCCGGCCTGGTCCAGCAGGCGGGTGCTGCCGTCGGGGTGGGCCAGGATGGCGGGCGGGTGCCCGGCGCTGGAGTAGGTCAGGTGGCCGGTCTCCGGGTCGAGGACGCCGCAGAACACGGTGGTGCACAGCGCGCCGGGGAGGCTCGCGGCGAAGTGGTCCAGGGCCATGAGGGCCCGGGCCGGACTCGTCTGCTGGAGGAGCAGGGCGCGGCAGGCGCTGCGCAGCTGCCCCATGACGGCGGCGGCCTTCAGGCCGCGGCCGACGCAGTCGCCGACGACGATGCCGATGCGGCCGTCGGGCAGGGCGACGGTGTCGTACCAGTCGCCGCCGATCTCCAGCGGTCGCGCCGCGGGTTCGTAGCGGACGGCGAAGCCGTCGGGCAGCCGGGAGGGGCCGAGGACGGCGCGCTGGAGCGCCAGGGCGGTCTCGCGCTGCTGGTCGATCTGGTGCGCGCGGGTGAGGCCCTGGGCGAGGTGCCCGGCCAACAGCGACAGCAGCAGCTCGTCCTGGTCGGTGAAGGGGCGGCGCTCGTCGAGGTCCAGCCAGAGCACCATGAGGCCCTCGGGGTGCTCCAGGGTGACGCCGGTGCCCGCGATGCCGTGGGCGGTCGGGCTCAGCGCGGGGCGCTCGCGCAGCGCGGTGAGGTCCGCGCGCTCCCGGTCGGACAGGTCGTCCCAGGACAGGGCGGGGTCGGTGGTGGTCAACACCGGTTTGTCCCGGTCGGCGAAGACGGCGGCCATGACGCACCGGGCGCGCCACAGGTCCTTGAGCTCCAGCAGGGCCCCGGACAGGGCCTCCGGCAGGCTGGACGCCGCGGACAGGCGCATGCTCAGCACCGCCAGGGCGGTGTCGCGCTGGATGGCGTAGTGCTCCGCGGTGACGTCGCGGAAGGTGCCCACGACCACGGTGCGCCCGGTGTCGGGGTCCTGCGCCGGGTTGAACATGACGCTGACCCACAGCAGGTGACCGTCCCGGTGGGTCACGGGGATGGTGTAGCCGCCCCGGGTGTGGCCGAGCAGGCCGGAGAAGGCGTCGGCGACCTGCCGGTGGCCCTCGGGGTCGGCCTCGGCGTCGGGCCACCAGGGGTGGACGGGCCGGTAGGGCAGGCCGTCGGGGCCGTAGCCGAGGATGTCGGTGAACGCGGAGTTGATCTCCACGACGGCGCCGTCCTCGTCGCAGACGAAGAACGCCTCCTGGAGGGAGTCGATCAGCGCGGTGCGCCAGCGGGCGTGGTGGTTGCGCAGCCGGGACAGCTCCACGTTCGCCCGCACCCTGGCCAGCAGCTCGGCCGCCGCGAAGGGCTTGACCAGGTAGTCGTCGGCGCCGGCCTGGAGGCCCTCGATGGACGCCTCCTGCCCGGCGCGGGCGGACAGCAGCAGCACCGGCACCGCCGCGGTGCGCGGGTCGGTGCGCAGGGAGGCCACCAGCGCCAGGCCGTCCAGGCGGGGCATCATCACGTCGCTGACGACCATGTCCGGTGTCCGGGCGCGGGCCGCTTCCAGGGCTTCCACGCCGTCGGTGACGGTGTGGACCTCGTAGCCGGCGCCCCTCAGCAGCCGGGCGAGGTACTCGCGCATGTCGGCGTTGTCGTCGGCGACCAGCACCGTCGCGGGCACCGCGGGGCCGGTCGCGGCGTCCGGGTCCGAGGACTTGACGTCCGTGACCGCCGCGCCACCCCGGTCGGCGGGCAGCCAGCGCAGGGCCTCCTGCACGTAGGGGTCGGCCGTGACCGACACCGCGGTGGCGTTCGCGGCGGGCGCGACGGCGTCGGCGGGCAGGTGGGCGGAGCCGAACGGCAGGCTGATGGTGAAGCGGGTGCCCTCGCCCTCGGTGCTGTCGGCGGTGATGGTGCCGCCGTGCAGGCCCACCAGTTCCCGCACCAGCGCGAGACCGATGCCGCTGCCCTCGTTGGAGCGGGAGCGGGCGTTGTCGATGCGGTGGAAGCGCTCGAACAGCCGCGGCATCTCCTCGGCCGGCACGCCGATGCCGGTGTCGGCGACGGTGACGACCGCCTCGCCGTCGCCGGCCAGCACGGAGATCCGGATCGAGCCCTCGAAGGTGAACTTCAGGGCGTTGCTGAGCAGGTTGAGGACGACCTTCTCCCACATGCCCCGGTCGAGGAACACCGGTTCGGGCAGCGGCGGGCAGTCGACCTCGAAGACCAGGCCCGCCTTGTCGATCGCCGAGCGGAACACGCTGGCCAGCTCGGCGGTGGCGGCGGCCAGGTCGACGGGTTCGTAGCCGGCCCGCATCCGGCCGGCCTCGATGCGGGAGAAGTCCAGCAGGGTGTTGACCAGCTTGCCCAGCCGCAGCCCGTTGCGGTGCACGATCTCCAGTTCCCCGCTCGCACCCGGGTCGGTGCGCGCCAGCCGGTCCCGCAGCTCCGCCACCGGCCCCATGATGAGGGTGAGCGGGGTGCGGAACTCGTGGCTGATGTTGGAGAAGAACGCGGTCTTGGCGCGGTCCAGCTCGGCCAGCTCCTCGGCCCGCCGCTGCTGGGCCTGGTAGCTGCGCGCGCTCGCGATGCCCGCCGCGACGTGCCCGGCGGCCAGGTCGACGAACCCGCGGTAGCCCTCGTCCAGCGGCCGGTAGCGGTTCAGCCCGGCCACCACGAACCCGTAGGGCGCGCCGCCCTGCTGTTGCAGGGGCACCGCCAGCGCGCGGGTGGGCGCTTCCGGCCAGTCGCCGGTGGGCAGCCCCGCGAACGCGGGTCCGTCCAGCTCGACCAGCACGGACTCCCCGCAGGCCAGGGCCGCCACGGGCCACACCGCGCCCAGGTCCTCGGTGGACAGCGTCGCGGGGGCGGCCGGGGACGCCAGGTCGACGCCGGTCGCGCCCGCCGGCTCGGCGGAGCCGTCGTCGGCGAACAGGTAGGTCAGCGTGAAGGGCAGGTCGCGCCGGTTGCGGTCGAGCTGGCGGCGGGCGAAGGCGAGCGTCTCCTGCTCGGTGCGCACCACGCTGGGGTCCGAGCCGAGGTCGCGCAGCGTCGCCATCCGGCGCTCGCCGATGACCCGCTCGGTGTCCTCGCTGACCACGCACAACATGCCGACCACGGTGCCGGCCTCGTCGCGCAGCGGGCTGTAGGAGAACGTGTGGTAGCTCTCCTCCGGGTACCCGGAGCGCTCCAGGAACAGCAGCAGCGCCTCGTCCCAGGTCGCCCGCCCGGTGGCCAGCACCGTGTCGATGCGCGGGCCGATGTCGCCCCAGATCTCCGCCCAGACCTCACCGGCCGGGCGGCCCAGCGCCCACGGGTACTTGCGCCCCAGCGTGTCGCGCCGGTAGGCGTCGTTGCAGAAGAACGTCAGCTCGGGGCCCCACGCCATCCACATGGAGAACCGGGAGGACAGCAGGATGCTCACCGCCGTGCGCAGGCTCTGCGGCCAGCCCTCCGGCGGGCCCAGCGGGGTCCTCGTCCAGTCCACCGCGGCGAGGTCCGGCCCGACCTCGGCGTCGACGGCGAACACGTCGGCCACCGCCGTCGGCTCGCGCCGGGCGTCGTCGGAACGCGTCACCGCACACCCCTTCGTCCACGCCGACCACACCCGGAGCCGATGCCCTGGCACTCGTGGCCGCACAACTCCCACCACCACCGCAGCCCGGTGAGGTGGTCCGTAGGATAGGTCAGCCTCCCCTGGCCCGCGCACGCCCGTGCCGGACCGCGGGGCGCAGCCCGACCCCGCCGCACAGGAGCCCCGGTGACCGACCAGACCCTTACCGTCACCCTCGACCCCCGCCCGACGGCGCCCACCGTCCTGCGGATCGCCGGCGAACTCGACCACCACACCACCCCCCGGGTGCGCGAGGTGCTCGACACGGTCCCCCTCGCCCCCGACGCCGGTCTGGTCATCGACCTGACCGACCTCGCCTACTGCGACTCCACCGGCATCACCGTGCTCATCACCGCCTACCAGCGCGCCCAGGCCGCCGGCAGCCCCTTCGGCCTCGCCGGGCTCAGCCGCGAGCTGACGCGCGTCTTCCAGATCATCGGGTTGGACAAGGTCTTCCCGTTCCACCCCACCGTCGACGAGGCGATCGACGCCCAGCGGCCGTAACGCCCCGCCCGGGGTGCCGAAGACCGGCGGCGCGGGCGCCGGCCCCGGTGCCCATCGACCGCGTCACCGTCCAGGTCTGCCACACCGCCGTCACCCCGATCCCCGAACCAGGCCCCTCATCTGCGGCGACATCTCCACCTAACCTGATCTGAACCCACCACCGGAACGGGCGTGCGGGGGCCGGTGGTCCTCCTCGGGTCTCCCGCACGACCCGTTCTCCCGGTCGGCGCGCGCGGTCCTCGGCGTCCACCGGCCCGCCGAGCCGTCCCGGGTGTTCACAGGCGGACCCGGATGGTCTGGGTGGCGCCGGCGGTGCCGGTCAGGTCGCCGAAGTCGACCGCGAGGGTCTGGCCGGTGCGGGTCGCGGTGACCGTCGGCGGGGTGGACAGGACGGCGGTGACGGGGCGCTGCCAGGTGACGGTGAGGGAGCGGACGTCGCCGGTCGGGGCGGCGACGCAGAGGGTGGCGGTGCCGTCGGCGTGGGTGCGCGCGAGCACCGAGCAGGGGGCGGTGGTGGCCAGCGGCGCGGTGGTGCCGGCCGTCCAGAAGTTCACCGCGGTCACGCCGATCGCGGGCAGCGCGACGCCCTGGGCCTGCGGGGTGTTGGCCAGGACGGTCAGCCAGTCGGCCAGGGTCGCGGAGCGGGTGGTGGTGTGCGCGGCGGTGGCGCCGGGGAGCAGGACGTAGCGGTAGGCGCCCGCGGTCGGTGCGGTGCCGTGGTCGTACCAGAGGGTCTGGTAGCGGCGGGTCACCGGTTCGGTGGAGCCGCCGGTGTTGATGTCGCGCCAGCGGCCCGTGCGCTGCTCCCGCTGGGCGCGCACGGTCGGGAGGTCGGGGAACAGGTAGCCGGCGTGGCCGTCCAGGTGGATCCAGCGCGCGTCGGTCAGGCTCGCCGTCCACGGGAACCCGGCGGGTTGGGCGACGCCGTCGACGGTGAGGAGGGCGGCGCCCGACTGACCGAGGTTGCGGTTGTCGACCACGGTCCGCACGGTCGCGCCGTCCTGGCAGGCGATGCCCGCGCCGAGGCAGACGACCGCGTCGTCCGCGAAGAACCAGGACTTGCGGGCGGTCAGGGTGGAGGCCAGGCCACGCAGGTGCTGACCGACCGCGGCGAAGGTGCCGTCGGTGGTGCCGCCCACCCAGTCCGCGTCCGGGACCGGCAGACCGAAGTCGCCGCCCTCGCCGTCGGCCAGCGGTGTGGCGGAGGTGGTGGTGCCGGGCAGGCGGTAGGGGTCGACGGTGGGCCAGAACCCGTCGGAGTACTGGCCGCGGTCGCCCCACCAGGACAGCATCCCGGAGCCGGTGTGCCAGCCGCGGGGGTTCTCGCCGTTGCCGTACTCGTAGTGCGCGATCCCGCGCGAGGCCGTGCTCACCACCGCCGCCCACCCCGGGCGGCGGTGCACGGCCCGGTCGGTCCGCGGGAACAGCCGGTGCCCGACCGGTTCGGGCAGCGCGGTGACGAGCGGGTCGCCGGCGATGGCGTTGAGCCGGGTCAGGCTCGCGAAGTCCACGGCCCGGTCGGTCAGCACCGGCCGGCGGGTGTCGCGCTCGACCCAACCCTTCACCAGGCGGTGCCAGCGCTCGCGCTCGGCCTGGGGCGCCCCCTTCGCCAGCAGGGCGATCCCGGCGATCAGGGCGTGCCCGCGGGCGTGGTCGTCGTCCTGGGTGCCGCCCGGTCCCGCCCCCGCCCGCAGACCGCGGCTGATCGCGCGTCCCGACACGGCGTCGAACACCAGGCCGTCGTAGATCAGCGGCGCCCAGGTGCGCTCCACCGAGTCGAGCACCACCTGCCGGTTCGGGTGGGTGACCTGCCAGGTCGAGTCGGCCAGCAACGCGAACAGCATCCCCAGGCCGGTCAGGTAGTCCACGCCGTACGCGCCGGCGTAGGGCAGCCTCTCGTGCTGGATGAACGACCCGTCGCGGTAGATGCCGTCCCCGTTGGTCACGTACGCCATCGCCGCGGTGAGCGCGTCCCTGGCCAGCGCGACCTCGTCAGCCCTCTCGCCGAGCACCCCGCGCAGGGCCAGCACCCGGCAGTGGTTGACCCGGTTGGAGCCCAGGCTCGCCCCCGGGCGGTCCTCGACGACGCGGTCCGGCACGAAGTGGTCGACCGCGGCCAGGTAGCGCGCCAGGTCCGCGGCCGGGATGTGCCCGTGCAGCAGCACGCAGGTGTCCAGCAACGCCTGCGGGGCGCCGATCTGCCAGTGGAACCAGTTGCCGTAGGGCTCCTGGCCCTCGTGGTAGACCTCCTTCCCCAGGTGCACGAGCCCTTCGAGGGTGGCCTTCAGCAGGACGGGGTCGTGGGTGTGGCCGGTGTTGGGCTGGTTGTAGGCGAAGGCCATGGTGCGCAACCGCTCGTAGCTGTCGCGGACCTTCCCGGAGAACCCGATCGACCCGGGGTCGTCGTCCGGCTCCGGATCGGCGAACACCAGGTCCGGCCACAGCGACCCCGGCGCCGCCTCGATGTCCCCCAGGTACCGCTCGACGGTGCTCCCCAACCCCTCCAGCCGCGACCGGAACGGCTCCACCGTCGGGTTGAACCCCGTGCCCAGCAGCAGGTCCCGCCACCGCACCCGCAGACCCGCGAACCCACTGGCCGCCGCGGTCCCCGCCCCCGCGAGCAACCCCCCACCCACCGCCGCGGCCAGGAACAACCGCCTCGACACCGGACTCACCAGGACCCCGACCTTCGTTGGAGTGACGAGCGTGCACCGACCGTAACCGCTGGGAGCGGTTCGGAACACGCCGCGGTGCGGTCCGCCGCGGCCGGCGTCGGTGGACACCTCCACCCGCGCCCCCGGCTCGGCCGACGACGTGCCGGTCACCATCACCGTCGTACCGGCCGCGACGAGCAGTTGTGCGTCGGGGTCCGGATACCGCCACGGGATCGGCGGTCGACATCGGCGCCCGCGACACCGGACGCGGCGGCGGCGCCGGGCCCGGCGGGTGACCACTCGACGCGGTCACCCGCGACCTGTGCCGCCCTCCTCCGATCAGGCCGCGGCGCCGGCCCGGTCACGGGCACGGCGGCGGGCCAGGCCGATCAGCCCGTCGAGGACGAGGAACGCGAGCAGGCTCAGGCCCAGCAGCGGGACGGCCCAGCCGACGGCGATGAGCACGAGCGGGGCCGGGATGACGAACCACAGCGGGAGCTGCTGCCACGTGCCCCGTTTGGGCGCGGCGCCCAGGCGGGCCCGGCGGTCGGCGCGCGTGGGGCGGCGCTGCCACCACATGCGGTAGCCCAGCACGACCAACGTCAGGATGCCCGCGGCGAGCAGGAACAGCGCGAGCTGGTTGACCAGGCCGAACAGCACGCCCATGTGCGCCTGGATGCCCAACGTCGACAGCTTCGCCAACAACGGCCGGTCGGCGAAGTCCGCGCGGGCGGTCACCGTCGCGGTCCGGGGGTCGACCGCGACCTTGTCCAGGCGGACCGGCCAGGTGTTGTCGGTCTGCGCGGCCGTCCACGCGGTGCCGGGCGCGGCCGGCACCGCCAGCTCCAGCGGCCCGTCCAGCCCCGCGCCGCGGGCGGCGACGAGCACCCGGTCGAACGTCGCCGGGTCCACCTCGGCTCGCGGTGACCCGGTCCGGTGCTCGCCGTGCCCGTCGGAGCTCGTCGCGCCCTCGCCGCCGCCCAGGCCGGTGTCCAGGGCGGGCGCTTCCGCGTTCAACGCCGTCAAGGCCGCGCCGAAGTTCGCGCCGGCGTGGTTGGACCAGGTCAGGCCGGTGACCGACAGGAACAGCGCGCCGAGCAGGACCCAGACCCCGGTGCTCGCGTGCCACGACCGGGTCTTGCGCACGCCCTTGGCGCCCCTCTCCGGCGCGACGAGCGCCCGGACGCGGCGGCGGGCCGTGCGCTGCCTGGCGAGCCACAGCACCAGGCCGCCGAGCGCGACCACCCACAGCCAGCTCGCCGCCAGCTCCGAGTACAGCGCGCCCGTCTCACCGAGGTGCAGGTTCGCGTGCAGGTTGTCCAGCCACGCCGTGACCGGGGTGGACCCGAACCAGGTGGTCAGCTGCCCGTTGACCCGCGCGGTGTACGGGTCGACGTACACCGTCCAGGCGTGGTCCACCGCCAGGTCCGGCGACGAGAGCACCACGCGCGTCGTGGCGTCCAGGTCGCCCGAGAGCTGCACGCTCGTCACCACGCCGTCCGGCAGGGCGGCCCGCGCCGCCGCGACCTGCTCGGCCAGCGGGCGCGGCGCACCCGGAGCCGACGACACCTCCAGCAGGTCGCCGTAGAAGACGCGGTCGAACTGCGGCGCGAACGCGTAGAGCATGCCGGAGAGCGCCGCCACCAGCAGGAACGGCCCCACCAGCACACCGGCGTAGAAGTGCAACCGGCGGAGCAGCGGCACCACGGACACCCGGACCGGACCGGGGGCCTCCTCGGTTCGGACGGTGTCGACAGGGGGAGCGGACACGAAGCACCTCTGGTGGGGACGAAGGGAACACCTCCCCAGCAGTCGTGCGCGAGGGCCGTTCGGTTCCCGGCGAACCCGCACGAGGGCGAATTCGGGGTGCGGGAGGACCGCCGGCTCATCGCGGGAACCGGCGCCGGGTCCGGGACGACCACCTGTGCACGGGCCTTCCACGTTGAGCCCACGGCAGGACGGCGGCGGGGCCCGGCGGCGAGGAACCCGGTCCCCGCCGCTCCGCCCGGCAGCACCCGATCGCCGAAGTCGTCCCCGCCTCGATGTCGTACCCCCCTCGTAAGGTGTCACTCATCGTGGGTTCCCGTCACGCAGCGTGGGAACCGGGGAGGGGACGAGTGTGCTGGTCCGGGTGCAGAACGAGGCCGGGTTATCGGGTGCGGAGCGCCGGCTGGTCGAGTGGCTGGGTTCGTGGGTGGACCGCTACGCCCTGCCCGGGGTGGCGATGGTCAACTGCAACGTGCCGGGTCCCAACGGCGCGGCGCGGCAGGTCGACGCGGTGATCTGGTCCCCGCACGGCTGCGTGGTGGTGGAGGTCAAGGGCTTCACCCGCCGCCAGGACGGCGTGCTGCGCGTCCCGCTCAACGGCGAGTGGACCGTCGACGGCCAGCCGGCGGCCCTGCACACCTCGGGCGAGGCCAACCCGGTCGAGCAGTTGCGCACCAACCTCTACGCGGTCAAGAACGGCCTGGAGACCGCCGGGGTGGACCCCGGTTTCGTCTCCGGCCTGGTCGTGGTCCTGCCCGCCCGCGGCGCCCGCCTCGACCTGGCCGGCGCCGTGCTGCCCACCGGCATCGAGGTCGTGCTGGCGGATGGCCAGAAAACACTGCGCCGCTACTTCCACCAGCTGGCCAAGCACCGCGCGTTCTGGGCCGCCGACGACGTCGCCGCCGCGTTCACCGCCCTGGACCTGGGCGGGTTCCTGCCCGAGCGCGCCGAACTGCTCGCCCACGGCATCCCCGACCGGATCACCCGCGACCCGCAGCCCCGCGCCGCGGCCCCGGACGACCCGGGTGGGAAGAGGTTCCGGCGAACCTCCCCGACGCCGGTCACCCCACCGGGGTCCGCGCCGCCGAAGCCGCCGAAGACTCCGAAGCCGCCACAATCGCCGAGGTCGCCGAAGCTTTCTCGGAGCGCCACCGCGCGGCCCAGGTCCGGACGCGCGCGCCGCTCGCGTGCGACACCGCCGCGTCACCAGGGCACTCCCGCGTGGTCCGCCCGGCTGAAGTCCGATGCCGCGCGCACGGCGCTGATCACGCTGCTGGCCCTGGTCGCGCTCGCCGGGGCCGTGTGGCTGCTGCTGACCGTCCGCGCTACCTTCCACCCCGGTGCCCTGAACGCCTGGTGACACGCTCGGTGCCACCGAGCGAGGGGGTGGTCCACCGTGCGGACCGCCGAAGCCCTCCACCGCGACGGCGCCGCGAGCGATCGACACGGGAGGGAACCGGGATGGCGCTTCCCGACGTGCCGCGACGAGAGCCGCTGATCGCCGCCGCGGTGCTGTGGGCGCTGGGAGGTGCCTGGTACCTGACCTCGGAGGCGGTCGCGGCGTCCGCCTTCCCCGGCTACAGCTACGCGTACGACTACATCAGCGACCTCGGCGCGGTGGGGGACGAACCACCCGGCTCGCCCCTGGCCGCCGTCATGAACCTGGGCTTCCTGCACCAGGGGCTGCTGTTCCTGCTCGGCTCGATCTTCGCGGTCCGGGCCCTGCCGGCGAGCCGGGGGCGGTCCGCCTTCCTCGCCCTGGCGGTCGGGTACGCGGTCGGCACCGGCCTGGTGGGCGTCTTCCACAGCGGCCAGCACGGCACCCCCACCCTCCACGGCGTCGGAGCGGTCATGGCGATCCTCGGCGGCAACCTCGCCGTGGTCGCCGTGGGCCTCCGGTTCCGCGAGCACGCCACGACCCGCCCCACGGGGACGGCCGGCGTCGTGCTGGGGATCGCCGGCATCGCCTCGCTGCTCCTGCTCGGCCTCAACATCGTGCTCGGCACGCCGGTGCTGTTCGACGACGGCACCTGGGAACGCGGCTCGGTCTACACCATCACCGCCTGGCAGTTCGTCGCCGCGACCGCCCTCCTCCCCGCCCGGCGCTCCCCCACCGGGAACGAACCCGCTCGCGGGACCGCCTGAGCCGGCTCCCCCGCGACACCGCTCCGGAGGGCATCAGTCCCCCGAACTCGTGTCGCCGATCGGCATTCCCAACGGCGTGACCGACCTGCTCCCGCTCTGACCACAAGACGTGGAATACCAATACCCCTGACCACTGTCGGATAAGTTAAACACCACCTCGGTTAAAACTTCCAAAAAACTCATCAGTGCAGTTCACAGCCCCGCACAGGTCACACATGATGGTCCTTTTGGGTTGTTCGGTCCACTCGAGTTGATTCCGGCACCCGCCAGCCGGCACTGTCGTAACCAGTGGGGCCACGAGATGGATCAAATCCAACACTGGATCACGGTCGAGCCGTGGAACACGCTGCCGGGGCGACATCGACGGCGCCCTTCGCATTTACGACCGACAACCGGTAAAGCAATACGACAAATCGCGCAGACCGCACGCCGATCCCCCGTCGACGAGGAGTTGATTCGATGAAAGTTTCGCCGGATTCGTCCGTCCTCACCCGCGAGCGGCCGCGGGTCTCCGGCAACGCAGACCGCGAGCGGTTGCACACCCTCTCCCGAAAAATCCGGGCAACCGCACTGGAAATGATCCACATCGCCGGCTCCGGGCACATCGGTTCGTCGCTGTCCAGCGTGGACATCATGACGGTGCTCCGGTTCGGCCAGATGAGGTGGCGGTCGGCCGTCGACCGCGACGTCTTCGTGCTGTCCAAGGGCCACGCCGTGCCCGCGTGGTACGCCACGCTCATGGTCGCGGGCGATCTCGACCCGGCTCTGATCGGGACGTTGCGCACGCTCGACAGCCCGTTGCAGGGGCACCCGGACCGCACGCGTTGCGAGTACGTGGACGTCAGCACGGGCGCGCTGGGTCAGGGGTTGTCCGTCGCCCTCGGTCGCGCCGAGGCCAAAACCCTCAAGGGCGCGAGCGGCCACGTGTACTGCCTCGTCGGCGACGGCGAGTGCCAGGAGGGCCAGATCTGGGAAGCCGCGATGTACGCGGGGGCGCGCGGCGTCCCGAACCTCACGCTCATCGTGGACGGCAACGGCAGGCAGAGCGACGGCACCGTCCGGGCCACCATGGACCTGATGCCGCTGTCCGACAAGCTGCGCTCGTTCCGCTGGAGCGTGCGGGAGGTCGACGGGCACGCGCACCAGGCGCTCGAAAAGGCCCTCACACTGGCGCGCACGGACACCACCGGTCCGTCCGCGATCATCGCGCACACCCACAAGGGACACCTCGGGCCCGGTCGCACAGCGCTCGACGGGGCGCACAGCGGTCTGTTCGACGAGGTCGGGCTGCGCGACGCGCTGCGCTACCTGGAGTCGGGCCGGTGAAGGCCACCCGGGACTGGTTCGGCGAGACGCTCGTCGACATCGCGGGTGAGCACGACGAGGTGGTGGTGGTCAACTGCGACCTCGGGTCGGCCACGAAGGCACTGCGCTTCCGCCAGGAGTTCCCCGAGCGCTTCTTCGAGTGCGGCATCGCCGAGGCGAACTCCATCGGCCTGGCCAGCGGCCTCGCCCAGGAGGGCCTGCGGCCGTTCGTGTCGAGCTTCGGGCACTTCCTGACCGGCAAGTTCCTGGAGATCTTCCAGTCGGTCGGCCTCAACGACGCGGGCGTGGTCCTCGTCGGCACGCACGCGGGCCTGGCCATCGGCAAGGACGGCCCGACCCAGATGGGCCTGCGCGACCTGGCCCTCATGCGCACGCTGCCCAACGTCGAGATCATCCACCCGGCCGACGGGGTCGAGACGAGGCGGGCGCTGGAGCACATCGCGGCCCACCGCCGCCCCACGTACCTGAGGCTGTGCCGTCAGCCGCAGCGCGAGGTCCACGACGAGTCGCACCGCTTCGAGTTCGGCATGCCGGACGTGCTGTGCGAGGGCGAGGACCTGGCCGTGTTCACCATGGGCGGCATGGTCGAGGTGGTGCTCGACAGCCTGGAACCGCTCGCCGAGCACGGCGTGCGCCCCACCGTGGTCAACCAGTCGTCGCTGCCCGCGGACCGGGAGGCGGTGCGCGCGCTCGGCCGACGGCACGCCTCGGTGTTCGTGCTGGAGGACCACTTCGTGACCGGCGGCGTCGCCGACGAGATCGGTCGCATCCTGCTGGAGCTCGATCGACCGCCCCGCTTCGGCGTGTGGGGTGTGCCGGACTACGGCCAGGCCGCCGCACCCGCCGACCTCTACGCCCGCTACCGGCTCGACGTGCCGTCCGTCGTCGAGCACCTGCGGGCCTTCACCCACCGCACCCCCGCGTGAGAGGAGTTCCGTGTCCGCACCGACGACCCACCGCAGCAAGGACCTGGTCGGCGACGCCCCCGACCACCCGTACCTGTTCACCGAGCACGTCCTGCCCCCGGGCAGCGCGACCCCGTACCGCCGCCACGCCGAGGACCTGCGCAGCTTCGTCGTGACCGGGGGCGCGATCGACCTGGAGGAGCACGTCCCGGACGGGACCGCACCGGGCGTGCGCCACGACCGGCTCACCGGCTGGCACGCCCCCGCCGGCAGCGTGTACCGCCTCGTCAACCGCACCGACGCGGACGCGCTCGTCGTCGAGGCCGGCACGCGGGCGGGCGAGGTGGTGGAAGCCGAGGACGCCTCGGCGCTCGTCCCACCCGGGACGATCCCGACCGCCTGCGCCCCGACTTCCGGCTACACGGTGGACAAGCCGTGGGGCCACGAGATCTGGTACACGCAGAACATCGCCGACGCCCCCTACGCGCTCAAGCAGATCCACATGACGGCGGGGCACCAGTCGTCCCTCCAGTCGCACCGGCGCAAGTCCGAGACCAACTTCGTGGTCGACGGCGAGGCGACCGTCCTCAACGGGCTCGAAGCGCCGGAGGACCTGTCGGCCGTGATCGACGTCGGCCGCATCCCGGTCTCGGTGCACGGGCCGCGCACCGGCTGGTCGTCCGCACCGAACGTGCTGCACCGCGTGATCGCGCACAGCACCTACACCTCCGTCGAGGTGTCCACGAACGAACTGGACGACGTCATCCGCTGGCAGGACGACAGCGGACGCGGCAACGGTCGCATCGACACGGAGCACGAAAGGGGGGTGCGGTGAGTTCCGCCGAGCTGATCCGGCTCTACCTGGAGGAGCAGCGGGAGGTGATGGCGCGCTTCCCGGTGGACGACCTGGACCGGGCGGCGGAACTGCTGTTCGAGACGCACCGGGCCGGCGGCACCGTGTACGGCATGGCCAACGGCGGCAACGCCGGCACCGTCGACCACTTCCTGTGCGATTTCAAGCACCACCCGTTCGTCAGCGAGGACAAGACCCGGCCGCTGCCCGCGTCCGTGCCCAGGCTGAGGTTCGTCAACCTGTGCGGCTCGCCCGCCGAGCTGACCGGGCTGTCCAACGACCTCGGCCCGGAGGAGGTGTTCGCGGGCGCGCTCGCGCCGTTCGTCGGCCCGGACGACCTGGTCCTCGCGTTCTCCGGCAGCGGCAACTCTGCCAACGTGGTGCGAGCGCTCGAAGTCGCCCGCGCGGCCGGCGCGCGGACCGTGGCCATGACGAAGGGCGACGGCGGCAAGTGCCGGGCCCTGGCCGACGTGTGCGTCGTCGTGCCCGGCACGTCGACGTTCCCCGGGCAGACCGGCGGCAACGACAACAACTTCCACTTCGAGGACATGGTGCTGTCGATCAACCACATCCTCGTGGGCCTGCTCAAGGCACGCGTCGCGGGCTCGCTCGCCTGAGCCGAGTGGAACCGGCCCCGGGTGGGGCCGCGCCACCGAGAGGAGAACGGGTGGGAAGCACCGTCGCGGCACCGCCGAGCCGCCGACCGACCGGTCGGGCAGCAGCGTACTTCCTGTGCTTCGTGCTGGTCGGTGTGCTGTCGACGATGCTCGGGCCGTCACTGCTCACGCTGTCCGAGATGACCGGCAGCCCGTTGCGCAGCCTGGGACTGCTGTTCACCGTCGACTCGTTCGGCTCGGTGTGCGGCTCGCTGCTCGCCGGGTGGCTGCTCAACCGGTTCGCCACGCACCTCCAGGCCGTCGCCGGGCTCGTGGGCATCACCGCGCTGCTGGTGGTGCTGCCGCTGTTGACCGAGCCGGTGCTGCTGCTGCCCGCGTGGTGGGCGCTCGGCCTGTGCAAGACGTTCCTGATCGTCACCGTGAACACGCTGCTGATCTGGGAGCGGGCCGGGCGGGTGGGGCCGTCGATGAACGTCGCGGACTTCTTCCTCGGCTTCGGCTCACTGGTCATGCCCGTGCTGATCGCGCAGTCGCTCCAGGGCACCGGGCAACTGCGGTGGGCCTACTGGTCGGCGGCCGTGCTCTCGGTGACGCTGATCACCTGGATGCTGCGGATGCTGCCCGGCCCCACCGGCAGCAAGGAGGAGAAGCCGCGCGGCGGGAGCGGCGGCAAGCGGGTCGTGGCGGCCGTGGCGGCGATGCTCTTCCTGTACGTGGGCGCGGAACTCAGCTTCTCCGGTTGGCTGCCCGCCTACGTGCACGACCAGGGCGTGGCGGGGTCGGCGGCCGAGGCGGCGTACTTCGCGTCGCTGTTCTGGATCGCGGTCACGATCGGTCGGCTGTTGTGGCTGCCGCTCGCCGCCCGGTACCCGCCGCAGCGGCTGCTGCTGGCCGCGTTCGGCGGGTGCGTGCTGTCGCTGGCGCTCGTGCTGGCGGCCGGCGCGTCCACGCCCCTGGTGGTGGCGGGCACGGTCGGCTTCGGCCTGGCCATGGCGCCGGTCTTCCCGTCCGCGTTCACGCTGCTCGACCGCAAGGTGACGGTGACCGGCCGGGTCAGCGCGGTGTGCCTGTGCGCGGCCAGCGTCGGCGCCATGTTCTTCCCGCCCGTGATCGGCCAGTTCGTCGTCGGCTGATCCGTCCCGACACCGCCCAGTGAGGAGGGGTGCGCCACCATGCGCGTCATCGATCCCGTGCCGCTGCGCTCCGACGTGCTCGCCGCGTTCTTCGACCTGATCGGCCCGGACCGCGCCGCCGAGGTGCGCGCCGCCGCCGCGCGCATCGTCGAACGGCTCGACGGGGGCACGCTGTGGCACGTCAACTCGACCGCGCGCGGTGGTGGCGTCGCCGAGATGCTGCACCTGCTGGTGCCGCTGTACCGGGCGCTGGGCGTGTCCTGCCGCTGGGCGGTGGTGGACGGCGACGACCGGTTCTTCGACGTCACCAAGAAACTGGGCAACTCCGCCTACGGCAGCACGGACCCCGGGGACCGGCTCGACGCGGGCGCGGTGGACGGCTACCTGGCGCACCTGGACGACGAGGCCGGGTGGTTCGCCGAGCTCCTCGGGGCGAACGACGTCCTGCTGCCGCACGACCACCAGACTGCGGGACTGGTCCCTCCTCTGGCCGCGAAGGTTTCCGCGGTTCACTGGCGGTGCCACGTCGGCGTGGACGCGTCCACCGAGGGCTCCGAGGCGGCGTGGGCCGTGATGGCGCCGCTGCTGGACGACGCCGACGGCGTGGTGTTCTCCGTGGCGCACCACGTGCCGGCCGAACTGGCGGACCACCACTTCGCGGTGATCCCGCCGGTGATCTGGCCGTACGCGCCGAAGAACCGCCCGCTGGCCGACGACGCCGTGCGCGACCTGCTCGACCGCTGCGGCCTGGGGCCGGGCCCCGTGCCGCCGTACGTGGTGGCCGACGGCCCCCGCGACCCGGGCGTGCCGCTGGTGGCCCAGGTGTCCCGCTGGGACCGCCTCAAGGACATGCACGGCGTGCTGATGGGCATCGCCGGGTCCGCGTCCGACGCACATCTCGCGCTGGTGGGCCCGGACCCGGCCGCCATCCCGGACGACGTGGACCAGGCCCGCTGGTTCGCCACGTGCCTGGAGGCCCGGCGCGCGCTGCCCGCACCCGTGCGCCGGCGGATCAGCCTGGTGTGCCTGCCGATGGACGACCTGGACGACAACGCCCACCTGGTCAACGCGGTGCAGCGGACCGCGGACGTCGTCGTGCAGAAGAGCCTCGCCGAGGGGTTCGGCCTGACCGTGACCGAGGCGATGTGGAAGGCACGCCCCGTCGTGGGCAGCGCCGTGGGCGGGATCTCGGCGCAGATCGACCACGGCCGCAACGGCCTGCTCCTGTCCGACCCGCACGACCTGGCGGGCTTCGCCGACCTCGTCACCGGACTGACCGGTGACGCCGTCGACGGGGTCGCGTTGGGGACCCGGGCGCACGAGGACGTGCGCCGCCGATACCTGCCCGACGGTGACGTGTTGGCCATCGCCGGGCTGCTGGCCGAGGAGGACCGCACATGACCATCGCCACCAGCAGGAACCTGTCAGGGGAAGACCTGTCGTTCTACCGCGACAACGGGTACCTGACGCTGCCGGAGCTGTTGCCCCCGGCGAAGTACGACGCGCTGCGGGAGCACTTCGAGCACAAGCTCGCCGGGCTTCCCGGCGGGATGCGCCCGGAGGACATGGACGTCCCGCACTTCACCGACCCCGCGCTGTTCGAGTGGCTCATGGACCCCGGCGTGCTCGACCTGGTCGAGCAGCTCGTCGGCCCCGACATCGCGGTGTTCTCCGCGCACTTCTTCTGCAAGCCCGCCGGTGACGGCAAGAGCGTGCCGTGGCACGACGACGCCTACTACTGGCGGGAGACGATCATCCCGTCCACCGGGGCCGTCACGGTGTGGCTGGCGCTCGACGAGGTGGACGAGGGGAACGGCTGCATGAAGGTGATCCCGGGCAGCCACGTCCCGGGAGCGCGGCGGTACCGGCCCACGCGGGGCACGGACAGCGTGTTCGACGAGGAACTGGACCCGGAGGGCGTGGACGAGTCGCGCGCCGTGCCGATCCGGCTGCGGCACAACGAGTGCAGCATCCACAGCGCGACGCTCGTGCACGGCAGCGAGGCCAACCTCAGCGACCGCAGGCGCGCCGGTTTCACCATGCGCTACATCAGCACCGCGGTGCGCTTCAACCACGAGGAGGTCGGCGACCGCCACCAGATCTTCCTGGCGCGCGGCCGGGACCGGGCGGGCAACGTCTACGCCGACCCGACCGTGCCGCACCCCGAGCTGGTCGCCAACCGCGGCGCCGGGCAGAACTACGTCGGGAAGCGCCGTCCGGGCGGCGCGCGTCCGGGCAGCGGCTGACCGTGCCGGTCCTGGCGACACCGGCGTGGCGGCTGGAGTGCGCGGCCGTGCTGTTCGACATGGACGGCACGCTCGTGGACTCCAGCCGCTGCGTGGACCGCACCTGGCGGGCGTGGTGCGCGCGGCACGGGCTCGACGCCGAGGCGCTGTTCCGCGTCTCGCACGGCAGGCGCAACCACGAGACCGTCGCGCTGGTCGCGCCGCACCTCGACGTGGCCCGTGAAGTCGCGGACCTGGTGCGCGCCGAGGAGGCGTGCCTGGACGGCATCGTGCCCGTCCCCGGCGCGCCGGAGCTGCTGGCCGCCCTGCCGCGCGACCGCTGGGCCGTGGTCACCTCCGCGTGGCGACGGCTGGCCGGGCTGCGGCTGCGCGCCGCCGGGCTGCCAGAACCGGGCGTGCTGGTGACCGCCGACGACGTGGCCGCCGGCAAACCCGATCCCGAGGGCTACTTGAAGGCGGCGGCCGACCTGGGGGTGGAACCGGAGCGGTGCGTGGTCCTGGAGGACGCCCCGGCGGGCTTGGCCGCCGCCCGTGCCGCCGGGATGCGGGCCGTGGCGGTGCGCACCACGATGGGTGACGGGCGGCTTGCCGCGAGGTGGTCCGTCGACGACCTGGAGGCGCTGCGGTACGAGGAGGACTGATGGAATACGCCAAGCTCGGCCCCACCGGGCTGGACGTGTCGAGCCTGTGCCTGGGCTGCATGGGTTTCGGCGAGCCCGACCGCGGCGCCGACTCGTGGACGCTGGGCGAGGAGGACAGCCGCGAGGTGATCCGCGCCGCCGTGGAGGCGGGCATCAACTTCTTCGACACGGCCAACGTCTACTCCGACGGCGGCAGCGAGGAGATCGTGGGTCGGGCGCTGCGCGAGTACGCCAACCGCGACGAGGTGGTGATCGCGACCAAGGTGTTCGGCCCGCTGCGTCCCGGGCCCAACTCCGGCGGCCTGTCGCGCAAGACCATCCTCACCGAGGTCGAGCACAGCCTGCGGCGACTCGGCCTGGACCACGTGGACCTCTACCAGATCCACCGGTGGGACCCGGCCACGCCGATCGAGGAGACGCTCGCGGCCCTGGACTCCCTGGTGACGTCCGGGAAGGTGCGCTACCTCGGTGCGTCGTCCATGTACGCGTGGCAGTTCGCGAAGGCGCTGTCCACCGCCGACGCCCACGGCCTGACGCGGTTCGTCTCGATGCAGGACCACTACAACCTGCTCAACCGCGAGGAGGAGCGGGAGATGCTCCCCCTGTGCGCCGACCAGGGCATCGGGGTGATCCCGTGGAGCCCGCTGGCCAGGGGCCGTCTGGCACGCCCCGGCGACGCCACCACTTCCCGCTCGGGTGACGACGTGTTCGGCGACAGCCTGTACGAAGGCACCGAAGAAGCCGACCGGCGTGTGGTGGCGGCCGTGCGCGAGGTGGCCGAGGAGGTGGGCGTGCCGATGTCCGCCGTGTCACTGGCGTGGCTGCTGCGCAACCCGGTCGTGGTGGCGCCGATCGTGGGGGTGACGAAGCCCGGACACCTGCGGGACGCGCTCACCGCGCTGGACGTGCGGCTGACCGATGAGCAGGTGGAGCGGTTGGAGGCGCCGTACGTGCCGCACCGCGTGGCCGGCTTCGAGTAACTCCGGGCCCATCGGCCACCGCGTCCGGGTGGGTGTGGGGTCGACCGGCCGGACCGGGAACCCGGACCTGGTCCAGCACGGACCCGAACCGCGGGCCGTCCGCGGCCTGGTCGGGGGTGAGCACGAACGCCGGCGGCCCGGCGGTGTCGACCGCGGCGTGGACCTCGCTGCTCAGCCCACCTCGGGACCGGCCGAGCCCGGCCGCCCCAGCCCGCGCCCCGCGACGCCGCCGGAGGGCGGCACGGTCCCGACCGGCGCGACCTCGACCACCCCTCGGACCACAACAGTCGAAAACCTTTTCGGCAACGATGTGGACCGATCGAACGACGCACGTGCAAAGCAGCGTTGATCTGCGACTACAGTGGAGTTCCGGTTCAAGGGGCTTCGAAAGGGTTTCGATGGGCAGGCAGCGGTCGACCTCGCCGACCCTCAACGACGTGGCCAAGCTGGCCGGTGTGTCGATCTCCACCGCCTCGAAGGCGCTCAACGGCCGCGACGAGGTGGCACCCGCCACGCGGGCCCGCGTCCTCAACGCCGCCACCCGGCTGTCGTTCCAGCCGAACGCCCTGGCGCGCGGCCTGATCTCGGGCCGCACCCGCACCATCGGCCTGCTCACCGACGAACTCGGCGGCCGGTTCTCCATCCCGGTCCTGCTCGGCGTGGAGAACGCGTTGGCCAACGAGCAGATGTCGGTGCTGCTGTGCGACGCGCGCGGTGACGCCATCCGCCGCCGCCACTACATCGGCACCCTGCTCTCCCGCCAGGTGGACGGGTTCATCGTGCTGGGCGACGACAACGACCTGCGCCCCTCGCTCACCCGGGACATCCCGGTGCCCGTGGTCTACGTCTACGGCGAGTCCGAGGCCCCCGAGGACCTGTCGGTGCTGGCCGACGACGAGGGCGGCGCCCGGCTGGCCGTGGAGCACCTGGTGTCGCTGGGCCGGCGGCACATCGGCCACATCACCGGCCCGCAGACCTACCGGGCCGCCCGCGACCGCGTCACCGGGACGCGCCGGGTGCTGACCGAGCACGACCTGACCATGGCCGGCGGCGGGCCGCTGCACGGGCAGTGGACGCAGCGGTGGGGCCGGCACGCCGCCCGCGTGCTGCTGGCCACCGCGCCCGAGGTCGACGCCGTCTTCTGCGGCAACGACCAGATCGCGGTGGGCGTCGCCGACGCGCTGCACGACCTGCGCAAGCGCGTCCCCGAGGACGTGGCGATCGTCGGCTACGACAACTGGGAGGAGTTCGCCACCGACTGCCGACCGCCGCTGACCACGGTGGACCTCGACCTGGAGGATCTGGGCGCCGCGGCGGCCCGCCTGCTGCTCGAAGCCCTGGACGGGCCGCAGCCGAGCGGTGTGGTCCGGCACCCGTGCCGGCTGGTGGTGCGCGAGTCCACCTCGCCGGCCACCACGTGACGACGGTGGCGGGGCACCGGTCCACGCGCCTCCGGCCCACCGACGGCCGACCAGCCCGACCGCGGGGGCGCCGCCGCCGTCCGGGACGACGCTCGACACCGGCTCCCCCGCGACCGCTCAGACCGCGGGCAACCAGACGCGCATGGTCGACGGCCCCCGGTTCGCCCACGCGTGGTAGGGCACCAGCGGCACGTCCTCGAACCCGGGTGCCCCGACCGGCGCCGGGTCGTGCCGGTACGGCCAGCCGGGCTCCGGGAGGGCCACCCGCGCGCAGCGCACGACGACCCGCCCGCCGACCTCCCTCGGCGGCACCGCCGGGTCGACGCGCAGGTGGTCGACGGCGTCGAGGCCGGGCACGTCCACCGACTCCACCGCGAGCACCAGCGGCCCCCGCTCCACCGCCACGCACCCGCGCACCGCGTCGATCCTCGGGTCCGGGTGGGTGAACCGGGGCGCCATCGGCAGGCGCAGCACCACCTCGTCGCCGCGCCGCCACGACCGCCGCTCGGCGACCACGCCGGGACCGACCGGCCTGGTCGTCCCGCCGACGGTCAGCGTCGCGCCGTCGCGCGCCCAGCCGGGCACCCGCAGCGACAGGGTCCAGGGGCGCTCGTCGTCGCCGTCGACGCGCACCCGGACCTCGCCGTCCACGGGGTACCGCGTGGTCACGACCAGGCGGACGCCCCGGC
Source organism: Saccharothrix lopnurensis (assembly GCF_042658445.1). Taxonomy (NCBI): domain Bacteria; kingdom Bacillati; phylum Actinomycetota; class Actinomycetes; order Pseudonocardiales; family Pseudonocardiaceae; genus Saccharothrix; species Saccharothrix lopnurensis. The sequence goes on along the minus strand of NZ_JBHSQO010000001.1, from coordinate 119,369 downwards.
CGCCGGGCAGTCCACCCTCGACGGTGCCCGCGGCGTACTGGTGCAGCTGGACGCCCTCGTCGTCCGACGTGGCCACGTAAGCGGCCAGCGAGGCCAGGGTGCGGGCGAGGTTGGTCGGGCAGCAGGACACCTCGAACCACGGGGCCCGCAGCGAGGACGAGGCCCGCGGGCTGGGCTCGTCCGCGGCGGGGACCGCGCCCAGCTCGCGGCGGTGCAGGGTGTTGGCGTAGAAGAACGCCCGCCCGTCGGCGGACGGCGAGGTCGAGACCACGTTGAACAGCGTCCGCTCGATGAGGTCGGCGTAGGCCGGGTCGCCCTCGGCCAGCAGCAGCCGCCACGCGAGCATCACCGAGCCGACGCCCGCGCACGTCTCGGAGTAGGCGCGGTCCGGCGGCAGCGCGAAGTCCTCGGCGAACGCCTCGTCCTGGTGCCGCGCCCCCATGCCGCCGGTGAGGTACGTGCGCGCGGCCACCGTCTGCCGCCACTGCCGGGCGACCGCGGCGAGCAGCGCCTCGTCACCGGTCTCGGCGGCCAGGTCCACCTGACCCGCGGCCAGGTAGACCGCCCGCACGGCGTGCCCGCGGAACACGCGCGCCTCGCGGGCCGGGACGTCGTCCTGGAAGTACTCGCGGCCGAACTCGACCTCGTCGAGCACGTGGTGGCCGCGACGCTCGACGAAGAGCCGGGCCTGCTCCAGGTACCGCCGCTCGCCGGTGACCCGGTACAGCTCCACCAGCGCGGGCTCGATCTCCGGGTGCCCGTCGACGGTGGCCCGCCCGTCCGGCCCGAACACCGCGCACACCAGGTCGGCGGCCCGGCGCGCGACCCGCACCAGCAGGTCGTCGGGGTGGCCGGTGCGGGCCCGCGCGACCGCGGCCTGGACCAGGTGCCCGACGCAGTACAGCTCGTGGCCCGTCTCCGGGTCCGACCACCGCGGCGCCTGGCCGGGCCTGCCGAACCTCGTGTTGAGGTAGCCGTCGGGTTCCTGGGCGGCGGCGACCCGGACCACGATCGCGTGGAACCGGTCCTCCAGCCCCTGGTCGGGCTCCCGGTCCAGCTCCCAGGCCATCGCCTCCAGGAGCTTGTAGACCTCGCTGTCGGAGAACTCCCGGCCGCGCCGGTCCGCGGGCAGCCGGCCCGTGCGGGCGGCGTCGAAGTTGCCCAGCCACCCGGTCCGCTCCACCCAGTGCTCGACGTGCGGCAGGACCGCCCGCCGGTTGCGCTCCTGGAACTCCCCCCAGTGCCCGCCGGTGAGCCGCACGTCCCGGGTGCCGAGCGGCCGCAGCCGCGCGCGGCTCGGTACCACCGGGCGACCCCCGGTCGGGGTGTCGTGCGCCTGGACCTCGTGCGCCGGGGCGCCGGGCGCCGAAGCCCCGTGCGCCGGGGTGCCGGGCGTGTGCGCCTCGTCGAGGCCGGCGGTTTCAGGAGTCATCATTCAGCCTTTGAGCGCGCCGGACATGAACCCGCGGACGTACTGCCGCTGGAGGACGAGGAAGAGGAAGACGCAGGGCACGGCCAGCACGACCACGCCCGCCTCGGTGGCGCCGTAGTCGATGACCCCCATGACCTGCTGGCGGAGGTTGGCGACCGCCAGCGGCAGCGGCACCTTGTCCGAGTCGCTGATCAGCACCAGCGGGGTGATGAAGTCGTTCCACGCCGCCAGGAAGGCGAACAGCCCGACCGTCACCAGTCCCGGTCGGACGGCGGGCAGCAGCACGCGGCGCAGGGCCGCGAAGGTGCCGCAGCCGTCGACGAACGCGGCCTCCTCCAGCTCCTTGGGCAGCGCCTCGAACGAGACGCGCATCATGAACGTGGCGAACGGCAGCTGGAACATCGTCAGCACCAGCGCCAGGCCGACCAGCGAGTTCTGCAGGCCCAGCTCGTTGAGCAGCACGTAGAGCGGGATGAGCAGGGTCGCGTAGGGGACCATGAGGATCGCCAGCGTCACCAGGAACAGCAGGTCCTTGCCGGGGAAGTCGAACCGGGCGAACGCGAAGCCGCCCAGCAGCGCGATCGTGAGCGTGAAGACCACCGTGAGCCCGGAGACGACCGCGCTGTTGAGCAGGTACCGCCAGATCCCCGCCTGGTGGTCCACGAGCGTGCCGTAGTTGGCGAAGCCCCAGCCCTCGGCCTGCGCCGTGCCCGCCTGCGGGGAGACCGACGCGACCGCCGCCCACACCATCGGGAACAGGAACAGCAGCGCCAGGCCGCCGGTCAGGACGTAGTAGGGCGTGCGCACGACGAAACCCGGCAGCGAGGTGCCCCGGCCGTCGCGCGCGGGCCGGGTGTCGGGCGTGGTGCCCATCAGGCGTCCTTCCCGCGCAGCCAGCGGAACTGCCCGAGGTTGAGGACCAGCAGCGCCACCAGCACGATGATCGACAGGGCGGCGGCCAGGCCGAGGTCGTTGCCGCCCTGGAACGCGGCGTTGTAGATGAGCTGGACGATGGTCATCGTGCCGTTGTCCGGTCCGCCCTTGGTGAGGATGTAGAACTGGTCGAACGCCAGCAGCGACCCGGTGACGCAGAGGATCGAGCACATCGCCAGCGAGGACCGCAGCAGCGGCAGCGTGATCCTGGTGAACCGCTGCCACCGGTTGCAGCCGTCCAGCTCGGCGGCCTCGTAGACGTCGGCGGAGATGCCCTGGAGCGCCACGAGCAGCAGGAGCGTGTAGAAACCCGCGAAGCGCCAGACGATCAGGCCGACCGTCGACCACAGCGCGGCGTCGGGGGTGCCCAGGAACGACACCGGGCCGTCGGCCAGCCCGACGTCGCGCAGCACCTCGCCGAACGGGCCGCTCTGCGGCGAGTAGAGCGCGTAGAACAGCAGCGACGCCGAGGCCAGGCCCAGCGCGCCGGGCACCAGCACGGCCGTGCGCAGGAACCCCGTCCACCGGGTGGACTCCTGCACCAGCAGCGCCAGGACCAGGGACAGGACGATCAGGATGGCGGTCGTGATCACCGTGTACTTCACGGTGAACCGGACCGCGGGCCAGAACAGCCGCAGGTCGACGGCGTCGGTGAAGTTGTCCGGGAAGTCGACCCCCCGGTTGCCCGCGAACAGGCCCCAGTCCGAGATCGACATCCGGCCGACGAGCAGGACGGGCACGACGAAGAACAGGGTGACGAACAGCGCGGTCGGCGCGGCGTAGGCCCAGCCGGTCAGGCTCCGGCGGGACCTGGCGGAACGGCGGCGCGGCGGCGCGGGAACGGCCTGCCCCGGTGGACGGGCGGGGGCGCGCTTGAGGGAGGTGGGCATGGCGTCCTCGACTCTGGAGACGGCCTCTGGGGGACGGCGGGAGGGGCGCCCGCCGGGTCGGGCGCCACGGGCGCGGCCTACGGGCTCAGGGCCTCCGAGACCGCGGCGTTGTCCGCCGCCAGGCTGTCCCCGCCCCCGAACACCTGGTTGCGCAGCAACGTCACCCAGGGGCTCCCGGCGGCGTTGAACGCCTGCTGGAAGTTCACCGCCACCGGCGTCCGGCTGTCCGGGGCCGCGGCGACCTCGTTGATCACCCGCAGGCGGGGGTCGTCGCGGACGTGCTCGTTGTCCGCGAGGTCGGCGCGGGCGACCGAGCTGTTGTTGGCCGCCAGGACGCCGACCTGCGCCTCCTCCGACATCAGCCAGGCCAGGAAGTTCCACGCCTGCGCGGCCTTCCTCGAGTCCTTCGAGATGCCGATCCCGTCACCGCCGACGAAGGTCGAGCCGCCGCCGTCGACGCCGGGGATGGGGGCCACGCCCACGTCGACCGTCTTGTCCGCCGTGGCCAGCAGGGTCGCCGGGTACGGCATGACGCCGATCTTGCCCCGCTGGAACGCCGCCACCCAGCTGGCGCCCGTCTCGTCCCGGCTGGCCGGGTCGACCGCGCCCGAGGTCCACAGGTCGCGCCAGGTGCCGTAGAGCTGCTTGGCCGAGGGGCTGTCCAGGCCGCTCTCGGCGCCGCCGGCGGGCAGCGGGTCGTCACCGGAGGCCCACATCGTGGGGAACCAGGTGAAGACGTTGCAGCCGCCGCAGTTGCCGCCGAAGGAGGTGCCGTAGACGCCCTCCCGGTCCAGCCCCTGCACGGCCTTGGCGTGCTCGGCGAACTCCGCGAGCGTCGAGGGTCCCTTCTCCGGGTCGAGCCCGGCCTCCCGGTAGAGCGCCTTGTTCCAGAACATCACCGACAGGTCGAGCACGAACGGCAGGACGTGCCGCCGGTCCGCGCGGGTGCCCGCGTCGAGGTGCCCCCGGTTGATCTCGTCGGCGTGCGGCAGCCGCTCGACCTGCTCGCCGATGTCGGTGAACAGCCCGGCCTCCGTCCAGTTCGGGACGTAGACGATGTCGGCCGCGAACAGGTCGGGGAGGTCCCCGCTGCCCGCGGCGGCGCCGACCCGGGAGACGTAGTCGTCGTTGGGGGTGATGGTCAGCTCGACCTCGTTCTCGTGCGTCCTGTTGTACGCCTCGACCAGCATGTTGGCCTGGAGCTCCAGCGGGGCCCGGGTCCACAGGGTCAGCGTGGTGCCGTCGTCGACCCCCTCGGCGCCGCCCGCCGCGACGTCGGTGGAGGAGCCGCCGCCCGAACCGCCGCAGGCGGTGAGCGCGGCCGTGGTGACGACGGCCGCCGCGACGGCGACGAGACGCCGGTGTCGGCCGCGCGTTCGCGTTCTGGTCATGGGTTGTTCTCCCGGTGTGTGGACTGTCCTCGGTGCTCCCGAAAGCGCTCTCACCCGACGGGGTCCCGGCCGTAGGCCGCCGTGTGCTCCCCCGTCACCGCCTGGCCGTCGACGACGCCCGTGGCGGTGGCGGTGCCGAGCACGGAGGCGTGGAGGAACAGGCGTCGGCTGAGCGGAACCCCGGCGGGCTCGGCCATCGGAAGCGTCCCTTCTCGCGGAGCGGGTGGTCCTTGCCCTGCGGCCGACCGCGCTGCTCAGCCGGCGGCTGCGGCTGCGGCTGCGACGCCGACTGCGACCGGGACTACGGCTGCGGCTGCGGTCACGGCACCGGCCGCGACCGCGGTGCCGGGTCGGGCCTGACGCGGCGGTGGACTGCGGAGCACCCGGCTGGCCAAGCGGCACCGCCCTTCAGGCGGAAGGCGTTCGAAATCCTTTTCGGGATCGTGGCAACATGTTCCACCGATGTCAATGATCCATTTTCGCCGGTGGTGGGGCTACGGCCGCACGTACGACCCCTCACCGGCACGCTCACCGGGCCGAAAAGTTTTCGACCCGGACGCGACCCGGCAGCACGACCCGCCCCGTTCCCGGACGCGCGAGTATCGATATGAGGGCTTCGACCATTCCTCGTCTCGTCGTTCGTTGCTTGACTCCAGGTGTGGCCGCACCGACCACCAACCCGGAGAGGTGACCGCATGACCATCGCTCATCCGCCGAAGCCCGGCACCGCGCTGTGGGTGTACGCGCACCCGCGCCGCGAATCGCTGAACGGCCGCCTGCTCCAGGCCGGGACCAAGGCGCTGTCCCAGCGCTGCGAGGTGACGGTCTCGGACCTCTACGGCCAGGGCTTCGACCCCGTGTTGTCGGAGCGCGACCTCGGGGAACCGCCGGGGCGCCCGGGGAACATCGCCGAGCTGGCCGGGGAAGCCCACGCCCGCGGGCAGCTGCCCGCCGAGGTCCGGGAGGAGCAGGCCAGGCTCGCGGCGGCGGAGCTGCTCGTCCTCCAGTTCCCGCTGTGGTGGTACGGGCCGCCGGCGATCCTCAAGGGGTGGTTCGACCGGGTGCTGACCAACGGTTTCGCCTACGGCGACCTCGACCCCGAACTGGGCGTGCCCCGCCGGTACGGCGATGGCGGGCTGGTCGGGCGCAGGGCGCTGGTCGTGGTCACCGCCGGCGAGGACGAGCGCTCCATCGGGCGGCGCGGGATCAGCGGCGACCTCGACTCCCTGCTGTTCCCGCTCACCCACGGCGTCCTGTGGTACGTCGGGATCGAGGTGCTGGATTTGCACGTGGTCCACGACGCCGACGGGCTCGGCCGCGAGGCCGTCGAACAGCAGGTCGAGCGCCTGGTCACCAGGCTCGACGGCCTCGCGACCGAACCCGCCCGGCGGTTCCGGCGCCTGCGCGACGGCGACTACCGGGGCACGCGCGCGCTGCGGGAGGACCTGGCACCGGGACGCACCGACCTGGGGATTCACCTGGCCGAGGACGACCGACCCCGGTGAGCCCACCCCGCCCGCGACGGTGCTCCACGGGTCAGCGGGTGCGTTCGTAGTGGCGGCGTGCTTTTTCGCGGTTGCCGCAGACCGCCATCGAGCACCAGCGGGCGCGGTTGGCGCGGCTGCGGTCGAGCAGGAACAGCCGGCACTCGTCGTTGGCGCAGGCGCGCAACCGGCCGGGGAACCGCTCCTCGGCGGCGGCCCAGGCAAGGACCGCCTCGACGGCCAGCCGGGCGCGCGGCGGGGTTTCGAGCGTCCACCGGAGACCGCCCGAGGTGAACCCCGGCACCCGGCGGACCCCTTCGAGCAGGGGACCCAGCGCCGCGGGCGGGCTCTCCCCGCGCACCACGTCCCCCAGGACGTCGCGCGCCCGGCGCAGCAGCGCCAGTTCCCCGGGGCTGCCGTCGCCACCGCGCTCCCGCGCCCAGCGCCCGCCCCCGGCCGGGTCACCGAGCGCGTCCCGCTCCTCGCCGTCGACCAGCGGCCTGCTGTTGAGCAGGTCCAGCAGCAGGTCCATCGGACCCTCCTCTAACCGGTTCGCCTCCTTTGACAGGTTAGCCCACCCCGTGCTTGCATGGCGACGGACTAACCGGACCAAGTGTTCGAAGGGGTTAGAAATGAACTCGGTGCACCACCGGACCGCGACCATCGACGGCCACGAGATCTTCTACCGCGAAGCCGGCCCCGCCGACGCCCCCGCGATCGTCCTGCTGCACGGCTACCCGACCAGCTCGTTCATGTTCCGCCACCTCATCCCGCTGCTGGCCGGCGATCACCACGTCATCGCGCCCGACCACCTCGGCTTCGGCCACTCCGACGCTCCCCCCGCCGGGGAGTTCGCCTACACCTTCGACGCCCTCGCCCGCCTCGTCTCCGGGTTGCTCGACCACCTGGGCCTGGACCGCTACGCCCTCTACGTCCAGGACTACGGCGCCCCCGTCGGGTGGCGCCTCGCCCTGGACCACCCCGAACGGATCTCCGCCGTCGTCACCCAGAACGGCAACGGCTACGAGGACGGCTTCGTCGAGTCGTTCTGGACCGACGTCTGGGCGTACGGGGCGAACCCCGGTCCCGACACCGAACCCGCCGTGCGGGCCGCGCTGGGCCTCGACGCCATCCGTTGGCAGTACCTGCACGGCGTGCCCGACCCGAGCCTGGTCAGCCCGGACACCTGGGAGCACGACTTCGCCCTCGTCTCGCGCGAGGGCAACGACGAGGTCCAGCTCGCGCTGTTCCGCGACTACCGGAACAACCGCCCGCTCTACCCGCGGCTGCACGAGTTCCTGCGCACCGGCGACGTCCCGGTGCTCGCCGTGTGGGGCCGCAACGACGAGATCTTCGGCCCGGAGGGCGCGCGGGCCTTCGCCCGCGACGCCGAGGACGCGGAGGTCCACCTGGTCGACGGCGGCCACTTCCTGCTGGAGAGCCACCTGGACGTCGTCGCGGGTCACCTGCGCACATTTTTGGGGCGGGTGTCCGGGTAGGTCGTGTGGCGCGCGGTAACGCCTCTCCGGTGTGCGCCACTCACAAGTGGACAGTCGTTGTGCCGACAGGTGAACGCGGTCGCGGATCGGTTGTCCCGCTCGTGCGGCTGTGCTGTGTTGGGAGGTGTTCGCCCGTCGAGCAGCGGGAGGTTTCGGTGATCGAGGCACCGGTCCGCGATCCGATCACGCGCCTGCTCACCCCGGAGGCGTTGCGGCACCCGGCCCTGGCGTGGGAGCCGTTCCACCGCCGCGAGGGCCTGTGGTGGAGCGACGTGCTCGACTCCTGGGTGGCGGCCTCGCTGGCGGACTGCTCGACCGTGCTCACCGACGTGGACCGGTTCTGCTCGGACTGGCGCCGGCTCGGGGAGGACACCCCCGTCGCCTCGCTCTCCGTCCAGGCCCTCGACCCGCCCGAGCACACCGCCGTGCGGGCGCTGCTGGTCCACGCGTTCCGCGCGCTGGACCGGGACGGCCTGCGCCGCGCTGTCGCCGACAACGTCGAGCGCCGGGTCGAGGAGCTGGCCGACCGCCCGTCGTTCGACTTCGTGACCGGGTTCGCCGCACCACTGGCCCTGGACACCATCACCGAGGTCCTGGGCGTCGACCCGCCCGACGGCCACCGGTTCCCCGCGATCTCGGCGGACATCGTGGACTCCATGGACCACGCGCTGCGCCCGGAGACGGTCGAGCCGGGACGTGCCGCGCGCGCCGCCCTCGCCGACCTGGCCGGCCGGTGGCTCGACGGGCCCGCGCGCGACCGCGGCGTGGTCGCCTACCTGGCCGCTCACCGCGTCCCCGACCGGGTGACCGACACGGTCCTGCGCAACTCGCTGCGCGTGGTCCTGCACTCGGGTTACGAGTCGACCGCCAGGCTGCTCGGCAACGCCCTGCTGGCCTGCCTGGACTCCCCCGGTTCGCTGGACGCCCTGGCCGGTGGCGTGACCGACACCGCGCTGCACGAACTCGTGCGGTGCGCCGGACCGGTCCAGGCCGAAGCCCGCGGGTGCGTCGAGGACACCGAGGTCAACGGGCACCCGGTCCGGCGCGGCGAGGTCGTCACCGTCCTGATCGCGGCGGCCGACCGGGACCCGCGCGCCTTCACCGACCCGGACGCCCTGCGCCTGGACCGCCACCCGAACCCGCACCTGGCCTTCGGGCGCGGCCCGCACGCCTGCCTGGGCGCTCCCCTCGCCCTGCTGGTGACCCGCCTGGCGCTCGGCGCCCTGGCCCGCCACCACCGGCGGCCCCGGCCGGTCGGCGAACCCGTGTTCCGCCGCAACGCCACACTGCGCGGCCTCGACCGGCTCGACCTGGCCTGGGGCTGACACGCGAGCCCGCGGTTCGGCGGAGGGAGGAGGACGTCATGCGTCACCTGCACTGAACCGACGCCGTACGGCGGTGCCCGTCGCGCAGTTCGGCAACGGGCACCGCGCCGTGCCCGGCGGCCGGTCCGCCGGTCGCGTCGCCGGACCCCCGTCGAACAGCCGGGCGTCGTCCGGTGGTCCCCCGGTGGCCGGCGCCGCACGTCCGGACCCCCACCGGCGGAGGACGCCTCGCCACCCGGTGCGGGGGCGGCGAGGCGTCCCGGTCCGGTCTCAGCCCCGCCACTCGCTGGGGCGACCGGTCCTTCGGGTCCACTCGCTGGGGCGGCCGGTGCGGGGGGACTTGAGGTTGTCGATCACGGTGATCTCCCTGGTGGGTGACGGATGTTCCCTGGTCGTGTCCCCCGACCAGCCCCTGACACTGCGTTACCGGTCAGTTACAGTCGACTGTCCTGTGGAGGGATCGGGGGTAGAGCGTGAGTCGGCTGGACCCACGCCGTTGGGCTCTATGGTCGCTGCCCGGCGGCGTGCTCGCGTACGTGGTCGCCGTTCAGGTGATCGCGTACGCCGTCCTGCTCGCCACCGCTGTGACTACCCCGGTCTCGACGCGGTCGTGGACGTGGTTGGGCGTGCTGGTGGTGGCCTCGGTCATCCACCTGGAGGCGGCCCAGGGCATCGAGCGGGTCCGGGAGCTCGCCGCGGAGGGCACCCCGTACACCCACCTGCAATCGGTGTGGTTCTTCGCCGGGGTGCTGCTGCTGCCCGTGCCGTTGCAGGCGGTGCTGATCGGCGCGTCGTTCGCCCACGAGTGGCTGCGGGTCTTCCGGCGCCGGGCGGTGCCCCACCGCAAGGTGTTCTCCGCGTGCACCGTGCTGCTGGCCACCGCGGGCGCGACCCTGGCGCTGGCCGCGTTCTACCCCGGCGTCGACCCCGGTCAACCGCTGGTCACGGCGCTGGACGGGCCGCGCGGTGTGGTCGCCCTGGTGCTGGCGGGGCTGATCTACCGGCTGGTGAACTACGCGCTGGTGGTCGGCGCGATCATCGCCACCAACCCCGACGAGCCCGCGCACCGGGCGCTCGGCCCGGCCTCGGACCAGCTGCTCATCGCCGCGGCCGTCGGGTTGGGCTACGCCGTGACGGTGGTCATGGTGCACCAGCCCTGGACCGCGCCGCTGCTGCTGGTCACCGTCCTCGCGCTGCACCTGGGCCTGCTGCTGCCGCAGTTCCGGGCGGCGGCCCGCACGGACGGCAAGACCGGGCTGGTCTCCGCGCAGTGGTGGCACGACCAGGCCGCCGCCGAGCTCGAACGCGCCCGCCGGCTGGGCGACCCGGTCGGCGTGCTGATGCTGGACCTCGACCGCTTCAAGCGCATCAACGACCGCTTCGGGCACCTGGCCGGGGACGAGGTGCTGCGCGCGGTGGCCGAGGCCGTCCGCCGCGAGGTGCGGGGCACCGACCTGGTCGGCCGCTGGGGCGGTGAGGAGTTCGCGGTGCTGCTGCCCGGCGTGGACGCCACGGGCGCGACGAGGACCGCCGAACGCATCCGGGCCGCCGTCTCCGTGCTCCACGTGACCGCCCGCGACCACACCGGCCAGGACGTCGTCATCACCGGGTTGAGCCTCTCGGTGGGCGCCGGGGCGTTCCCCACCACCGCCACGACGGTGACCGACCTGCTGCTGGCCGTCGACGCCGCCCTCTACGAGGCCAAGGACCACGGCCGCGACCAGGTCCGCGTCGCCGGCGCCGGCACGGCCTGAAGGACGCGCGCCACGTGACCGGGGAACGGCACGGCACGGCCGGGTACCGGGAGGTCTTCGCCCTGCGCGCGTTCCGGGCGCTGTTCACCGCCCACGTGGTCTCGGTGGTCGGCGACCAGCTCGCCCGCGTCGCGCTGGTCGTGCTCGTCTACGACCGCACCGGCTCGGCCGCCCTCTCCGCCCTGGCCTACGCGCTGACGTTCCTGCCCGCGCTGGTCGGCGGCCCGCTGCTCGCCGGGCTGGCCGACCGCTACCCGCGGCGCACCGTGATGATCACCGCCGACCTCGTCCGCGCCGCCGTCGTCGCGGCCATGGCCTGGCCCGGCCTGCCCTGGCAGGCGGTGTGCGCGCTGCTGGTCGTGGTGCAACTCGCGGGTGCTCCGGCCGTGCCCGCGCGCTCGGCGCTGCTGCCCGCGCTGATCCCCGACTCGGCCGTGATGCGCACCGGCATCGCCGCCCTGTCCACCGTCACCCAGCTCGGCCAGGTCCTGGGCTTCGCCGTCGGCGGCGTCCTGGTCGCCGCCCTCGGCCCCGGCGGCGCGCTGCTGCTCGACGCCGCCACCTTCGGCGTCTCCGCGCTGCTGGTCGCGGCGTTCGTGCCGCCGGTCGCCGTCACCGGCCCGCACGCCCTCGGGTGGTGGGAGCGGGTGCGGGCCGGAGCGGGCGTGGTGTGGCACGACCGGCGCCTGCTGGTCCTCGTCGGCTACGCCGCCCTCTCCGGCACCTACATCGTCGGCGAAGCCCTCGCCGCCCCCTACGCGGCCCACCTCGGCGGCGGCCCGGCCGTCGTCGGCGTCCTGTTCGCCGCCTACTCCGCCGGCTGCGCCGCGGCCTCGCTCGCCGTCGCCGCCCTGCCCGAGTCCGTCCAGCTCCGGCTGATGCCGCTGCTGGCCGTCGGCACCGGCGTGCCCCTGCTGGGTTGCCTGGCCGATCCCCCGCTCCCCGTGGTCGTGGGCCTGTTCGCGCTGTCCGGTGCCGCCTCCGGCTACCACGTCGTGGCGCAGCCCACCTTCGTGCTGCGCACACCCGACGCCCACCGGGGCCAGGCCGTCGGCTTCGCCATCACCGCCATGCAGACCGCCCAGGGCATCGGCATCACCCTCGGCGGCCTGGCCGCCGAACGCACCGCACCGCACCTCGTCACCGGTGCGGCCGGGGGCGTCGGCGTCGTGGCGGCCCTGGTCCTGGCGGCGCGGTGGCGTGCGGTTCAGCGCCGGGCGTGATCCCCGGGAACGGGTCCCGGCCCGTCAGCCCGGAGGGCCGGCACCCTGGTCGAGCTGCGGAACAGGAGCGGGTACCGCTGGGCAGCATCGGCCGATCCGACCGACGGGGCCTTCGCCGGGGGGGGTGAGGAGCCGCCGTGCCGCACCCACCTTCGCCGCCGCGGCGGAACGACCGCACCGGCGTCCCGACCCGTGATCCGGCGCCCGCTGCCCGACCACCGGCCGGGGTCGGGTCATCGCCGTTCGGACGTGTCGCCGGCGGGAGCGTTGGTGGCGGTCCAGCCGGCCAGGAGGCGGAGCTTGTCCTCGGCGTCGCTGCCGGGTTCGGTGCCGTAGGCGATGAGGGTGAGGCCGTCGGCCGACAGGTCCAGGGACTCGTAGGTGAGGTCCAGGGTGCCGATCAGGGGGTGCAGGAAGGGTTTGGCGCCCTGGTGGTGCTGACGGACGTCGTGGCGGGCCCAGCGGGTGCGGAAGTCCTCGCTGCGGGTGGACACCTCGCCGATGAGGTCGGTCAGGTTCTTGTCGAAGGGGTCCCGGCCGGCCTGGGCCTGGAGGAGGGCGACGGTCTCGTCCGCGGCGCGCTCCCAGTCGCCCCAGAAGTGGCGGGAGCGGGGGTCGAGGAAGATGAACCGGGCGTGGTTGGGGACCTCGCCGCGGGCGGCCTCGATCATCGGTGCGTAGAGGGCGCGGCCCAGCGCGTTGGTGGCCAGGACGTCACCGCGGGCGTTCATGACCAGGGCGGGGGCGTCCACGATGGAGTCCAGCAGCCGCCGCACCGAGGGACGGACCGCCGTGGGGGCGGGGCGGCGTCGGCGGCGCGGCGCGGGGCCGGCGGCGCGGGCGAGGTCCTCCAGGTGGGTGCGGTCGTCGTCGCCCAGCCGCAGGGCGCGGGCCAGGGAGTCCAGGACCTGGTCGGACACGCCGGACAGGTCGCCGCGTTCCAGGCGGGAGTAGTACTCCACGCTCATCCCGGCGAGCTGGGCGACCTCGGAGCGGCGCAGCCCGGGGACCCGGCGGGTGCCGTGGGAGGGCAGCCCGGCCTGCTGCGGGGTGATCCGGGCCCGGCGGGAGGTCAGGAACTCGCGGATCTGGCTGCGCTGGTCCACCTCCCCAGGCTAGGTGCTCCCGCCCGCGGCAGGGGTGCCCTGCCGGTACACCTCTCAGCAGGAACTCCCTCGTCGCGGACGCCGGTGGTGTGCTGGGCACCGGGGTGATCGGCCGTTCGTCGCCGCTCACCCCATCGGGGCAATTCCCGACGTGGGACGCCCCGACCCCGGTTCCGGCCGCACCAGGCGGGCACCCGAACGGAAAGAGTCGAGGAGAACCACATGCTCGGTGCTGTCCTGCACGCCCCCGGCGACGTCCGGGTCGAACAGCGCGAGGACCCGAGGATCGTCGACCCGACCGACGCGGTCATCCGGCTGTCCGCCACCTGCGTCTGCGGTTCCGACCTGTGGCCCTACCGCGGGATCGAGCGGGTCGACGGGCCGAGCCCGATGGGCCACGAGTACGTCGGCGTCGTGGAGGAGGTCGGCGACGAGGTGCGCGACGTCAGGCCCGGCCAGTTCGTGGTCGGCTCGTTCTTCGCCTCCGACAACACCTGCGAGGTCTGCCGCGCCGGCTACCAGTCCTCCTGCGTGCACCGGGTGCCGATGGGCGGTATCGGCGCGCAGGCGGAGCTGCTGCGCGTGCCGCTGGCGGACGGCACCCTGGTGGCCACCCCGGAGATGCCCTCCGACGACCTGGTCCCGTCCCTGCTGGCCGCCTCCGACGTGCTGGGCACCGGCTGGTTCGCCGCCGTGGCCGCCGAGGTCGGCCCCGGCAAGACCGTCGCGGTGGTCGGTGACGGCGCGGTCGGGCTGCTGGGCGTGCTCGCGGCCCGGGAACTCGGCGCGGAGCGCGTCATCGCGATGAGCCGCCACGAGTCGCGGCAGGAGCTCGCCCTGGACTTCGGCGCCACCGACGTCGTCACCGAGCGCGGCGACGAGGGCGTGGCGCGGGTCAGGGACCTGACCGACGGCCTGGGCGCGCACTCGGTCATCGAGGCCGTGGGCACCCAGGAGTCGATGATGCAGGCCATCCGCTCCACCCGCCCCGGCGGGCACGTCGGCTACGTCGGCGTCACCCACGACGTCGCGCTGCCCGGCATGGAGCTGTTCTTCTCCCACGTCCACCTGCACGGCGGCCCCGCCCCCGTGCGCCGCTTCCTGCCGGAGCTGATCGACCTCGTCCTGGAGCGGCGCATCGACCCCGGCAAGGTCTTCGACCTCACCCTCACCCTCGACCAGGCCGCCGAGGGCTACCGGGCGATGGACGAACGCCGCGCCGTCAAGACCCTGCTGCGCCCGTGACCCCCGGTGGTCCGCCGTCCGGCTCCGCGGAGCCGGACGGCGCGCGGGTCAGTGCTCGTCGTAGTGCTCGCCGTGCACGGCGTGGCGGTGGCCGTCGTGCAGGTAGTCGACGTGGTCGCCGTGCGGGACCGCGACGTGGCCGCAGCCCTCGCCGTGCCCGTGGTCGTGCTGGTCGTGGGCGCCGTGGCCGGCGGGCTCGCACTCGTCGAAGTGCCCGTCGTGCGCGCGGTGCAGGTGGCCGTCGTGCACGTAGTCGACGTGGTCCTCGTGCGGGAAGGCCACGTGGCCGCAGCCCTCGCCGTGGCCGTGGTCGTGGCCGGTGTGCTCCAGGTGCGCGGTGGTCATGGGCGATCCGCCTTTCGCTGTCACCGGGCCGCCGCGTGCACCCGGTTGCCTCAACGCTGTTGACCGAACGCAGCAACACATTAGGCCATGCGCATGCATGTCGCAGATCCCGACACGCCCGGAAGGCGTTGCCGGGGTGCCGGCCGGTCGGGACACGGCTCGCCTCACCCGTTGACGCCACGCGAACCCGCCACCGGTCGCGGATCATGGGTGCGTGGAGTCGACGACGGGAGCGCGGGAGCCGGCCACCGAGGTGACCCGACCACCGGTACTGGGCGGTCACCCGGTACACGAACGGCTGACATCCGAACTGCCGTCACTCGTCGAACGGGTGTTGGTCGAGCTCGTCACCCGCATACCGGACTACGACCGGCTCCCGCGCGAGGAGTTGACCGGCGACATCGCCCGCGTGGTCGAGCGGGCGCTGCGGTCGTTCACCACCTTCCTGCGCAGCGGCACCGCGCCCGGCCGGGCGGAGTTGGCGTTCCTGCGCGAGTCCGCGGCCCGCAGGGCCGAGGAAGGGGTACCCGCCGAGGTCGTGCTGACCGCCTACCACGTCGGCGTGCAGGTGGTCTGGGACTCGTTGGCCCCCGACGTCCGCCCCGGGGACATCGGGGCGGTCATGGCGGTCAACTCCCTGGCCCTGCGCTACCTGGGGCTGGTCACCCCGGCGGTGGCCGCCGGGTACGTGGACGAGCGGCAGGCGATCGCCGAGGACGAGCGGTCCGCCCAGCACACCGTGCTGTCCGCGCTGCTCTCCGGCGAGGGGGTCGACGCCGCGGTGGCGCAGTCCGGAACGCCCCTGCCGCCGTGCTACCTGGTGCTGGCGCTGGGGGTGGGGCCGCACCGGGACGAGGCGGTCGAGGGCGTGGACGCGGTGGTGGCGGGGCGGCGCAAGCTGCGGAGGCTCCGGGCGCGGCTGGACCGGCGCGGGCCGGTGCTGTCCGCGCTGACACCCGAGGGCGGGACGGCGCTGCTGCCCCGCAGGGTCGGGCCGGGGGTGCTGCCCGAGCGGACGTGGGCCGAGGTGGACGAGCTGGTGGGTGAGCTGGGTCGGGCGGCGGGGGCGGTGGTGACCGCGGGGGTGGTGGCGGCCGAGCCGGCCGAGGTGCCGGAGGCGGCGGTGACGGCCCGCGAGGTGCTGGACGTGGCGCTGCGGTTCGGCCGCTCCCCCGGCGCCTACCGGCTGGACGACGTGCTGCTGGAGTACCAGATGTCGCGCCCCAGCCGGGCGCTGGGCCGGCTGGCCACCCTCCTGTCCTCGTTGGAGGAGAACGACGAGCTGCTGCGCACGCTGGAGGTGTTCCTGCGCGCGGGCGGGCGGCGGCAGGCGGCGTCCGAGCTGCACGTCCACCCCAACACCGTGGACTACCGGCTGCGGCGGGTCCGGGAGCTGACCGGCTTGAACCCGGCCGAGCCCGGTGGTGCCGCCCTGGTCAGGGCCGCGCTCGTCGCACGGGCGGCGAGGCGGACCTGACCCGGGGGCGATGTGGCCTCAGCGGCGGGCCGCCGCCGCGACGGCCTCACCGAAGGCGGCCATCCCGGCGGCGTTGGGGTGCAGCGGGGCCGCGGGCCGCGTCGGGATCAGCCCTTCCAGGTAGCGGGCGGCCGGTGCGGCGCAGATGTCGTGGCCGACCGAGACCGCGGCCAGGTCCACGAACGCCGCGCCGTGCCGCCGCGCCTGGTCCCGCGCCGCCGCGTTGATCGCGTCCAGCAGCCCCTGGAGGTGGTCGGCGTCGCGCGCCCACACCGGCTGGGTCGGGAAGCACCCGCCGGGCCGGATGTAGGTGGCGTAGCCGGTGACCAGCACCCGCGCCCGCGGCGCGCGGCGGCGGATCTCCGCCAGCGCCGTGCCGAACTCCGCCTCCCAGGCCGTGACCGCTCCGCGCAGGTCGGGGCCGTGGTCGGCGCAGGAGCGCCCGTAGGGGTCGGGCAGGAGGTTGACGCAGCCCAGCGCCGCCTGGAACATGCCGACGTCGTTGGCGCCGATGGTGATCGACACCAGGTCGGTGTCCGGCCCGAGCGCCGTGAACTGCGGCGGCAGGAAGCCGAACCGCCGGCCGGCCAGGTCGTCGGTCGTGGCGCCCGAGCACGTGACGTCGACCAACCGCGCCCGCAACGCGCGGGCCGCGACCGCCGGGTAGTTCCGCTCGGACCTCAGGCACAGCAGGTTGACGTCCTGGACCGGCACCAGCGGACCGGCCGCCGCGGAATCGCCCAGGGCGACGTACTCCAGGGGCTCGGCCGCCTGACCGGTGGGCGCCACCAGCAGGCAGGACAGGAGTACCGCGGCGCCCGCCGCCCATCGTTCGCGTAGCCGCACCACTACCTCCGAATTCGCCGGACCACCGGCAGGTGGGGATCTCCCCCACATCCTGTCGGCGTTCCCGCCGGGAGGCAGTAGGGCCCCCGCCAGAAATACCCCGGCTGATTTGTGACACGTCACAAAGGCCGGACCTCAACCGGAGGAGCGCACCACGTTCCCGGACCCGGTTCCCCCGGGCCGGCCCCCGCGTGGTCCTGCGACGAGGCCGGGCGGGCGGTGGACGCCGATCACGCGATTAAATTGAGGGTCCCCAGCCAATTCGCCACGTCTGGCCAGGGGCCGGGCGCACCGGGATGGTGACCGCAGGCGGCCGCCGCCCGATCACCCTGTCCGCGGCCGCTCCGCTCCGCGGCGGTGCCCGCGGGGTGTGGTGAACGGAGCACACCGATGCGTTCGAGAGATCCAGGGCGCCTGCCCACCACCCGCGTCACGAGCGGACGACCCGCGCGGAGGGGAACACCCCCGCGGTCCAGGAGGATCACGACCGTGGCGCTGGGGGTGGTGCTCGGCGTGGTGCCGATGACCGCGGTGGCCACGGCCGCCGCGCCCGCCGCGGTGCCCGCCGCCGCGCCCGCCCACGACCCCGGCAACTCCTACGCGGACGACTCCGTGTCCACCTGGGACGGGGTCACCAGCCAGATCTACCGGGGACAGGACGCCACCGTGTCCGAGTTCCCCGCCGTCATCGCCAACCTGCGCGCGGGTGGCAGCCGACCCAAGGGCCAGTCCTGCACCGGCGCCGTCATCGGCCCGCGCCACGTCCTGACCGCCGCGCACTGCCACGACCTGGCCGGCGCCAAGACGTTCCTGCACGGCCTCGACGACCTCGCGGTGGGCACCGGCACGACCCTGACCACCAGGTCCTACGTCAAGCACCCCCGCTACACCAACTGGGACCAGGGCTACGACGTCGCGGTGGTCACGACGAACGAGGACATCCCGCTGCCGCCGGAGAAGTGGGCCCGCTACGCCACCTCCGCCGACGCCGGGATCTGGCAGGTCGGCGACACCGGCCGCAGCTACGGCTACGGGAAGAAGACCCACGACGACGTCCCGGCCGACGTCTCGCTGGACAAGCAGGACTTCCCGATCGTGGACGGGGCGAGCCGGTGCCAGGGCGTCGCCGCGGGCTTCAAGGCGGCCACCATGATCTGCGCCGGCCACCCCGACGGCCGCACCACCATCCTCCAGGGCGACAGCGGCGGACCGTTCGTGGTCGACGGGAAGATCGTCGGCCTGGCCTCGTGGAGCCGGTCCGACTTCCGCTGGTACGGCGTCTTCGCCCGGCTCGACAACGAGATGGGCGACTGGGTCCGGGAGCAGGTCGGTGACCCGCAGCCGGTGGAGTTCGGCGTGGCCGTCGACCCGTCGTCGTTGGGCGTGGCGGCCGGTGAGAGCGCGTCCGGGGCCGTCAGGACCACCGCGGGCGCGGCGCCCGAGGAGCTCTCCCTGTCGGCGGCGGACCTGCCGCCCGGGGCACAGGCGGTGTTCCAGCCCGCGTCGATCACCTCCGGCGGCGCCGCGAAGCTGACCGTCACCACCTCGTCGAGCACCCCCGCGGGGACCTACCCGGTCCGGGTCATCGGGACCTCGGGGTCGGTCAGCCGCGAGGCGACCCTCACCCTGACCGTCCGGGGCACCCAGCAGCCCGGCGGTCTGACCGTCGCGCTGTCGCCGTCGTCGGCGAGCACGTTCCGGGGTGGCTCGGCGTTCCCGTCGGTGGTGGTCACCGGCGCGTCGGGCCCCGTCGCGCTCGCCGCCGCCGACCTCCCGCCGGGTGTCTCGGTCCGGTTCCTGCCCGCGACGGTGAACCCCGGCGAGACGGCCCGCGCCCACGTCATGACGTCGTTCGCGACGCCGGCGGGGACCTACCGGATCAGGGTGACGGCCACCGGCGGCGGGAAGTCGGGCAGCGCGGACTTCACGCTCACGGTCACCTGACGGGTCCCGCGCGACCTCGTCGGTGAATGGCACTCGGGCCGCCCCGCGATCGCGGGGCGGCCCGAAGTGTCACCCGACCGGGGTCAGGTCGTCAGGCTCCAGCTCTCCAGCGTGCCGACGTCGAAGCGGTGGACGTCCCGCATGCGCAGCCTCCAGTCGCCGTTCCTCGGCTCGGCCGACAGGTCCACCGGGTACGCGGTGCGCACGTCGTCGGCGTGGTCGCCCGGAGCGGCCTCCTTGAGCCGGTAGGAGGTGCCGTCCGGGGCCACCAGCTCGATCACCAGGTCACCTCGGTACGGGTGGGCGATCGCCACCTCGACCCGCGCCGTCGACGAGCCGTTGCCGGTGCAGCCGGAGACGGGAATCGTGCTGGTCACGGCACTGCCCGCGTCCGGGACGGGCACGTCGGCGTCGTTGGTCCGCCGGGCGCAGGTCGGGTCGGGGTCGGGGCCGGGGCCGGGGCCGCCGGTGAGGCTCTTGGCGTTGAGCAGGCGGTTGGGCGTGCCCGAGCCGGCGTTGCCGACCTTGCCGGGGGTGGCCGAGTCGACGACGGCCCGGTTGACCTCCGCCTGGTCCGCGCCGGGGTGGCCCTGGAGGTACAGCGCCACCGCGCCGGTCACGTGCGGGGTGGCCATCGACGTGCCGGACATGCCCGCGGTGCCGGTGTTGCTCGCGTGCGACAGCGAGGTGATGTTGCCGCCGGGGGCGAACAGGTCCACGCAGGTGCCGGTGTTGGAGAAACCGGAGCGGCTGTCGTTGGACTCGGTCGACGCGACGGTGAGCACCTCGGGGACGCGAGCCGGGCTGTAGCCGCAGGCACTGGCGCCGTTGTTGTTGCCCGCGGCCACGACGTAGACGTAGCCGGCGCGGACGGACGCCTGGACCTGCTCGTCACCGAGGCCGGTCTCGTACTGGCCCAGGCTCATGTTGACCACCGAGGGCTTGACGCCGTTGGCGGTCACCCACTCGACCGCGTCCACGGTCACCGAGTCGGGCCCGGCGTTGGAGCAGTCGAACACCCGCAGGGACACCACCTTCGCCTTCTTGGCGACGCCGTAGGTCCTGCTCACGGCGGTGCCGGCGGTGTGGGTGCCGTGGCCGTGGCAGTCGGAGGCGTCGCCGTCCTGGTCGAGGAAGTCGTAGCCGTGGCTCGCCCGGCCCTCGAAGTCGGTGTGGGTGACGCGGACGCCGCTGTCGATGTTGTAGACGGTGACGCCCTCACCGGTGGCGTCGTACTCGTACCTGCGGTCCAGCGGCAGGTTCGCCTGGTCGACCCGGTCCAGGCCCCAGGTCGGGTTGTCCTGGACGGCGGCGCCGCGCCGCTTGCCGTCCTCGTGGACGCCGCGCACCCGGGGGTCGGCGGCCAGCCGCTTCGCGCCCCGCTCGCTCAACCCGCGCACCGAGAAGCCGTGCAGGGACACCTTGTAGGTCGAGCGCACGGTGCCGCCGTGCTCCCGGGTCAGCGACGCCGCCGCCGACTCGATGGCGGCCCCGTCGGCGGTCGCGGCCGTGCCGTCGCGCAGGACGACGATGTACTGGCCCTCGTAGTGCTCGCGCGCCTGCACGACCACGCCTTCCGGTGGCGCGGCCACGGCCTGCGGCGGCAGCAGGGCCGCCGATGTCGAGGCCACGGCCAGGGCCGCGAGCAGGGTGCGCGTTCTCGTTCGTCGCATGGGTTCGACTCCTCGTCCGGGCGGCGAGAGGGCAGGGTGGCGATCGGCTCGCCGCTCGTCCCACCTTGCGTCCACGGCGGAGTCGCGCGCATCGGCGCGGGCGATTGTCGGGAATACCCAATCATTGCGGGGGCCCGCCGGGTCACCTGCCGGGCGGGCGGCCCGACGGCAGCGGTTCCGCTTCGGGCGCCGACCCCCGGACCACCGGGGCCCTGAGCGAGGTCGGCTACGTCGGCGACCACCCCGACGACCGGGGTGCGCGTCCGCTGATCCGCACGCCGCGAGCGCGAAGCCGTGGTGGCCGGTCCGGAACACCGGATCGGCCACCACGGCTGAACGGGCTTACCTGCGCAAGGTCACGCGGGCCAGGGCCGCGTTGTTGCGGTAATCGGAGTCGAGCACCCTGGTGGACGCGCCGGCGGCGGCGATGTCCCGCGTGCCGGTGAGGGTGCGGTCCGAGGTGACGGTGAGGGTGTGGGTGATCTGCCCGCCGGAGTCGAGCGAGGACAGGCGGAAGGCGACGGCGCGGCCGTTGTCGGTGACGAGGCCGCCACCCGCATTGGTCACGCGCATCCCCTTGGGCAGGGTCAGGGCCGAGTAGATCGAGGTCGCGGTGGACGGCCCGTTGTTGCGGACGGTCAGGGTCGCGGTGAACGGCGAGCCGCTCCTGGCGCCGGTGGGCGCGGAGATGCTCACGGACACGTCGGCCCTGGCCGCGCCCTGGGGTGCGGTGACGGTCCCGGTGAAGGTGGCCGGGGTCGTCACGCCGCCGGCGGTGGCGGTGACGGTGACCGGGCCGGTGGTGGTGCCCGCGGTGAGGGTGGGCGCGGTCGCCCGCCCGTCGGCGTCGGTCCCCACCGTCGCGGTGGTGGCGCCGCCGGGGAAGGTGGCCGTGCCGCCGGTGACCGCGAAGGCCACCTCCGCGTCCGCCGAGGGGGTGTTCGCCGTGGAGGTGACGGTGGCGACCAGCGGTGCGGCGAAGGCCGTGCCCGGGGTGGCGGACTGGCCGCCGCCGGAGGTGGCCGCGATGGACGCCGGGACGGGGGCGGTGACGGTCGCGGTGAAGGTGGCCGGGGTCCGCACCCCGGCGGCGGTGGCGGTGACGGTGACCGCGCCGGTCGTCGTCCCGGCGGTCAGGGTGGGCGCGGTGGCCAGTCCGTCGGCACCGGTGCTCGCCGTGGCGCTCGTGGCGCCGCCGGGGAAGGCCGCCGGGCCCTCGACGGTGAAGGTGACCGGGGTGTCGGTCGAGGGCCGCGCGTCGGAACCGGTGACGGTCGCGGTCAGCGCGGTCGGGAAGGGGGTGCCCGCCGGGGTCGACTGGCCGTCGCCCGTCGTGGCGGCGATCGTCGTGGGGCCGTCCGGCGGCGTCGGGTCGGCGATCTCGGCGAAGATCTCCGCGAGCGCCGCGGCGAAGTCCGCCTCGCCGCCGTACGGGAGGTAGAAGTACTTCCCGCCCGTCTCCTCGGCGATGCGCTTGAGCACCACCTGGCTGGACACCTGCTCCGCCGCGGCCGCCAGGGCCGTGCCCCGGCTCGGTTGGCCCGCCACCGCGACCGCCGCGCCCTCGCCGCAGTCACCGGTCAGCAGGACGTTGACCTTCGCGCCCGTGGCGCGCGCGGAGGCGATGATCCCGTCCACGTCACCCGAGTGGGCGGACGCGTCGGTGGCCACGATCATCTGCCGGTCGATCTCCGGGTCGTCGCCCAGCGACGCCAGGCCCGAGGAGATGCCGCCGAGGGCGTCCTCCGGGCAGTCGTCACCACCGTCGGCGCTCAGCGCGTTGACCCAGCCCAGCGCCTGGGCACGGTCGTCGGTGGTGCCGACGTCGGAGGGGCTGTCCTTGAACGTGGTCAGGCTCCACCGGGTGTACTCGTCCTCGGGACGGGCGGAGATGTAGTTGGCGAGCGCGCTGGAGACGCTGCCGATCACCCCGCTCATGGACCCGGTGTCGTCGATGACCATCGACACCCGCTTCGGTTGGCAGTCGATCTCCCGAGGCGGCGAGTAGATCGGGCCGCCGAGCACGAAGCCGACCCCTCCGGTCACCTGGGCGGAGCGCTCCAGCCTGCCCCGGTAGACGCCGGGGACGCACGGCATGACCGCGAACAGCTCACCGCGCCGCCAGGTCTGCGGGGTGCCCTGGATGCTCTTGGTGATCGGCGCGCCCGCGGCGACCGTCTGCCAGATGCCCAGGAAACCCTGCCGCTCCAGCGTCATCGTGGCGGTGACGAAGATCGGGTCGGAGGAGGGCCGGCAGCTGCCCTGCGTGCTCGCCTTGATGTCGATCGCGTTGTTGTTCTTCAGGTTGTACGATGAGATGTGCGGGTATTCCGGCGTCAGCCACGTGCAGGTGACGAGGTCGATGGCCGACGCGGGCGGCGCGGTGACGACGCCGGCCAGCATCGTCAGCCCTAAGAGCGGTATCAGTCTCTTCCTCAAGACGACGTCTCCTGGTGACTTGGTGGAGGGAGCGGGTGAGCGTGGACCGGGACGAGATGGGACGGCGGCTGGTGGACAGCGCCGCCGCGTTGCGCGACGCCGGTGCGGCGATCGACGCCGTGCTGCGTGATGAGCAGCGGCTCGCCCACTTGGTCGACAACCAGGACTCCTCACCGGAGGCGGCGGCGACCGTCTCCGCGTTCGGGCGTTCCGTCGAGACCGCCCTCGCGGCCCTGGTCGACCTGGCCGCGCACGACAGTCCGGATCGGGACCACCCCGACCTGACGTGGTTCGAATTCCGTTGTGCGAACGCGGTTTTCGGCAAGCACACCGATGTGATCGGTGAAGAACCCGGGCGCTGATGGGTCAGTCGTGAGGTTGGTCGCGGGTGTTACACCCGCCGGCGGTCCAGCGCCGGGTGACCGCGACCCCGACGCGGACGCGCGAGCCGGGTACGAGTCGAGGCCGCCGTCATCGCCGTGCCCACCGTGGTGGCCGGCGTGTACGGCATGACCTTCGACCACATCCCCGGACTGCGTTGGAAGTACGGCTACCCGGTGGTGTTCGCGACGACGCGGGGGCCCGCCGGGTGGCGCGGCGGGTGCTGGGAACAACCGGCGGGGTCCTACGGCGTGCCGGGGAGCCGGACCGTGACGACCAGACCGCCGGTGGGGCCGGGGACCAGGTCGAGGGTCCCCTCGTGGGCGCGGACGACGCTGTGCACGATGGCCAGGCCGAGGCCGACGCCGGCGTGTTCGTCGGTGCGCACGCGTTCCGTTCCGCGCTGGAAGGGTTCGGTGAGGGTCGGCACCAGGTCCGGGGGGAGCCGGTGCCCCGTGTTCTCGACCTGCAACGTGCTGGTGCAGCCGTGCACCCCGGTGCGTACGGTGACGGTGCCGCCGGTGGGCAGGTTGTGGACGATGGCGTTCTGGACGAGGTTCGTCACCACCCGCGACAGCAGCTCGGTGGAGCCGCTGGTCCGGGCCTCCCCGCCGATGACGTCCAGGGTGGTCCGGCGCTGCTCGGCCAGCGGCAGCAGGGTTTCGGCGGCTTCTTCGGCGAGCAGGGAGAGGTCGACGTCCTCGCGGGTGAAGTTCCCGCGGTCGCCGCGGCTGAGCAGCAGCAGGGCCTCGGTGAGGTGGACGGCCCGCTCGTTGACGGCGTGCAGGCGTTCGACGAGTTCGCCGGGGTCGTGGGTCGGGTCGTTGCGGGCGACGTCGAGGAGGGTCCGCGAGATCGCCAGCGGGGTGCGCAGCTCGTGGGACGCGTTGGCGGCGAACCTCTGCTGCTCGGCGACGTTCGCTTCGAGCTGGGCCAGCATCGAGTCGAACGCGTCGGAGAGTTCGCGGAACTCGTCCTGGCCGCCCTCCAGGCGGATGCGGTGGGACAGGGACCCGCCCGCGGCCACGCGGGTGGCGTGGGTGACGCGGGTCAGCGGCGCGAGCATCCGGCCGGCCAGGACCCACCCGCCCAGCAGGCCGAACACCAGCAGGAGCGCCAGCACGACGGCGGCTCTCGGGGCGAAGGCGCGGAGCAGGTCGGAGCGGTTCGGCACGAAGCTCACGGGGATGCGGGAGCGGCCGGGTGCGGGCGGCTGGGGGTTGTTGATCACCTCGGGCACGTAGCGCAGCAGGAACACCCACACCGTGACGAAGAGCAGGCCACCCGCCACCACCGCGAACCCGGCGTAGCCGAGGGTCAGTTTGAGGCGGACGCTCAACCCTGGCTCCCTGTTCACGGTCCCCTCCCCCGCGCCCGGCGGTCGGGCGCTGTGCCGATGCGCGGGTGAGCCTCGTCCTCCACGATCGGCACCCGCGACCCGGGGCCGCGATTCACCCCGCCGGGGTCGGCGCCGGGCGGTGCGGGTCCGCCGGCTCCTCCGCCCCGGTGCGCCACCAGCGGCGCGACGCCAGCGCGGCCAGCACGGCGCCGGTGGCGTTGACCAGCACGTCGTCCACGGAGGACACCCGGTCCAGCCGCAGGACGTACTGCGCGACCTCGACCAGGGCCGAGCAGCCCGCCCCGAGCGCCAGGACCCGCGGCACGGACGCCAGGGCCGCGAACCTCATCGGGGCGAAGAACCCCAGCGCCGCGAAGATCACCAGGTTGCCGCCGATGCCGAGCGGTCCCATGGTGACCAGGTCCCGCAGCGGGACCAGGCTGAACCGGCCGGGGACGGTGCCGGCGCCCGGTCCCGGCATCATGGTCAGCCACACGAACGGGACCGTCCCGTAGACCACGCCCACCTCGGCCAGCGACAGCCGCCACGCCGAGGTGACGCCGGCGGCCCGGCGGCGGCGCGCCAGCGCCCACACCACCAGACCGGCCAGCGGCACCCCGACCAGCGCCATGAGCACCACACCGTTCTCGGTGTCGTAGCAGCCGCGCCACCGCCCGGCCAGGCACCTCGGGGCGGCCATCAGCAGCATTCGCCGCAGGGCGAACAGCACGCCCGCCAGACCGAGGACCACCAGGATGACGAGCACGATCCGGTGCGTGCGGTGGGGCGGTGCCGGCGGGGGCGGGCTCTGGGTCACGCCTCCATTGGAGACGGCGGGCCGTTGCGGTGGCGTATGCGGTTTTGGATACGCCCGCGATACGCGAACCCGGCGCCGTCCTCGGGCGCGTACCGGGCGCTGCCCCCGGGCTCCTCCCGGAAGCGGTGCCCCTCCCGGGTCCGCAGAGGCACGAAGGACGGGGGAGGCCGGCGAACGCGCCGGCCCCACCCGCCCTCGCGTCACACCACGTGCTTGTCCGCGTGGTTCAGCGCCTCGTCGAGGATCGCCAGGCCCTCCAGGGCCTCCTCCTCCGTGGTGTTGCACGGCGGGACCACGTGGATGCGGTTGTAGTTGTAGACGGGCCACATGCCGGCCGCCTTGCAGGCCGCGACCACCTCGTTGACCGGCTGGTTCTCGGCGCCCGAACCGGCGTAGGGCACCAGCATCTCCCGGGTGCCCCGGTCGCGGACCAGGTCCAGCGCCCAGAAGACGCCCAGGCCGCGGACCTCGCCCACGGACGGGTGGTGGGCGGCGATCTCGCGCAGGCGGGGGCCAATGACCGACTCGCCCAGCCACGCCGCGTGCTCGATCATGCGCTCGTCGCGCATCGCCTCGATGGTGGCGACGGCGGCGGCGCAGGCCAGGGGGTGGCCGGAGTAGGTGAGCCCGCCCTGGTAGACGCGGTCGCGGAAGGTGTCGTGGACGGCGTCGGAGATGAGGACGCCGCCCAGCGGGACGTAGCCGGAGTTGACGCCCTTGGCGAAGGTGATGAGGTCGGGCGCCACGTCCCAGTGGTCGACGGCGAACCAGGCGCCGGTGCGGCCGAAGCCGGACATCACCTCGTCCGCGATGTAGACGATGCCGTGGCGGTCGCACAGTTCGCGGACGCCGGCGAGGTAGCCGGGCGGGGGCACCAGGACGCCGGCGGTGCCCACGACGGACTCCAGGACGACGGCGGCGATGGTGCCGGGACCCTCGAACCGGATCACCTGGTCGAGGTGCGCCAGGGCGCGCTCGCACTCCTCGGCCTCGGTGGTGGCGTGGAAGTGCGAGCGGTAGAGGTAGGGGCCGAAGAAGTGGACGATGTTGGGTCCGCTGTGGGCGGCGGCGTCGTTGTCCCAGCGGCGGTGGTCGCCGGTCAGGCCGATCGCGGTGGCCGTGGCGCCGTGGTAGGAGCGGTAGGCCGACAGGACCTTGGGGCGGCCGGTGTGCAGGCGGGCCATGCGGACGGCGTGCTCGTTGGCCTCCGCGCCGCCGCTGGTGAAGAACACCCGGTCGAGGCCGGGGGGCGCCAGCCCGGCGATCAGCCGCGCCGCCTCGCCGCGCACGTCGTTGGCGAAGGTGGAGGCGATCATGCAGATGCGGTCGGCCTGCTCCTTGATCGCCGCGACCACCTTCGGGTGACCGTGGCCGATGTTGGAGTTGATGAACTGGGAGGCGAAGTCCAGGTAGCGCTTGCCGTCGTAGTCCCAGAAGTGGCGGCCCCGCGCCGCGGCCACCGGGATGGGCGACACCGCGTCCTGGGCCGCCCACGAGTGGAACAGGTGTGCCCGGTCCAGTTCCCGGACCCGGGCGCCCTCGTCGGGGTCCGGGGTGAACCCGTCCGGCAGCGCGGTGTTCGCCTCGCCGATGATCATCGTGGCACCATCCCTCGGTCTTGTTGGAAGTAGTGGATGTCGGCGCTGGTCGCGGCGAACACGCTGCGGTCGTCCCCGGGGCCCAGGAGCGCCGCGTTGCGGCGGCGGACGGGGTCGGAGAACGGGAGGCGGGCGCTGTCGCCGTAGCGGATGGCACCACTCGGGTCGCGGCGCGGCACCACCTCGGCGCGCGCGTGCCTGCTGGCGCTGAACGGCACGTCCAGCCGGCCCGCGGCGAACGCCGCCTCGATGCCCCGCGCCAGGTCCGGTCCCTGGAGCACGGGGTCGACCAGGTCGGCCACCTCGCGCTCGATCCAGTGCTGCTCCTCGGCCACGCGGTCCTCGTCCAGGCGGGCGAAGCCGAACAGGTCGGCCGCGCCGAGGGCGGCCAGCGCCAGGCCGTCGGCGTTGGCGCGCGCGTCGGGGATGCCCTCGGCCTCCTGCTCGGTCTTGGTGACGACCTTCGCCGCGCCGCCGAGCCGGGCGACGAGCCCGCCCTGCACGATGAGCGCCGAGGCCGCCGGGCGGCTCCTCGGGAAGGGCCCCATGTACTGGTGCAGCACCGCGTGGACCTCGACGCCGAGGTAGCGCCGCGCCAGCGAGCGGATGGCGCGCAGCGCCGCGACGTCCTGGTGGGTCTCGCCGCCCTGCGGGTAGGAGACGGACAGGCACCGCACGCCCGCCTCGACCGCGCCCACCGCCTCCAGCAGGGTCATCGCGATGCTGGTGGACGGCGGGACCAGGACCGCGGTGAGCGTGCCGAACAGCTCGCGGTCGACCACCACGCCGTGCTCGGCCAGCAGGCCGCACACCTGGTCCACCTCCCGCCACGCGCGCAGCGAGACCGCGAGCGGCACGTCCTTGGCGTAGGGCAGGTTGTAGCCGATCGGGCCGCCCTCGAAGGAGGTGATGCCGGCCGCGAGGGCGACGGCGAACAGGTCCCGGGGGTCGGGCGAGCCGTGCCGCACCTGGAGCGGGACGCCGACGGACGCCACCAGCTCCCGGCCGCGCCGCCACCCGTGGGCGACGAGCGGGTAGCCGTTGAGGTCGGCGGGGCTCCCGGCCGCCAGCCGGGCGGCGGTGGCGAAGTCGCGCAGGCGGGTGTGCGAGTCGATGGTGATGGTGAGGATGCCGGGGCCCGCGCGCTCCAGGGTGCGCAGGAGGTCGACCATGCCGTCGTGCGCGCCGATCCCGCAGCGCGGCTGGGTCACCGGGACGCCCGCGGCGCCGGCGTCGGCGAGCACGTCGGCG
Source organism: Saccharothrix lopnurensis (assembly GCF_042658445.1). Lineage (NCBI taxonomy): Bacteria > Bacillati > Actinomycetota > Actinomycetes > Pseudonocardiales > Pseudonocardiaceae > Saccharothrix > Saccharothrix lopnurensis. The sequence continues at coordinate 90,977 of NZ_JBHSQO010000001.1, read as the reverse complement.
ACGCGCCGCCGCCCCGGGGCGGCCAGCCGCTCCAGCACCTCCGACCACGGCGGCAGCGCCGCGGCGACCTCGTGAGCGAGCGACAGGCCGGGCACCTCAGCCATCGACGGCGCCCACCGGGGTCGCGGCGCGCAGCACGTCCAGCAGCAGGACCAGCTCGGTGGCGTCGGTGAGCACGTGGTCGACGCCGAGTTCGCGCAGCCGCTCCGCGGCGCGGCCGTCCTTGCGGCTGCCCACCGACAGGTTGCCGCCGACGACCACCGGCCGGTCGAGCAGGCCGGCGGCGCGCAGCCGCGGCAGGTCGGCCAGGTCGGTCACCGCGTGGCCGTTGACGCTGCCGATCAGCACCGCCTCGGCCTCCGGGTGCTCCAGCAGGGCGGCGGCGAACTCGGTCAGCGGCGTGCACACGCCGAGGTTGACCACGGTGAAGCCGTGCCCGGTCAGCTGCATGGCGATCAACCGGTTGGCGACGGCGTGCGCGTCGCTCGCGGCCACGCCGAGGATCACCGTCCGTCCGGTGGGTTCGTTCACGGGGGCTCCTTTGCCGTGCTGCGGGATTCCGTCCTGCGACATCATGTCCTGGGGATTCCGCGCCGCGGATCGCGTGCTGCGGGATCCCGTGCCGCGGGTCAGTCGTCGAACGCGGCGAACAGCTCGCGGCTGGAGACGTCGGCCAGCCGGTCCGGGTCGTACTCGGCCGGGTCGGCGACGCGCAGCGAGTCGAAGACCGCGTCGATGGCGGGGACCAGGCCCCAGACGTGCCGGTAGGGCGGCCAGCCCGGCGTGCCCGCCGCGGCGTCGGCCTCGCGGGCGAAGATGTAGTCCGCCCACTGCCGGCTCATCGGGAAGCGGTGGTGGAAGTCGTGGCAGACGGTGTCCCCGGTGAGCACGAGGTAGCGCGCCGGGAAGTGCACCACCAGCAGCCGCGCCCACCACCGGGTCCACGCCGCGGCGGCGCGCGGCCCGCGCAGCGCGCGGTCCGGGGCGCGCTCCCCGATGAAGATCGCGTTGGTCAGGCTCGCGAAGTACGCCCGGCCGCGCCGGTCGCGCTGCTCGGCGGTCGGGAAGGTGTGCTTGACGCACAACCGCAGGGTGTTGCTGACCTGGAAGAACACCGTGAGCGGCAGCAGCCAGCAGACCAGCAGGAACACCGCGGCGTCGGCGGCCACGGCGGTCGCCGCGACCGAGCCGTGCAGGGCGGCGGCCCCGATCCTGGCGCGGGTGGACGAGCCGTGCGCGTAGGAGCGGACGCGGGCGATCAGGAACGTGGTGTGGAACCGCGGGGAGACCAGCAGCCCGAGCACCCGCCGCCACATGTCCCGCCGGGACATGCCCGGCCGCAGCCGCAGCGTCAGCAGGAACGCCTGCACCGTCGGGTCGCGCAGCGTCATGTGGTTCACCGCGTGGTGGTCCACGACGTGCTCGCGGCTGTAGGCGGTGAAGCCCTGGATGACCAGCAGCGCCGCGATGAACCGCCCCAGCGCCGAGTCGGCCCGGCGCCGGTTCCACATGTTCCGGTGCGCGCACTGGTGGAACATCATCATGCGCAGGTTGCGGATGCCGTGCAGCACCATCGACCAGCAGGGGACGAGCAGCAGCAGCGCCCAGCCCGACCAGCGCAGCGCGAACCACCCCGCCACGAGCCCGCAGCCCACCGAGAGCAGCGCGTTGACCAGGTGCGCGGTCGGGGTGAAGCGGAACGGCCGCTGCCCGGCGGTCGGCTTGCCGGTGAGCAGGGTCAGCGGCAGCGCCAGCACCCCCGGGCGCGGCATGGAGTCGCGGACGGACACCCCGTCCCGGTGCTCCCCCATCGGGACGTCGTGCACCGGGGGCAGCGGCGCGCCTCCCCCCGCCGAGCCGATCACCGCTCCCCCGCCGCTCTGGTGTCGAGCTCCTCCGCCAGCGCCAGCAGGTCCGCGATGACGGCGTCCACCTGGGCGGGGGTGGTGTCCGGGTTGAGCATGATCAGCTTGAGGTAGACCCGGCCGCCGTTCAGGTGGGTGCGGGCGATCAGCGCGCGGCCCTGCTCCATCACCCGGCGGCGCAGCGCGCCGTTGAACGCGTCGGGGTCCTGCGGCCCGGCGGGCAGGTAGCGGAACAGCAGCGCCGTCATGGGCGGGTCCACGGGCACCTCCACCCGCGGGTGCTCGGCCAGCCGGGCGGCGGCGTGCCGGGCCAGGTCGTGGCAGGTGTCGACCAGCTCGGCCAGTCGGCGCGCGCCCAGGGTCCGCAGCGTGACGGCGATCTTGAGCGCGTCCACCCGGCGCGTGGTCTGGAGCGAGGTGTTCTGCGAGCCGATGTAGCCCGCCAGCGTGTCGTCGTCGGCGCTCAGGCAGGTCGTGGGGTCGAGCCCGAAGGACGCGAGGGTGTCCGCGGCGCGCACCAGCATGATCGCGGCCGACGCGGGCACCCAGCCGAACTTGTGCAGGTCGAGGGTGACCGAGTCGGCGCGCTCGATGCCCTTGAGCAGGCCGCGCAGGCGCGGGGAGAACAGCGCGCCACCGCCGTAGGCAGCGTCGGCGTGCAGCCACACGCCGTGCCGCTCGGTGACCTCGGCGATCTCGTCCAGCGGGTCGACCACGCCCAGGTCGGTGGAGCCCGCGCAGGCGATGACCGCCACGGGGACCTCGTTCTCCGGCAGCCCGGCCAGCACGCGCTCCAGGGCGTCGCCGCGCATCCGCCCGTCGGCGTCGGTGGGGACCGTCCGCAGCGCGTCCTCGCCGATGCCGATGATCCGGGCGCCGCGCTGGATGGAGAAGTGGATGCCCTCGGGGCACACGACCACCGGCTGCACGCCCAGGGCGGGCAGGCCCTCCTTGGCCGCGAACCGGACGGTGCGCAGCCCGAGGGTGGTGTCCCGGGCGGCGATGAGCGCCATCAGGTTGGACACGCTGCCGCCCGCGGTGAGGGTGCCGCCGCAGGTGGCGGGGTCGTAGCCGACCAGCGCGCCGAACTCGGCGATGACCCAGCGGTCCAGGGCGAGCCCGAACGGGCCGCTCTCCCACGCGTGCAGCGACTGGTTGAGGGTGGCGGCGACCACCTCGGCGGCGACGGCCGCGGCGGTGGGCGGGCACTGCATCCGGGCCAGCGCGGCGGGGTGGGTGACGTCGACCGACCAGTCCGCGAACGGGCCCGCGAGCGCGGTGAGCGCGTCGGCCGGGTCGCAGCCCTCCTCGGGGAGCAGCGGCCCGGACAGGACGGCGTCGGCGGCGGCGCGGGCGCCGGCGGGTCCGCCCGCCCGGACCGGGCCGGGGCGGTCGACGGCGGCCTTGGCGACCAGGTCCAGTGCCGTGTCGAGCAGGGTGCGCAACTCGGCGAGCCCGGCCGGGGTGCCCGCGGGGCTGTACGACGTCTCGGATCGTGTCATGGTGATCTTCCTCGGTGCGTTACGCGGCGGGTGCCTTGCTGGGGGCGCTGTCGGGGTGGTCGGGGAATTCGGTCAGCCGCGGGACGGGCGAGAACACGACCCACAGCAGGGCCAGCACGAAGGAGCAGGCGGCGGCGAAGAGGGCCGGTCGCAGCCCGATGGACTCGCCGAGCACGCCGCCGACGAACGCGCCCAGCGGCAGCGGGCCCCAGGCCAGGAACCGGCAGCCGGAGTTGACCCGGCCCAGCAGCCGCGCCGGGGTGATGGCCTGGCGCAGGCTCACCACGTGGATGGTGGCCGTCGTGGCGCCCAACTGGCCGAGGAACAGGCCCAGCGCCATCATCGCGATGCCCGCCGCGCCCCCCGGCGCCAGCGGCAGCAGCAGCGGCGCCAGGCAGCACAGCAGCACCTCGGCGACGATCGCCCGGCCCAGGCCCAGCCGGCGCTTCACCGCGCCCGCGGTGATCGCACCCAGCAGGGAGCCCAGCGCGCCCAGGGCGAACAGGAGGCCGATGGTCGACGACGACAGGCCGAGCTGGCGCGCGGCGTAGACCACGAACACCGTCTGGAGGGCCATCCAGCAGAAGTTGTAGGTGCCCGCCTGGAGCGCGCACGCGCGCACGTAGGCGTTGCCGAACACCAGGCGCAGCCCCTCGCCGATGCTGCGCACGACGGACGTCCGCTGCTCCGGCCGCTCCGGTTCGGGTTCGGGGCGGCGGATCGCGGTCAGGCCGAGCACGGAGACCACGTAGGAGGCGCCGTTGACCAGCAGCGCGATCGGCGCGGTGAGCCACCCGACGAGCACGCCCGCCAGCGCGGGCCCGCCGACCTGGGCGACGGAGCCGCTGGCCTGGAGCTTGCTGTTGCCCTCCACCAGGTGCTCGCGCGCGATGAGGGAGGGCAGGTAGGACTGGTAGGACACGTCGAAGATCGCGGTGAAGGTGCCGATGGCGAAGGCGACGGCGTAGAGGTAGCCGATGTGCAGCACGTCCAGCACCGCGCACAACGGGATGCTGGTCACCAGCACGGCGCGGGCCACGTTGCTCCACACCATCAGCGGTTTGCGCGCCCGCCGGTCGACCCACACCCCGATCAGCAGGCTCAGCCCCAGGAACGGGGCGTAGGACGCCGCGTTGAGCAGGCCGAGCTCCGCGGGGCCGGCGTCGAGCTGGTAGACCGCCGCCAGCGGCAGCGCCAGCTGCGTCACCTGGGCCCCGAACTGCGAGACGGTCTCACCGCCCCACAGGCACAGGAAGTCCCGGTCGCCCCACAGGGCGCCCATGCGCCTCTTCACGCGCCGCCGTCCGGGTCGTCGACGTGGAAGGCGCAGCCGATCTGGGCGCCGTTGGACATGCTGACGATGCCGGTGTGCACGTCCGGGATGCCGCGCACGAGCATCCCGGCGTAGCGGGAGCCGACCATGAGCACCCCGTAGGCCACCACCATGTCGCGCAGGCCGGGCCCGTCGTCGGCCACGAACCGCTCGGTCAGCGGGTAGACGCGGCGCTGCACCACGAAGGGGCCGTCGACCGCCCCGGTGACGACGCGGTGCCACTCGTCGGCGGGGGTGGTCCACCCGGTGACGACGCCGACGCCGCCGTAGAGCAGGGTCGGCTTCAGCACCAGGTGCTCCTGGTTGGCCAGCGCGTAGGGCAGCAGGTCGACGGTGTCGCCGTCCACGTGGACCTTCTCGTCGCGCACGAACCGCGTCCACGGCAGCACGCGGTCCACCAGCGCCCGCTCGGCCTCGTCGAACGCGCCCGCGTTGCGCTCGTCGCTGAGCATGGCGAGGCTGCCCTTGTTGCCGTACAGCTCGCAGTCGAGCCCGGCGAACATGAACGTGTGCCCGGCCTCGTGGGCGGCGAGCAGCGGCGCGACGAGGTCGTGCCCGCGCTGGTCGTCGGTGATCTCGCCGGGCAGGAAGATGCGGTAGACGATGTCGACCTTGCGCCCGTGGACGTACGGGACGCCGTCGCGGTACTCCAACTGCCCCAGGTGGCACACCACCGGGTCGAAGCCCAGGCGCATCCACACCGGGACGGTGAAGTCCAGCCACGGCTTGCTCTTGTCGAACCCGTCGGGCCACTCGGTGATCGCCAGCAGGGGCCGCGACGGCATGTCCCGGTCGGCGCACTCGGCGCGCAGCAGGTCGGCGATGGCCTCCAGCGGGCGGGCGGCGACCAGGTCCTCCTCCGCCATGAACCGCCGGAAGGGCAGGTCGTGGCGCATGGCGTCGGTGAACTCGGTCATCTGCCACCCGCCGAGCGCGCTGCCGGTGTTCAGCTCCATCAGGCGGAACCCGTCGGGCTCGCGGTACATGTCGGCGCGCGACATCGGCGCGGGCGGGCGGTCGGCGCCGCGCAGCACCAGGTCGGTCTGGGTGCGGGACATGCCGACGGCGGTGGCGAACGCGCGGCGGTCGCCGCCGAACAACCGCTCGGGCAGCGCCGCCAACAGGTCGAACACGCCGTTGAGGTCGTCCTCCACCCGCTGCCGCTCGGTGGTGGACAGGAACACCGGCCGGTTCAGCGCCTCCCCGCCGCCCGCGCCGTAGCGGAACCACTCGACCCCGCGCACGCCGGAGACCACCATCCGCTCCCGGCCCCGCTCGGCGGCCAGGAACCGGCGGGTCACCGCGTTCTCGGCCCGCGCGCCCAGCGCGGCGGACGGGCCGCCCGACTGCACCACGCGCACGGCGTCCTCGGCCAGGTCCAGCGCCACCGAGCAGTTCCGCGCGGTGTCGGCCACCGCGATCAGGGCGGCCGTGCGCGGGGTGAGGGACTTCGGCGGCAGGGCCAGGGCCGTGCCGGGCGCGGCGAGGGCGACGGCCTCGGCGATGCCGGGGACGGCCTGGGCGGCGGCGAGGTCCACCGACTCCACCACGCCGTCGCGCAGCGGGTACAGGAACCGCACCTCCGCCCACCCGGTGACGCGGGGGGTGAGGTCCGGCGTCGCGCCCATGGCCAGGTCGGCGGCCGCCAGGGCCAGGTCGATCCCGGTGGCGAGCCTGCCGACGTGCGGGATCAGGTCGCCGCCGAGCCGACCGTTCAGCTCCACCACGCGCGGCCCGGCCGCGGTCAGGCGCAGCTCGGTGTGGGTGACGCCGAGGGTGACGCCGAGCGCGGCGTGCGCGGCCCGCACCTGCTCGGTGACGGCCGCCGCCCAGGGCTCGTCCCGCCACGGGCCGACCAGGTGGCCGACCTCCTCGAAGTAGGGCGGGAACCCCAGGCGCTTGCGCGCGACGAACACCGGGTGGACGACGCCGTCGACCACGCAGCAGTCGACGCTGATCTCCGGGCCCGCCAGGAACTCCTCGACCAGCACCCCGGGTTCGACGCGCAGGCCCGCGAACCCGGTGCCGGCCGCGGTGGCGTACGCGGCGTCGAGGCCGTCGGCGTCCTCGGCGACCACGACGCCCAGGCTGCCCGCCAGGGAACGCGGCTTGAGCACGACCGGGTAGCCGATCTCGGCCGCGGCGGCGCGGGCCTCCTCCACGCCGTGCGCCAGGCGGTGGCGGACCGCGGGCAGGCCGGCGTCCCGCAGCGCGGTCCTGGCCCGGTACTTGTCGCGGCAGGCCGCGGCGGCCGACGGCGACAGGTGCGGCAGCCCGAGCCGGTGCGCGACCTCGGCGGTGGCGGCCAGGGACACCTCGTCCCAGGTGTAGACGCCCTCGACGCCCAGTTCGGCGACGGCGGGCGCCAGCGCCTCCGGGTCGGTGGTGTCGGCGGTGCGCGAGTCCACCAGGTACGGGGCCTCCCAGGTCACCGGCTGCCCGGTCACCAGCGCCACGTCGTAGCGGGCCGCGATGGCCGCCAAGGCGTACTCGCGGTACTCGCGCAGCCTGCTGCCCACCACGGCGATCCTGCGGCGCCCGACGCTCATCCGGCCATCCCCTCCTCCTGGCCCGGAACGCGTTCCAGGACCTGTTCCACTACGTGCTGCCACCCCGGCTCCGGCACCGGCTCCGGCACCGGCGCGCACCGCAGGCGCAGGGCGGCGAGGGTACGGCCCACGGCGGCCTCCACCTCGGCGCTGGTCGGGCCGCTGAACCGGAAGCGGGCCCCGACGTGCTCGTAGCCGCCGACCCTCGGGATGACGCTGCCCTCGGCCGGGACGACGGCGGCGTACGGGCCGTCGGCGAGGTCCAGGCCCGACTCGACGACCACGCAGGGCGCGGGCACCGGGACGGGGACCAGCAGCCAGCCGCCGATCCCGCCCAGCCCGGGGTCCGCGCACACCGGGGCGCGCCCCAGCTGGATGTCGACGGCCGCCGCCATGAGGTCGACGCCGTGCACCTCCCGCCACAGGAACGGGATCTCCGCGCCGCCCACCCGGGCGCCCGCCTCCAGGAAGGTCAGCAGCACCCCCTCGGGGGTGCGCTCGGCGAACGCCTCCAGGTGGAACACCCACGGCCCGTCGCCGAGGGCGGCCCCGACCCGCGCGGCGAGGCTCCCGGCCGCGGCGCGCACCGCGTCGTCGTCGGACTCGACCGAGCCGAGCGCGACGCCCTCGGTGAACTCGCGGCAGGTGTTGACGTAGCGCGAGACCCGCCACGGCCCCAGCGCCTCGCCCGTCCACAGCCCGTCGACGTGCAGCACCTCGTGCGGGACGTGCGCCTGCACCAGGTGCGGCTCGGCGGCCAGGTCGGCGGTGAGGTCTGCGCCGGCCAGGTCGGCGGGCCCGCGCAGCACCCGCACGCCCCGGCTCGCGGTGCCCCGGCGCGGTTTGACCACCACGGGCCAGCCCTCGTCGTCGGCGAAGGCGAGCACGGCGGCGGTGTCCGGCGCGGCGGCGGTGGGCGGGACCGGCACCCCGGCGGCGGCCACGGCGGTGACCATCGTGAGCTTGTCCCGGAACGGCGCCAGCGCGTCCGGGCCCTGACCGGGGCAGCCGAGCTCGTCGCGCAGCGCGGCGGCGGCGTCGAGGTCGCCCTCGTTGAGCGCGACGACCCGGTCCGGCCTGCCCAGCCGGTCGACGGCGGCGCGCAGCTGGGCCAGGTCGTCGGTGGCGGCCACGACCACGACGTCGGCCGCGGTCGGGGGCACCGACTCCGCGCCCAGCGCCGTCGTCACGTACGACACGCGGTGGGCCGCGTGGTCGAGGTAGTCCGCGTACCGGGCGTGGTGGTCGCGCCAGCGGTGGACCACGAGGATGTGCTCACGGGTCATGGTGCCGTCCCGCCTGTAGCGCTCCGGTCCTGCGTGCTCCGGTCTTCGGCGCTCCGGTCCTGCGCGCCCCCGGCCTGCGCGCCCCCGGCCTGCGTGCTCCGGGCGTGGGCGACGAGGACCTGTCCCAGCGCGATGCCGCCGTCGTTGGTGGGCACCTGCCGCTGGCAGTGCGCCGCCAGCCCGGCCCGCCGCACCTCGACCAGGCAGTTGAGCAGGAGGAACTCGTTGAGGAACACGCCGCCGGAGAGCACGACGTCGCGCGGGGCGCGCGGGGCGGCCGCGATCAGCGCGCACTCCTCGGCCACCACCCGCACCACGGCGCTGTGGAAGCGCCTGCTCAGCTCCGGGGTGCCGACGCCCGCCGCGAGGTCGTCCGCCAGCGCCCGCACCACCGGGGCGGGGTCGAGCTCCACCAGGTCGTCCACCGGGGTCCGGTCGAAGCGGTACCTCGGGTCCGGGGCCGCCAGGGTGTGGTCGCGGTCGAGCAGGCCCTCCAGCTCGATGGGGCCCTGCGCCTCGTACTCGGCCAGCGAGCACACGCCCAGCAGCGCCGCCACGGCGTCGAACAGCCTGCCCATGCTGGAGGCCGGCGGGGCGTTGACGCCCCGCCGGGCCATGGTGGCGAAGACGTGCCTGCGCTGCTCGTCCAGCTCGGCGAGCGCGGGGAAGGCGGCCACGGCCGCGCCCGGCTCGCCGAACACGTCGAGGGCCAGGGCGTAGCCGGTGCGGATCGGCTCGCGCACGGCCTGGTCGCCGCCGAGCAGCGGCAGCCTGCGCAGCCGGGCCACGCGCACCGCGTCCGCGTAGCCGCCCACCAGGAACTCGCCGCCCCAGGTGGTCTCGTCGGGGCCGTAGCCCGCGCCGTCGAAGACCACGCCGATGGCCGGGCCCGCCACGCGGTTCTCCGCCATGCAGGAGGCCATGTGCGCGTGGTGGTGCTGCACCCGGTGCACCTCGTCCACCGGCTGCTCGCCGACGGCGAAGCGGGTCGCGCGGAACTGCGGGTGCAGGTCGGTCGCCGCCACCCGGGGCGCCAGCTCGTGCAGGTCGGCGAGGTGGCGGGCGGTGCGCCGGTGGGACTCGAAGGTCTCGTCGTTCTTGAGGTCGCCGATGTGCTGGCTGAGGTAGACGCGGGTGCCGTGCGACAGCGCGACGGTCGTCTTCAGCTCGGCCCCGTAGGCCACGACCGGGGTCAGCGGCACGCCGGTGTCCACCGGGTAGGGGGCGTAGCCGCGCGAGCGGCGCAGGAAGCTCACGACCGGCTCGTCCAGCTCCGGGTGGCTGGACCAGCGGACCACCGAGTCGTCCACGCGGACCTCGATGTCGCGGTCGTGGTGCAGGACCAGGTCCGCCACGGCGAACAGCCGGGCGAGGGCGTCGGCGTTGCGGTACTCGATGGGGAAGCCGGAGATGTTGCCGCTGGTCATCACCAGCACGTCGAGGCCGGGCCGGTCGACGAGCAGGTGGTGGTGCGGCGCGGACGGCAGCATCACGCCCAGGTTGGGGTTGCGCGGGGCGATGGTCCCCGGCAGCGCGCCCGGCCGCTTGCGCGCCAGCACGACGGGGCGCGCGGGCGAGTCGATGAGCTGGACCTCGCCCGGGGTGGGCGCGGTGACCTCGGCCGCGGTGGCGAGGTCGCGGACCATGATGGCGAACGGCTTGGCGTCGCGGCGCTTGCGGGACCGCAGGCGGGCGACGGCGGCCCCGTTGCGGGCGTCGACGGCGAGGTGGAACCCGCCGACGCTCTTGATCGCCACCACCTCGCCGCGCGCCAGCGCCGCCGCGGCGGCGTCGAGCGCGGCCGGTCCGTCCACCGCCGACCCGTCGGCGGCGGTCGCGGTGAGGCGCGGCCCGCAGTCGGCGCAGGCGTTGGGCTGGGCGTGGTAGCGGCGGTCCAGCGGGTCCTCGTACTCGGCCCGGCACGGGTCGCACATGGTGAACGCGGCCATCGTGGTCTGCGCCCGGTCGTAGGGCAGCGCGCGCACGATCGAGTAGCGCGGCCCGCAGTTGGTGCAGTTGATGAACGGGTAGCCGTGGCGGCGGTCCGCCGGGTCGCGCAGCTCGGCCAGGCAGTCCGCGCAGACGTAGGAGTCCGCCGGGACGATGGCGGACCTGTCCCCGCCCAGCCCGCTGGCCCGGATGGCGAAGGCGTCCTCGTCGGGGACGGGGACGACGTCGCGGGTCACCGCGACCCGCTCGACCCTGGCCTGGGGCGGGGCGAGCGCGGTGAGGCCGTCGGTGAAGGCGTCGAGCGCGTGGTCCGGGCCCTGCACCTCGATCAGCACGCCCTGCGGGTCGTTGAGCACCCAGCCGGTGACGCCGAGGTCGACGGCCAGCTTGTAGACGAACGGCCGGTAGCCCACGCCCTGCACCACGCCCGCGACCCGCACCCGCCGGCGGGCGGCGGTCCCGGTCAGCACAGGCGCGGCAGCTCGGCGCCGAGCAGCTCGTCCACGCGGGCCGCGGTGCCGTCCTCGGCGCGGGAGAAGACGCCCGCCCCCTCGTCGGTCCCGACCTCGCCGATCGTCACCGCGTGACCGCCGTAGCGGTGGGCGCGCAGCGCGGCCAGCACGTCGGCCTCGGCCGCCGGGTCGACGAACAGCGCCAGGCAGCCCTCGTTGGCCGTGTGGATCGGGTCGATCCCCAGCATGTCGGTCGCCATCCTGGTCTCGAACTGCACCGGCAGCGCCGCCTGGTCGAAGCGCACCGGGCGGCCGACCGCCGCCGCGTACTCGTGCAGGACCGCGGCCAGCCCGCCCCGGGTCACGTCCCGCATGGAGCGCACCGCGCCCGCGGGCACGGCGGCCAGCAGCTCGTCGACCATGCCGTTGAGGGGCGCGCAGTCGCTGAGCACGCGGGTCTCGAAGCCCAAGCCCTCGCGGATGGACAGCAGGTGCACGGTGTGGTTGCCGATCGGCCCGGACAGGACGACCCGGTCACCGGGCCGCACGTGCCGCATCCGCAGCGGCTCGCGCTCGAACACCCCGACGCCCGCGGTGTTGAGGAAGATCTTGTCGGCCTCGCCGCGCCCGACCACCTTGGTGTCGCCGCACACCACGTGGACACCGGCCTCCAGCGCGGTGTCCCGCACCGAGGTGACGACCTGGCGCAGCCGCTCCATCGGCAGCCCGGCCTCGATGATCATGCCGAGGGTGAGGTAGAGCGGGCGGGCGCCGACCACGGCCAGGTCGTTCACCGTGCCGCAGACGGCGATCTTGCCGATGTCGCCGTTGCCGAAGAACGGCGGGTCGACGACGAAGGAGTCCGTCGTCATGGCGATGCGCCCGCCGGGCAGCGGCAGGGTGGCGCTGTCCTCCATCTCGCCGAGGTACGCCTCGCCGAGCAGGTCGACGATCTCGCCGATGAGTTCCTGGCTGAGCTTGGCGCCGGTTCCGTGGTCGAGCACGACCTCGGCGGAGGTGGCCAGCGTCATGGGAGTGGTCCCCTTGTCCTCGGTCTGTCCTGGTCTGCGTGCCGGCCGGGGGCCGGGCTCTTCGGGGGGCCGGGCTACGGGTAGATGCTGACCTTCTTGCGCGGCAGCTCACCGGACTCGTCGAGGATGCGCAGGATGTCGGAGGACTCGGCGATGGTGGCGCAGTAGCCGTCCAGCCACGCCAGCGACCGCTCCTTGGCCTCCGGGTCGCCGGAGACCACGCAGTCGGAGGGGACCCACACGTTGTAGCCGCGGAAGAAGGCGTCCGCCGCGGTGGTCTGCACGCAGATCTGCGTCTGGAGGCCGGTGACCAGCACAGTGTCCACGCCCGCCGCCTGGAGCCGGTCGTGCAGCTCGGTCTCGTAGAAGCCGCTGTCCTTGTGCTTGACCACGACGTCGTCGGCCGGGTCGAGGAAGTCGGCCAGGATCGCCGCGCCCGGGGTGCCCAGCTGCACCGGCAGGTGGCCGTTGGCGTCCCACTCCGCGTTGGGGTCCTCCGGCAGGTTGATCAGCTGGAGGTGGAACACGCGGTGCCCCCGGCTCCTCATGCCGTCGAGGAACGCGACGAAGTCCGCCTTGGCCTCGGCGATCCCGGCGGCGCGCTGCGGCGTCTTGTCCACGATGTCGGACTGGAGGTCGTTGGTGAGCACGGCGACTTTACCCACGGCAATTCCTCGATCTGGACAGGGCGGCAGACCCGTACCGGCAGTACGGGTAGCGGCCATTCGGATCAGCGGGACCGGCATTCGGACAGGGACCAGCCCCCGCCGCCCGAAATGGACGGCAGCGAGAACATACCTAGCCGATCAGCCGCTTACAACGAGGCAATATAAATTGCTTCGAGTGATCAGCATCACATGAAAATCCAGCCACTCGACCGCTTGACAGGGTTGTTTTGTTGCCTCTTTTCCAAGTCGCGAACATTCCCGCAATCCGCTGGTCACACCGGCTTCGGTGCGAGTCCTGACCAGCCAGGAGGGCGGTGCGGGATGCACCCCGGGCGGTCGCGAACGGTTCACCGGGACTTCTCAGGACTGTGTGGTGCGCCATCCAGTGATGTTCGTCGCCACGTGCGCCGCCGCAGCGGAGGGTGAGCGGTTGATGACCGGAAGGGGCGGGAATAGAACACCACAAGCACCTGGGTGATGCGCGGACAATGACCCGGGAGGGTGATTTAACGGTTACCCGTCGCGAGTGCCGGGGCGGGCGGGACCGGGTCACCGGCGGGGAGTGCGCGCCGAAGACCGGCGCCGGGCCGCGTCCCCACGCACACCCGCGGCCCCGCGCCGAAGGGCACGTACGAGTGCTTGTGCGGCGCCCTCCTGGGGTCCAGCCGGCGGTCCGGATCGAGCACGTCCGCGGCCGGCCACCACCGCGGGTCGCGGTGCGGGAGGTAGGGGCTGAACATCACCTGGCCCTCCGGCCCCGGCTCCCACTCCCCCGGCGTGGTCGGCCGGACCGCGGCGCGGCCCATCAGCCACGTCGGCGGCCACAGCCGCAGCACCTCCCGCACCACCGCCTCGGTGTGCGGCAACGCCGTCGGCGGCGGCTCCCGGGCAGAAGTCCGCCGCCGCCTGCCCCGGCGAGCGCCTCGGTCGACCGGATTCCGGCTGTGACCGCGTACAACCAGCGGGGTTCACCCAACCATCCGTCCGAAGAGGACGGACGACGTGGAGCAGGAGCGGACCGGCCGGTCCACGGCACCGCGGCGGCGGCGGCCGAGCGGGTGGTGGGAACTACGAGGACGGCCGCGTCGTGCGGCCGGTCGGGTCGAGGGCGGGATCGGGGCCGGGATCGAGGTCTGGTCCGGGGTCACCGCCGTCGCCTTGCCCCGCGCCTCGGGCTCGCCCGACCAGCGTGTCCTGGTAGCGGAGCGCCCACCGCGCGATCAGCGGCGCGACCGCCGGCAGGACGAGGTCGAGGACGTTGCTCAGCGGCGGCACGCCGGCCAACCGCGCGGGCCCGAGCCAGCGCGGCACGGTGACGGTGCGGTGCCCGTACCCGGTGAGGCACCGGTGCACCTCGTCGGCGACGTGCTCGGGCCGGGTGCCGAACGTGCGCCCCCGCCGCCCCTCGTCGTCGTCCGGTCGGAGGCCGGCCGCGCGGAGGAGCCACTCCGTGCGCACCGGACCGGGGTTGACGCTGTGGACGCGCACGCCGGGCGGCGACTCCCGCCGCAGGGCGTGGACGAGCCCGTCGACCGCCGCCTTGGTGGCCGAGTACAGCGACAGGGGCGGGATCGGCACCCACCCGGCGACGGAGGCGACCATCACCACGTCGCCGCGCCGCCGCGCGAGGTGCGGCAGGGCCAACCGGGTCAGGTCGGCGACCGCGATCACGTTCAGCGCCACCACCTCGTGGACGGCGTCCGCGTCCAGGTCGGTGAGCAGTCCCGCCCGGCCCTGGCCAGCGTTGTTGACCAGCGCGTCGAGCCGGCCGTGGCGTTCGACGACGTGCTCGACCAGCTCACGGCGCTGCCGGGGGTCGGTGAGGTCGCAGGCGACCGGGTGGACGGTGCCGGGCAGGTCGCGGGCCGCCGCCCGCAGCCGCGCCTCGTCACGGGCGCACGTCACGACGGTGGCGCCGGAGGCCGCGAGGCGCGCCGCGGTCGAGCGCCCGATGCCGGCGGAGCCGCCCGTCACCAGCACGACGCGACCTTCGACCGGCCGTTGGGGGAACATGGGGGTGGCGTACCCGTTCGACGCCGGTCGACACCGGGATGCCCGGGTCGGGTCAACCCGCCACGGCGGGGTACCGCGCCGCGTTGCCCGGATCGGGGTACCCCGTCACGGCGAGGTACCCCGTCACGACGGGAGCCCGCGCCGCGCCGCGGCGGTGATCACCGCCGCGGCCAGCGGGACGTCGAGCGTGCCCGCCCCGAGGCCGATCTCGACGAGGCGGTCGAAGGCGCGCCGGTCGTCGCGGGCCGCGGCGGTGGCGAGGTCGACCAGCCAGGGCCGCCGGGTGAGCCGGGCCAGCACGTCGGTGTGCCGGAGGTGCCTGCCGAGCCGGTGCCGCAGGGACCGGCGGTAGGAGCCCGCCGGGTCCGGTGTCGTGGCGGCCGCGCCCGCCAGCGCGCCGGAGAGGACCGCGTAGTAGATGCCCTCGCCGGTCAGCGGGTTGATCAGCGACGCGGCGTCGCCGGCCAGCAGCACCCGGCCGTGCGCGACGCGGGGTCGCCCGGGTGACAGCGGCAGGCGGTGCCCGCGCAGGGGAACCGGCGGGAGGTCGGGGAGCAGGTCGTGCAGCCGGGCGGTCAGCTCCGCGCGGGTCGGCGGCGTACCGCGGACGAGTTCGCCGTAGCCGACGTTCGCGGTGCCGTCGCCGACCGGGAACACCCAGGCGTAGGCGGGCCAGTGCGCGGTGGCCATGACGAGCCGCTGTTCGCCGGCCGGCCACGGCTCGGCAGCGGTGTACCCGCGCAGCGCGATCGCGATCGTGCCCGCCCGCGCCCCGCCGGCGCCGCACCTCCGCCGCACGACCGACTCCGCCCCGTCCGCGCCGATGACGGTCCGGGCCCGGACGGCGCCGTCGACGAGGACCACCCCGTCCTGCTGGACGAGCGTGCGGACGCGGTGCCGCCGGAGCACCGCGCCCGCGTCCCGGGCGGCCCGCACCAGCCTCGCGTCGAGGAGCACGCGGGGGATGACGGCGGCCGGCCGGGCGAAGTCCCGCCCCGCCCGCGCGCCCCTCGGCGACACCAGGCGCAGCGCGGTGACCGGCCGGGTGCCCGCCGCGAGTTCGTCGACCGGCACGCCGAGACCGGCGAGCACGTCCAGGGCGTGCGGCGCGACGCCGTCACCGCAGACCTTGTCCCGGGGGAAGTCGGCGGCGTCCAGCAGGAGCACGCGGGCGGACGGGTCGGCGCGCAGCGCGGCGATCGCCGCCGTCGACCCGGCGGGTCCGGCTCCGACGACCACCAGGTCCCAGTCGGTCCCGCCCATCAGCGCGCGAGCTGGTCGACGACGGCGGCGAACAACCGCGGGGCCAGGACGGTGGCCGGCACGATCCGCCGGGCGAGCGCGGGGCGCCCGCGCGCCCACAGCAGGGTCTCGGTCAGCCAGCGCGACCGCCGCGACGTCCGCTTCCAGGCGCGGTCGTAGTCGGCGGGCCGGTCCGCGCGCAGGCAGCGGACGAGTTCGGCCGCGGTGCTCAGGGACAGCGCGAGCCCCTCCCCGGTGAGGGCGTCGACGTAGCCGGCGGCGTCCCCGACGAGCAGGACGCGCCCCGCGACCCGGCCGGAGGCGCGCTGCCGGAGCGGGCCCGCGCCCCGGACCGACGAGACCGGTTCCGCACCGGAGATCCGCGCCGCGAGGTCGGGGAAGGCGGCGAGCTGCTCGGTGAACCCGCCGCGCACCGAGGACAGGACCGCGACGCCGATCGCGTCCGGTCCGACCGGCGTCACGTACGCCTCGGACCGCGCCGCCCACGTCACCTCGACCGCGTCGGTGGTCGGCGCGAGGGCGTAGTGGCGGCGCAGCCCCCAGCGCGGCGGGCACGTCGACCCGGCGGTCCCGTCCCCGGAGAGACCGACGAGGTCGCGGACCGCGGAGTGCAGCCCGTCGGCCGCGACCAGGTAGCGCGCCCGCAGGCCGCCGGCCCGCACGTGGTCGCCGTGCTGCGAGAGGTCCGTGACCGCGATCGGCAGGACCGGCACGCCGTGCCGGATCACCTCGGTGCGCAACGCGTCGTGGAGCACGGTGCGCCGCACTCCCCTACCGGGGCCCCCGCGGAACGCGGCGTGCGCGGACAGCGCGCCCTGCCGGTAGGTGATGCCCCCGATGGGGTACCCCGGTGGGTCGACCCCGAGCGCGGTCAGGGCACGCACGGCACCCGGCATCAGCCCCTCCCCGCACGCCTTGTCGACCACCCCGGCGCGCTTCTCGCACACCACCGCGTCCAGGCCCGCACGCGCGCACCCCAGTGCGACGGCGAGCCCGGCCGGACCGCCGCCCACCACGACCACGTCGTGCAGGCGCTCAGGCATCCACCGACCTCAGCGCCCGGTCCTCCGCCCGGATCCGCACCGCCAGCAGCCCGGCGTTCACCGCGGTGAACACCGCGGCCGTCAGCCAGGCGCCGTGCACGAGCGGCAGGGCGAAACCCTCGACGACGACGGCGACGTAGTTGGGGTGCCGGAACAGGCGGTACGGGCCGCCGGTGACGAGCGGGAGCCCGGGGACGACCACGATGCGGGTGTTCCACTGGCGGCCGAGCACGCGGATGCACCACCACCGCAGCGCCTGCGCCGCGACCACCAGGGCCAGCATCGGCCAGCCGAGCAGGGCGGTGAAGGGCCGGTCGGCGACCCACACCTCGACCAGGCAACCGGCGAGGAGCCCGGTGTGCAGCACCACCATGAAGGGGTAGTGCCCGAACCCCGTCTCACGCCCTCCCCGGGCCAGGCTCCACGCCAGGTTGCGCTTCGCGACGACGAGTTCGCCCAACCGCTCCACCGCGACCAACCCGACCAGCACGGCGTACCACACCTGGCTCACCACCGCAGCAGCACCAGTTCGGCGCAGAACCCGGGCCCCATGGCCACCACCACTCCCCAGTCACCGGCGGACGCGGGCCGGCCGGTGAGCGTGTCGGCGAACACGTGCAGCACCGAGGCCGACGACAGGTTGCCGATCCGGTGCAGGGAACCCCACGTCAGGGCTAATTCGTCCTGGTCGAGGTCCAGCACCGACTGGATCGCCTCGATGACCTTCGGCCCGCCGGGGTGGCAGATCCAGCGGGCGACGTCGCCGACCTCCAGCCCGTGCGGCGACAGCAGCCGCTCGACGTCCCGCGCGAGGTGGGTGCGCACGAGGTCCGGGACCCCCGCGCCCAGCACCACCTTCAGGCCCGTGCTGCCGATGTCCCAGCCCATCGCGCGTTCGGAGTTCTCGTACAGGTGGCTGACCGAGTCCACGACCCGCGGCCCCGACGCCGCGGCCGGGTGCCGGTCGCCCACCGCGACCACCGCGGCGGCGCCGTCGCCGAAGAGGCCGGAGGCGATCATGTTGGCGGTGCTGGAGTCCCCGCGCTGGAGGGTGAGGGAGCACAGCTCGACCGACACCAGCATCGCCACCGACGTCGGCCAGCCGCGCAGGAAGTCGTGCAGCCGCGCGATGCCCGCCGCGCCGGCCACGCAGCCCAGCCCGAAGATCGGCAGCCGCTTCACGTCCGGACGCAGACCGATCCGCGACGCGATGCGCGCGTCGAGGGAGGGCGCCGCGATGCCGGTCACGGTCGTGGAGACCACGAGGTCCACATCGGCGGGGGTGAGCCCCGCCCCTTCGAGGGCGGCGAGCGCGGCCTCGCAGCCGAGGTCCACCGCGACCGACAGGAACGCGTCGTTCGCCGCGGTGAACCCGTCGAGCTCGGCGTAGCGCTCGATGGGCAGCGCCAGGTGACGGGAGGCGACCTTCGCACTGGTGTGGAACCGGCTCGCCACGGCCCGCGCGGTCTGGTCCGCCAGGCACAGCCGGCCGAACACCTCGGTCAGCTGCGCCTGCGGGTATCGATGCGGCGGGAGCACGCCGCGGACCGCGGAAATCGTCGTCACCCGTTTCACGGTACGGCTTGTGCGTACACTCGGCAGATGATCGGCTCGCCGGCAGGTGCTCCGCGCCGGGCGCGGACCGGACGGGGGTTGGCGCGGGGTCTCGTCGAAGCCTGCCACCCGGTGCCGGGACTGGCGGTGACGCTGGTGGCCGTGGCGCTGGCCGTCGGCACCGGGCTCACCCCGGGGCGGGTCGCGCTGCTCGGCGCCGCCGTGTTCACCGGCCAGCTGTCGATCGGCTGGTCCAACGACTGGGTCGACGCCGCGCGGGACCGCGCCGTCGGGCGAACGGACAAGCCGGTCGCGACCGGGGCCGTACCCCCGGCGGTGATCGCCACCGCCGCGTCCACCGCGCTGGTGACCACGATCGTGATGTCCTCGCTGCTCGGGGTGATCGCCGCCGCGGCCCTGCTGATCGGTGTCGCCGCCGGGTGGGCGTACAACCTCGGGCTCAAGGCCACGGTCTGGTCCGGCGCGACCTACCTGATCGCCTTCGGCGCCCTGCCCGTCGCGCCGTACGTCGCCTCGCCCGGACAGCCGTGGCCGCCGTGGTGGGTGCCGGTCGTCGGCGCGCTGCTCGGGTTCGGCGCCCACTTCGCGAACGTCCTGCCCGACCTGCGGGCGGACGCGGAGACCGGGGTGCGCGGGCTCCCCCACCGGCTCGGCCCCCGGACCGGGGTCATCGTCATGGCCGGGGCGCTGGCCGCCGCCTCGGTCGTGCTCGGCGTCGCACCCGCGACCACGTCGACGGCGTTCGCGCTGACCGTGTCGGCGACCGGGATCGCGCTGGCCGCCGCCACCACCGCGGCGGCGGTCCGCGCGCCGCGCGGTCCCCTGGCGTTCCGGCTGACGATCGGCATCGCGGTCCTGGACGTGGCGCTGCTGATCACGAACGCGATGTGAGCCCGGCCCGGTCGGCGCCGGGGTCCGAGACCTCCTCGCCGACCGGGTGCCGGGTGTCAGGCGATCGTGAACACCTGGCGGCCGCCGTCGTCGAGGGGCCGCTGCTCCAGCTGCCCGCCCTGGGCCGGTGGCGCGGTCAGGTACAGGCCGCTGAAGCGGTTGGCCAGCCGGTACCGGCCGTTGCCCGCGTCCTCGATCAGCCACTCGTCGTTGGTGTTCGCGCCCGGCTCGTAGGAGTACTGGACCGCCTTGCCGCCCGCGTCCCGCGACGCGCCGTGGACGACGACGTCCTTGCCGCTGTGCTGGTTCACCAGGCGCACGTAGCCGTCGCCCACCGGGGTCAGGGTGAAGCGCTGGTTCGCGCCGCCGTTGCCCGGCCAGCCGATCACCGGCACCTCGTCGGCCACGCCCGCGTCGTACACGTCGACCGCGAGCCCGGTGCCGGGGTTGGTCAGCACCCGCGCGCCCGCCGGCGCGGTGACCGCCCGGGTGAGCTTCACGACGTGACCGCCGTTGGCGACCTGGGCCACGCTCAGCGCCTCGCCCGCCTGGACCACCCTGCTGGTGCGGACCAGTCCGGCCGGGCCGTCGGTGGTGATCTCGGCGTGCCACGCGCCCGGGGGCAGGAACGCGGTGGGGTAGGTGACCGTGCCCGCCGCGCCCTTGCGCACCGCGCCGACGAACCACCGGTCGCCGTCGCGGCGCGCCAGGACCGCTCCCGAGGCCGGATCACCGGACACGAACCGGGTCTCGTCCCACGTGGTCGGCAGCAGCCGCATCCAGCGCTGCGCCTCGGGCCGGGCCTGGTAGTCGGACACGCGACCGCCGGGCAGCATGATGCCGCTCTCGTACAGCACGCCCAACGCGAGTTCCGCGGCGTCGCTGTTCGGGTTGCCCTGCTGGAAGCTCATCGGCGAGTAGTCCGCCGGGCCCAGCGCGCCGCGCGTGAACGGGATCGCGGTCACGTGGTCGATCGTGCGCCCGCCGGGGTACTCCTCGCCGCGCACGTCCTCCGTGGTCAGCACGTGCGGCCACGTCCGGTGCACGCCGACCGGCAGCCGCGAGCCGTGCAGGTCGACCATCAGCCGGTACCGCGCGGTGCTCGCCAGCGCCGCGTCGTACCACTGATGCCGGGCGCGGGTCTCGGAGTCCATGAAGTCCATCTTCACGCCCACCACGCCCCACCCGGTGATGCGGCTGAACTCCGCGTCGCGCTCGGCCTCGGTGTCCAGGTCCTGCCAGTGGTACCAGAGCATGATCCGCACGCCGCGCGCCCGCGCGTGCTCGACCAGCTCGGGCATCCAGGTGACGCCCTTCCACCCGTCGTCCACCAGCAGGTACGGCCACCCCTGCGCCGAGGCGTAGTCGGCCCACTGCTTGAGCCTGGGCAGGTTGCGCTGCGTGTCGTGGAAGCCGTCGAGCCACGGCCACGCCGCGATGCCCGGCCTGATCCACGACGTGTCGGCGACCTTCGACGCGGGCGCCACGTCGTCCACGAGCGTGGACTCCACGACCGTCGCCGTGGTGCCGATCGCGGCCGTCCGCCACGCCGTCGCGAACGCGCCGGTCCGCGCCACCTGCGCGTCGGCCAGCCTCAGCGCGAACCGCCCGGTGCCGCGCGCGTGGGTGAACCGCCCGCCGGACCAGCCACCGTCCACACCGGACTCGGCGAGCAGCACCCGTGAGCCGTTCGGGTTCTGGGCGAACACGCTCATGTCGTACTCGCCGTCGGCGACCGCCGACGCGGCGGAGGTGACGTGGTTGTTCTCGTGGTTGGCGACGAACGGGGCCAACGACACCAGGGCGTCCCCGGGCACCTCGAACGACGTGGCCTCCCGCAGCACGGTCGCGCTGCCGGGCAGCTCGTACCGCAGGGCGACCCCGTCCCGCGAGGTGCGCACGACGACCGTGATCCGGGCGGTGTCCCTGGCGAACACCAGCCGGGTCTCGGTGGCCGTCCGCGAGCGGTTCCCGGACTTCCCGGCGACCACGGAGTAGTCGTAGGACACCGGGGTGTCGGTGCGCCCGACGAACGCCAACCCGGACGTGAAGTCGGCGGCCGCGGTGACCAGGCCGATCGGCGCGGGCAGCAGCGCGGCCCGGCACTCCCAGGTGGCGCCCAGCGTGAGGCTGCCCCCGGCGTCCAGCGCCACCGTGGCCCGCACCCCGTCGCACCCGCCGGCGCCGACCCCGGGCTGGAGCGACGTCCAGCTCCCGGGCGCGGCCCGCGCGACCCCGACCAGGCTCCCGACCACGGACAACGCGATGACGCCCGCACCGAGTGCCCGGCGCTTGCGCTTCCCCGACATGGCTCACCGTCCCTACTGCGGAGGGTGGCGGCCCGTTACTCACGGTACAACCGATCAACCCCATCCGTACAGGGGCGCCACCGGCCCGACCGGCACGGGATCGCGCCGTCGCGACACCCTTTCGGGCAGACTTCGCCTTCCTGTCGTGATCGACAGCTCCGGCGCCGGTGGGCGCTGGGAGGGTGGTCGGAGCCGCCGCTCCCCCTGCCCGGGAAGGAACCGATGAAGCGAAACCGATCACGGCTCGCCCTGCTGTGCGCCGCCGCCGCGCTCGTGGCGACCGGCCCGGCGACGGCGACCCCGGACGACCGGCCCCACCTCTACCAGGTGCACGCCCCGCTCGGCACCGAGCAGGCCCTGCTCAGCGGGGGCTTCGACGTGGTGGAGCACCGCGAGGGCGACGACCTCTTCGTGCTGGGCGACCCGACCACCGGCGCCGCGCTCGAACGGGCCGGGTTCACCGCAACGGTGGACCAGGTGCTGCCCGAACCGCGCGGCGCGGCCACCGCCGACACCTTCTACGGCGGGTACCGCACCGTCGACGCCCACCGGCGGCACCTGGACCAGGTCGCCCGCGAGCACCCCGACCTCGCCACCGTCGTCGACTACGGCGACTCCTGGCTGAAGACCCGGGGCCGGGGCGGGCACGACCTGCGCGCCATCTGCATCACCCGCAAGCGCCCCGGCGACTGCGCCCTGTCCCCCGACGCGCCCAAACCCCGCTTCTTCGTGATGGGCCAGCTCCACTCCCGCGAGCTGACCACCGGCGAGATCGCCTGGCGCTGGATCGACCACCTGGTGGGCGGCACCGACCCGGAGGTCTCCGGTCTGCTGGACACCACGGAGTTCTGGGTGGTGCCCATCGCCAACCCCGACGGCGTGGACAACGTCCAGCGGGGTGGCGAGTCCCCGTTCTCCCACCGCAAGAACGGCAACGACACCGACCACCAGGGCACCACCTGCGGCACGGCGTCCCACACGCACCACGGGGTCGACCTGAACCGCAACACCGACTCGAACCAGGGCCTCCAGAACGCCTCCGACCGGCAGTGCGACCAGAACTACCGGGGCACCGCGCCCGACTCGGAGCCGGAGACCCGGGCGCTGGAGGCGCTGTGGCGCTCGCTGTACCGCGACCGACGCCCGGCCGAGCCCGCCCAGCCCGCGCCCACCGACACCGCGGGCCTGGTGCTGTCCCTGCACAGCTACGGCAACTACGTGCTGTTCCCCTGGAGCGGCGGCGCGCCCGACCGGCGCACCGGCAACGACGCGGCGCTGCGGGACCTCGCCCAGGAGCTGGCCGAGCTGGCGGGCCCGGGGTGGCAGTACGGGCAGTCCGGCCAGGTGCTCTACTCCGCGTCCGGCACCACGGACGACTGGGTCTACGACGACCTCGGCGTGGCCTCGTTCGTGTGGGAGCTGGGCTCCTCGCCGGAGGAGACGTGCGGCGGGTTCTTCCCCGCCCACCCGTGCCAGGACGGGTTCTTCTGGCCCAAGGCGCTGCCCATGCTGCGGCACGCGGCGCGCCACACCGCGGCCCCTTACGCGCCGGTGCCCGAACCGCCGACCGGGTGCGCCACGCGGACCGACGACACCGACACCCCGGTGGTCACCCGCACCCCGCCGGTGATCGTGAGGATG
Source organism: Saccharothrix lopnurensis (assembly GCF_042658445.1). NCBI lineage: Bacteria > Bacillati > Actinomycetota > Actinomycetes > Pseudonocardiales > Pseudonocardiaceae > Saccharothrix > Saccharothrix lopnurensis. The sequence continues at coordinate 67,606 of NZ_JBHSQO010000001.1, read as the reverse complement.
ACCGTCAGCGGCTGCGAGGGCGACGCCCGGTCCGCCTCGCGCGTCGAGGTGCGCTTCAAGAACCTGACGGGTTCCCTCATCAGCCTGGACCTGATCGCCCCGGACGGCACGGCCTACCGCCTCCAGCACCAGTTGGTGAGCACCCTGCCGGACCCCGGCGGCTCCTTCACCGTCGACCTGTCCCGCGAGACCCGCGACGGCACCTGGCAGCTCCGGGTGCACAACGTCATCTGGGTCGGCACGGGTGACCTCGACCGGTGGAGCCTGACGCTGTAGCCGGATTCGCCCCGGGATCGCCGTTCACCCCGCGGTGAACTCCACCCCGGCGGCCCGCAGGTCCACCTGGAGGGCCGCCAGGGTGATCCCGAAGTCCGACGCGCCCTCGACCGGCACGTGGCTCAGGTCGTGGAACAGGTCCGCGTCGTCCGGGTGGTGGTCGAGCCGGGTGACCCGCAGGTCCGTCACCCCGGAGAACGCCAGCCGGCAGCCCCGGCCGCCTTCCAGCGAGAACACCAGCTCCACGGTCAGACCGGACGGGGCCGGTCCGATCCGGACACCGGTCACCCCGGCGTCGTTGTGCAGGTCCACCAAGCCGAGCGCGGTGCTCTCGCACTCGATGATCCCGGCGTCCGACCCCCACGGCTCCAAGCCCCGGAACACCGCACCCGACACCTCACGCCTCCAGCCGGTCCCGTTGACCGCCGGTGACGACCGTCACCGGCTCGTGGAGTCCATAGTGTCCCCCGATCGAGATTCTGGACAGTTCGAGATCCCGGACAGCACTCGGGCCCGCCGGTGAAGACCGGCGGGCCCGAGGGCGGTGGTGCGGTGTCAGTGGTGGGCGCGACGGCCCCGGCTGGTCACCAGGTGGTAGATGCCCAGCACCACGAGCGACCCGAGGATGGCCAGCAGCCAGGTGCTCAGGTCGAAGAAGCTGCCGATGTCGGAGCCGAAGATGGCGCGGCCGATGAAGCCACCCAGGATGGCGCCGACGATGCCCAGCAGCATGGTGATGATGATGCCGCCGGGGTCCTTGCCGGGCATGATGGCCTTGGCGATGGCGCCGGCGATGAGACCCAGAACGATCCAACCCAGGATGCCCACAGTGGTTCCTTGTCCTCGTGCCACGCCTGCTCCTGCAACGCGGCGTGATCGCTACCGACACCGGGTTGCCCAGCTCGCACGGATTTCACACCTACGAATTTTCGACGTGCCGCGCGCTCCGGGCGCCGAACCGGGCCGCACCCCGGCTGACCTGCGATCAAAGGTGGGAGGAGGTGCCAGGGACGGCTGGGAACGCTACCGGATCGTTGTCCAAGTCGCGTTGTTCAGCCGGTGGAGGTGAGGTGCGCGACCCCGGCTCCCCGGACGACGGCGCCGTGCGGTGCCCGCGGAACGTGGTCGCGGCGACGAGGGCGGCGGGCACGAGGAGGACGGGGGCTTCGAGCCTCGGACCAACCCGCCGCACGACGAGCCGGACCACGTCGACCCGGTGGCCGAGCGGGCCCACATCAGGGTCGTCCTGCGCGCGCCACCCTGCGCGACGACCTGCCGCGGATCGTCACCAACGGCACCCCGGGCGTGGTCTGCGCCCCAGGACCGCTGCGCGGTGGGCAACGCGCTGAGCCGGACCGGAGGCGTCACCGCCGATTCCCTCGTCGGTCGCGCCCCGTTCGGAGGAAATCGCGGGAGTGGTCCTCACCGCGCCGGGGACCCGTCACCGGGGCGACGGGTCCCCGGACGTCCGGTCAGTCGCCCACGACCATGCGCAGGAACTCGCGCGCGACCGCGACGGGGGTGTGGCCGGCCACCTGGTGCGGCGCCTGCCGGGAGGCTTCCCGGTAGGCGCCCGGATCGGCCAGCAGCTCCGCGGTCGCCCGCCACAGCCGGGCCGGCGCGTCGTCGAGGTCGATCGCCTTCAGGGTCGACCCGGTCAGCGCGGGCAGGTGGCCGAACCCGCTGACCACGTTCAGCTCGACCATCCTGCCCGCCTTGCCGGTGAGCACGGGCAGGTGGCCGAAGTCGTAGCCGACCACGGGCGTCCCCACCGACAGCGCCTCCGCGGCGACGTTGCAGAACGTCTCCGGGCTGGTCGAGGGCACGAGCACGACCGACGCGCCCGCGAGGAAGGGCTGGGCCTCGGTCCACGGGATCGCCGGCAGGATCTCCACGTCCGGCAGCCCGGCGGCCAACTGCCGGCACTCGGTGATCATGTCCTCCTGCATCCCGGGCCACAGCTCGAACACCGCCTCGGCCAGGACGACCTGCACCGGCCGGTCGAAGCCCTCGGGGTAGGCGCGCAGCAGGTCCGCCACGCCCTTGGAGGGGTCGGCACGGGCCAGGACGCGCACCGGGCCGGTCTGCCTCAGCCGCTCGCGCTCCTCCTCGTCGGGCGGCACGCCGGGGCACAGCAGGGCGTTGGGCAGCGAGTGCCACCGGCTGGAGTCGAGCCCGGCGCGCGCGGCCTCGTCGGTCAGGAAGTCGCTGATGGAGATCACCGCGTCGGGTGCGTGGGCGAGGCTCCTCGCCATGGGCTCGTCGACCCGCAGGAAGTACACCATCAGCGCGGTGCGCACGCCGGCCGGGGCCGCGCCCAGGTAACCCAGGCCCACCCCGGCGTCGGTCCAGCAGGCCACGTCGATCCGGTGGTCCTCCATCAGGCGCAGGACCTCCTGCCGGACCGGTTCGGGGTCGGCGGGCATCACGTTCAGGTCGTCGAACAGCACCGTCGGGGGCAGGGTCACCGTGCTCAGGCGGACCAGGTCCGGCCCGTCGTCGGGGGTGGCGGGACCGGCGGCGACGATGACGGCGCGGTGGCCGAGTTCGCGCAGCCCGTCGGCCAGGGAGGCGACCCCCCGTTCGACGCCCGCCGGTTCGTCGGGGTTGTGGGTCAGCAGGACCAGAGCGATGTTCACGGGTGCTCCACGGTAGGCAGTGGTGGTGGGAAGCGGCTGCCGACAGCCCGGCTGCCGGAGCCCGGCTGCCGGAGCCCGGCCGTCGGGCGCCCGGCCGTCGGGCGCCAGGCCGTCGGTACTCGGCCGTCAGCGCCCGGCGAAGACCGTGGCGACGAGTTCCTGGCGGGCCGGGCCGTAGTCCTCGAAGGCGCCCCGGAAGACCGACGACGTCATCAGCGCCGGGGTCCGGACCCCCCTCATGCTCATGCACAGGTGCTCGCCCCGACCGATGACGGCCACGTCGGCGGACCCGGTCGCCGCCACCACCTCGTCGGCGATGTCGCAGACCAGCCGCTCCTGCACCTGGAGGCGGTGGGCGTGGCGGTGGGCGATCCGGGCGAACTTGGACAGCCCCAGCACGTCGCCGTCCGGCTTGTACGCGATGGTCAGGGTGCAGGAGAACGGCAGGAGGTGGTGCTCGCACAGCGACCACACCGCGAGGTCCGAGACCATGACGATCTGGCCCTGCGAGACGATCGGGAACCGGGTCTCCGCGCCGCCCGCGTCGTAACCGCTGAACTCGCGCCACCACCGGGCGAACCGCGCCGGCGTCTCCTTCAGCCCGTCCCGGTCCGGGTCCTCCCCGATCTCCACCAGGAGCCTGCGGGCCACCTCCTCCAGGGGGTCCCGCACCTCCGGACCCTCCACAGGACTGGTCATGGTCACTTCCCCCTCCGGTCGCCCCACACCGAGACGTGCAGTCTGGTGGTCAGATTCCACCCCCTGGCGATCACGGCGTCGCCGAGTTCGCCGAGGGTGCGGTGCACCTCGTCCCCGGTCCGGCCCTCCGGCATGATCCACACCGGCTCGGTGCCGTACCCGTCCACCACGGCCGCCACCTCGTCCAGGTCCGCGGGGGTCCGGCAGACGAACTTGAACGCCGTCCCCGGCACCGCCGCGAACGCGGCGAGCGCGGCCGGGACGAGCCGGCGCGACCGGCGGTCGCCGGAGTGCGCCAGCTTGGGCGAGACGGTGAACCGCGCCAGCCCGGTCAGCTCCGGGATCGGCGCCACGGTCCCGTTGGTCTCGAACTCCACGCCGTGGCCGGAGTCGACCAGCGCGCGCACCAGCGGCACCAGCCGGTCCTGCTGGGTGAGCGGTTCGCCACCCGAGATCACCACCAGCCCCACCCGGTACGCCACCAACCGGTGCAGGACGTCGCGCCAGGGCATCGCGTGGAGCTCCACCTTCGGGTCGTACGCGACCCCGGTGTCCCCCACTCCCCGCCAGTCCCACGTGTACGGCGTGTCGCACCACCGGCAGGACAGGTTGCACCCGCCCAGGCGCACGAACGCGCAGCGCCGGCCCAGCGACGGTCCCTCTCCCTGCACCGCTTCACGTAGGGCCGAAGATCTCGTTCACGACGAGCTTCGGACCTGCTGCGGCACCACCCCCTCCCGGACGCGCCGCCGACCCCGCGGTCACGGCCGGTACTCCGCCCACGTCTTGGGCGTCTCGGAGACGTGGACCGCGCTCAGCTCCGGGTAGTGCGCCGCCCAGCGCTCGTAGATCCAGCAGGCCAGGTTCTCCGCGGTGGGGTTGCGGTCCACCAGCACCTCGTTCAGGTGGCGGTGGTCGACCTCGTCGTCCAGCCACCGCTTGAGCGCCGACAGCTCGCCGTAGTCCCGGACGAAGCCCACCGCGTCCAGACCGCCCGCGCTCAGCTCCACTGTGACGACGTAGTTGTGGCCGTGCAGCCGACCGCACTGGTGCCCGTCCGGCAGCCCGTCCAGCCGGTGGCTGGCGGAGAACCGGAACTCCTTGGTGATGCGAAAACTCATGCCGAACCTCCTGGTCCCGATGCTGCCCGCGCCGCGCCGGGCGGCGCATCACGGCGTCGACCGAGAGGCGGCCGGACGACCTCCGCAGGTGGCCCGGTCTCGGTCGGACCGGTGCGGCACTTCGGGTGCCGCCGTGATGTGCGGCGGAACGGGCGGGGTCGAGAATCCGGGTGTTCATGCGATCACCGGCGGACGGCGACGTCGAGCTGTCGGCGGGCACCCGCTTCGGGGAGGGGCAAGGCCGTGAGGGAAGTTCTGGTCACCGGTGGCGCGGGGTTCATCGGTTCGCACTTCGTCAAGCGCCTGCTCCGGGGCGGAGGGCCCGCCCGGGTGACGGTGCTCGACGCGCTGACCTACGCCGGGAACACCGACAACCTGCGGGAGGTGTGGGACCGCCCCGACTTCGCCTTCGTCAAGGGCGACATCCTCGACGAGGCCCTGGTGTCCGACCTCGTGGCGGCCCACGACGCCGTCGTGCACTTCGCCGCCGAGTCCCACGTGGACCGGTCGTTCGCGGCGGCGGGGAGGTTCGTGTCCACCAACGTCCAGGGCACCCAGACGCTGCTGGAGGCGGCGATGCGCCTCGGGGTGCGGAAGTTCGTGCACGTGTCCACCGACGAGGTGTACGGGCCGCTGCCGTCCGGCACCGCGCGGGAAGGCGACCCGTTGCGGCCGACGACCCCGTACGCCGCGTCGAAGGCGGCCGGCGACATGGTGGCCGTGTCGTACTTCCACACCTACGGCGTGCCGGTGTGCATCACCCGGTCCTCGAACAACTACGGCCCCGGCCAGCACATCGAGAAGGTCATCCCCTCCTTCGTGTCCAGGCTGCTCGGCGGTGGGCGCATCGGCCTGCACGGCAACGGCGAGCACGTCCGGAACTGGTTGCACGTGGAGGACCACTGCCGGGGCGTCGAGTTGGTGCTCCGCCACGGCGTGCCCGGGGAGGTCTACAACATCGGCGGCGGCACCGACCTGACCAACAACGAGCTGACCGCGCTCGTCCTGCGTGCGTGCGGGGCCGACTGGGACTCGGTCGACTACGTGGCCGACCGCCGGTCCAACGACATCCGGTACTCCCTGAGCTGGGAGAAGATCGCGAACGACCTGGCCTACCTGCCCGTCACCTCGTTCGCCGACGGCCTGGTGGAGACGGTGGACTGGTTCCGCGCGAACCCGGACCGGTGGGCGCCCACCCGGCCGAGGGCGGACGCGGACCGGCTCCCGGCGATGCGCGGGCCGGGGCCGGACGCGGGGTGAGGGGACCGGTCGACGCCTGGCCGACCGCGCCCGGGGCCCTGCCGGCGCGGTCACGGCAGGGCCCCGGACGCGGTCAGCCGAGGATCGTGACCTCCGTGCCGATCCGGTGGGCCTCGCGCAGGACGGCGTCCCCCCAACGCCCCCACAGCTCCCCCAGCCTCGGGGTGATGACGACGAGGTCGACGGAGTCGTCCGGCAGCGGGGTGCGAATCCCGATCGCGTGGCGCACTCCGCACCCGGCCGCGGCGACCACCTCCGGGTCGAAGTCGAACAGCACCGCCGACGCCGGCCACGCCCGGACGTCGCGACCGCAGCCGAAGACCGCGACCTTCCGGCCGGCGGGCGCGGGGAGCAGGTCGGCCGCCCCGTCGACGTCGGCCGAGCGAGACCTGTCGAGCGCGTCGAGGAAGAGCAGGTGCTCGTCCTCCACGTTCCACTCGTGGTCGACCACCAGCCCGGCCCGGGGCCGGGTGAACCAGGCCCACAGCAGCTCGACCACCGGTTCGGGGTGCAGGCGCAGGAACAGCAGCACGTTCGCGGCGTTGCTCTCCGGGTTCGACGAGCTGTCCTTGGGGTGGGGGGCCTCGACCGCCCAGGCGTCCCGGCTCACCGCGAAGCCCACCCCGTGGCGGAAGAGGCGGAAGGCCAGCTCCAGGTCCTCGCCGCCCCAGCTGCGGAACCCCTCGTCGAAGCCGCCGACCGCGTGGAAGTCCTCCGCGCGCACCGAGCAGTTCACCGACCAGAACCACTGCCACGGCACGGTGCAGCGGCCCAGGTCGAAGCCGAAGCGCTCGAACGCGAGGTGGCGGGCGTCCCGGAAGTCGGGCGCGTCGCGGTGGTGGCGGACCAGCTCCTCGGGGGACGTCGGCCCCGCGCCGGTGGCCGGCGCCGGTTCGTCGGGCCGGTAGCCGAAGGTGTAGCCGATCACGGCCGCGGGCCTGCCGGGGTCGGACTCGTGGACGGCCAGGTGCGCGGCCAGGAAGTCCGGTCCGGGCACCACCCCGGCGTCGACGAAGACCAGCACCGGCGCGGTCGTGAGCCCGACCCCGGCGTTGCGGGCGGCGGCGGCCCGGAAACCGAGGTCCTCCTGGAAGGAGTACCGGACCCGCAACCGGTCGGCGAACCCCTCGACCACGCCGCGCGTGCCGTCCGACGAGCCGTCGTCGGACACGACCACCTCGAACTCGCTCGCGGGCACCCCCTGCCGCGTCAGGGCTTCGAGGGTGGCGCGCACCAGGGCCTCGCGGTCGTAGGTCGGGACCACCACCGCGACGCGCGGCCCGTTCGCGCTCTGCGACGACATCGTTCCCCCGGTCCTCACCCTCGACGCGCGCGGTCGGGCCGCGTCGCGTGCACGACGAACGTCCGGATCTCCTCCGGGATCAGCGGCGACGGCCGCGCGGCGACCTCGAAGCCCCGCGCGCGCAGCAGCGCGTCCACCTCGGCCAGCCGCCCGTCCAGGTCCTGCACCTCCAGCACGAGCCGGTCGATCGACGCCCACTGGCCGGGGTCGACCCCGCGCAGCACGTCCAGCTCCGCGCCCTCCACGTCGACCTTCACCAGGTCGACGCGCTCGCCGGCGGGAAGGAACGAGGACAGCCGCCGGACGGGCACGCGCACCGGTTCGCCGACGTAGTGCGAGCGCACGTGCTCCTCGGTGCCCAGCCGGGACAGCACCGCGATCTGGAGCTCCTTGTCCGCCGGGTAGCGGGTGGAGTTGCCGGGCGCGAGCGGGTAGTAGTGGAACAGCACCTCGTCCTGGTCCTCGCCGCCCAGGGCGCACTCCTCGACCACCACGTCCCGCAGGCCGTGGCGCGCCACGTTGCGGCGCAGCGCCCGCGCGGGCGCCGGCATGGGTTCGAAGGCCCGGACGCGGGCCGCCGGGTGGTCGCGCTTGAGGAAGTAGGTGAACAGCCCGATGTTGGCCCCCACGTCGAGCACCAGCGCGTCGGGGCGCAGCCGGATGCCGTCGTAGCAGCCCTGGTCGAAGATCTCCTCGTACTGCCAGCGCGCCTCCTCCGCGTGCGGCGTCCAGAAGTCCAGGCCCTCGTCGAGGGGGATGTCCAGCAGGTCCGTCATGCGTGTCCTCCCGGGTGCGGCGGTCGGGTCCGCCGGGTTCACGGCGCGGCGAAGGTGGTGGTGGCGTCGAGGTAGCCGGTGGGGTCGGCGATCCCGGCGTCCCGGAACGCCTCGCGCCGCTCGTAGCAGGTGCCGCAGAGCCCGCAGTGCACCTCGCCGCCCTTGTAGCAGGACCAGCTCAGCTCCAGCGGCGCGCCCAGCGCGGCCCCGTGCGCGGCGATCTCGGCCTTCGTCCAGGTCATGAAGGGTGCCTGCACCTCCGGCGCGGGGAAGCCCTCGTTGGCCACCGCGACCAGCCCGCGCAGCGCCTCGACGAACGCGGGGCGGCAGTCCGGGTAGATGAAGTGGTCGCCGGAGTGCATCCCGAGCGCCACCACGCCCGCGCGGCGCGCGACCGCGATCGACACCGCCACGTTGGCCAGCACCGCGTTGCGGTTGGGCACCACCGTGGCGCGCATCGACTGCTCCGCGTAGTGGCCCTCGGGCACCTCCACCGCGCTGTCGGTGAGCGCGGAACCGCCCAGCAGCGCCCCGAACCCGCTCAGGTCCACCACCTGGTGGACCGCGCCGTAGTGCGCCGCGACCCGGCGGGCCGAGTCGATCTCGCGCCGGTGCCGCTGCCCGTAGTCCACCGTCACCGCGACGATGTCCTTGCGGAGCGCGGCGTAGTGCGCCATGAGGGCGGTGGAGTCCATGCCGCCGGACAGGACGACCACCGCGACGAACGGGTCCGACCGGCTCTCGTCGTGTTCCATCTGACCTCCTGGTGCGGGTGGGCCGGTGCGCCCCCGGCGCCGGTGCGGCGGGGCCCGGCACCCGAGTGTGGTTCGCGGGCGGGGTCCGGCACATCACGGACGGGGCCGAGAGACCCGGACCGCGACGCCGAGATCCGCGACGCCGAGGTCCACGCCACCGGAGTTCAGGCCACCGAGAGCCACGCCACCGGCCGCCGCGCCGTCGGTGAGCAGCTCCCACACACCGGGGTGGCCCAGCACGTCCGGGAGGTCGTCGCGGCCGGTGATGTCGAGCTTGCGGTAGGCGCTGGACAGGTGCAGCTCCACGGTGCGGCGGGTGATCCGGCGGGCCGCCGCGATCGCCTTGTTGGTCAGGCCGCGCACCGCGTCGAGCAGGATCTCGCGCTCCCGGCGGGTCAGCGCCACCACCCCGCGCAGCGGCACGTGCTGCACCGCGTGCCCGCCCGCGGCGCGCAGGTGCCGCCGCGCCTGCTCGCCCAGCGCGACCGCGCCGCAGTGCTCCGCCCGCCGCACCGCCTCGGTCAGCGCGGTCACCGCGTCCTGGTGCCTGCCGGCCCGCGTGAGCAGCCGCCCCAGGTCGCAGTACGCCCGAGCCGGTTCCCAGCCGCCGGGGGCCTGCTGGAGCAGCGCGATGCCCTCGCGCAGGAGCCGCTCGCCCTCCGCGCCGCCGCGCACCCAGCCCCACACCCGCAACGCGCGCCCGCGCTCCTGCGGCGAGCCGGCGTCCTCGGCGTGGCGGACCTGCTCGGCCGCCGCCCGCGCGGCCTCCTCCGCCGAGCCCAGCGCGTCCAGCAGGGCGACCCCGTGCAGCCGCCACAGCAGCGAGCCGACCCGGGGCAGCTCCAGGGCCTTGTTGAGCGCGTGCAGCTCGGCCAGGTCCCGGCGGGCGCGGGGCGGGTCGCCCTCGGCGATGCGCAGCCGAGCGCGGACCAGCAGCACCTCCCGGTGGTACCAGGCGGGGCGCAGGGCACCCGCGTACCCGTGGTGCTCCAGCACCGCCGCGGCCCGCTCCCGGTCACCGCGGCTCAGCCACACGTCCGCGGCCAGCGCCACCAGGTTCGCCCGGACCGGGGCCAGCGCACCGGCCGTGCGGACCGGCAGCGCGTCGAGCCCGTCGGCCAGCCGCCGCCGCGCGGTGTCCAGGTCGCCGTCGGACACGGCGATCCTCCCGGCCACCAGCGCCAGGCCGGCGCGCAGGGCGGTGGACGGGCGCGGCACGAGCTGCCGGAGCCGCCGCACGCACGCCCTGGCCTCCTCGCGCTGCCCGCCTTCGACCAGCACGGCCAGGACCGCGATCAAGGCCACCGGGTGCGGGGTCAGCTCGTCGAGTTCGCGGTCGAGCACCCGGTGCGCCCGCCGCAGCGCCTCGTCGGGGTCGCGGTCGAGCAGGTGCAGGCACAGCACGCTGACCGCGACGACCGCCGGGTGCGGCTCCACCCCCGGGTCGGCGTCGGCCAGGAAGCGCTCGGCCAGCTCCACCGCCGTCGCGGGCGGGCTGTCCAGGACCGCCGACAGGAGGCGGTGCAGGTCGGACCAGCCCTGCGACTCGGTGCCGGTCACGGCCACCGCCACCCGGCGCAGCACGTCCTCCTCGGTGTCGCCGACCTGGAGGGTGCCGGCGATGCGGGCCAGCAGCCCGCGCCGGGTCGGCTCGTCCGGGGCCTGCCCGAGCGCGGCCACGGCCAGGTCCAGGCCCGCCGCCCGGTCGAGGCGCAGCCGGGTGTCGACCAGTTCCAGGCAGGCGTGGCCGCGCTCGTCGCCCGACGCGGCGCGCACGGCCGCCTCCAGGTAGCGCACGGCGTCCTCGTCCCGGTCGGCGGCGCGGGCCGCCCGCAGCAGGACCCCGGCCGACCAGTTCCCGGTCGGGGGCACCGTGGAGGCCACCAGGTGGTCCGCGACCCGGTCCGCGGGCGCGCCGCGCTCGTGCAGGTGGGCGGCCGCGGCGAGGTGCACGGCGTTGCGCGCCACGAGGGTCGTGGCGGCGGCGACGGTGTTGCGCAGCAGCGGGTGGCGCAGCACCACCGCGTCGTCGTCGGTCACGATCCCCATGCGGGCCAGGACGTCCAGCGCGTCCAGCGCGCGGTGCTGGTCGAGCCCGCTCAGGCGCACCAGCACCGAGGTGTCGGTGCCGCGGTGGCGGTCGACGAGGGCCAGCACCTCGACCAGCCCCCCGGCGTCGGCGTCGACCCGGTCCACCCAGTCGAGCACCCGCTGCACCACCTGCGGCAACACCGCCGCGCGCACCTCCCGGGGGGTGCGCGTGCCCTGCGGCCCGGCCGCCACCCAGGCCGCCAGCCCGACCAGCAGGAGGGGGTTGCCCGCGCTGAGCCAGTGGCACTCCGCCACCAGCCCGTCGGGCCGGCGCGCCCCCGTGCGGGCCTCGAACAGCTGCCCGGCCTCGGACCGCGACAGGCCGTCCAGCGCCACCCGCCTGGCCCCGTAGAGCAGCTCGCCCAGCTCGGGCACGACCGCGCCCGGTCTCAGCGAGGCGACCAGCAGGACCGGCAGGTCGGAGCACGCGGCCAGCACGCGGTGCAGCAGCGCCGGCCCGCCGGTCCCGGCCTGGTCCAGGTCGTCCGCGGTCACCACGAGGCAGGACCCGCCGGCCGACGCGACCACCGCCTCGCGGACCGCCGCCACCAGCCCGCAGGTCGGCTCCGCTCCCGTGGCGCGCGCGTCGTCCCACGCCGCGCCCAGCCGTCGCGCCACCTCGTCCGGGCACAGCTCGGCCAGGTCGCGCAGCAGGTCGTCCACCAGGGCCGCAGGCCCGCGCCGGTCGCGCCACCGCCCGCTCAGGCGCACCGCCGCGTTGCCCCGGGCTCGGGAGGCGGCGGCGAAGGCGTCGAGCAGCGCGGTGCGCCCCATCCCGGGTTCGCCGGTCACGACGCAGGTGACCAGCCCGTCCCGCGTGCTGTCGGCGCGCGCCGAGGCCAGCGCGCCGAGCTGCGCCCGCCTGCCGACGAACACCGCGGGCGGCCGATCCCTCACGACGGGGTTCCGGGACGGGCCACCAGCACCGTCGCCTGGTCCCCGATGGCGTGCGGGCGGTGCCGGAAGTGGCGGTGCACACGGGGCCGCAGGGCCTCGCGCATCTCCTCGACGCGGGGGTGCCCCTCGTACCAGAAATCGCCGAGCACGGCGCAGGCGGCGTCCACCCGCTCGTCGACGGAGGGTTCCGGGAAGTGCAGCGCGGCCTCCGTGCGGTGCAGCGAGAAGCGGCCGAACCCGGAGTCGGCGAACGCCGCCGCGGCGGTCGCCAGCAGGTAGCCCTGGTGGTCGGGCTCCTCGCCGGCCAGGGGGACGCAGACCTCGTTGAGCACCGAGACCAGCTCGTTGTCCGGGGAACCGCCGATGAGCACCACCTTCGCGCCGGGGTCCGACGCGTCGCACACCCGCGCCATCTCCCGCGCGGCCCGCTCCGGGTCGTCCACGTACGGCAGGACCCAGGTGGCGTACACCGCGTCGAAGGCGCCGTCCTCGAACGGCAGCGACTCGGCGTGCCCGGGGTGCACGTCGACGACGCCGTGACCGGAGTCCTGCAACGAGGCCACCCGGTCGGCGTGGGGCTCGACGGCCGTGCACCGGCCCACCTGCGCGGCCACCGCGCGGGCGATCTCCCCGGTGCCGCCGCCGACGTCGAGCACCCGCCGGTTGTCGGCCACGGCGGCGCGGATGATCGCGACCTCCTCCCCGCGTTCGAGCCTGGTCACGAAGTTCACCCACCCGTCCCGGCCCAGGCCGTGCGGACCGCGGTAGCGGGTGGGCATCCGGTCCGCGGGACCGCACCACGGGTGTTCCCTGACCTCCGTCGCGGTCAGGCCCCGGGTCGGCGCGGACAGAACTGGTTCCCTCGTCGTCACGGTGTCTCCAGGTGTGGGGGAGTTCGACGGTTCTCCGGCGCGCACACCGCACCACTGCGCGCGATGGGTTTGGCGCCGGATTCGAGACCGATATTTTCACAACTACTTAATGAAGTATGCGGTGTCAATGCCGGGCAGCACCTGAGCGGCTTCGCGAAATTAGTGGATTCCGCCGGCTCCACCCTGATATACTTCCTCCCCCGCCGTCGTGAACCACACCTACCAATCGGCTAGCCCGGCCGGAGCAGGGAAAATGCCGTCCACCGGCCCCACGATCCGCAGTTTCGGCAGGCCGGCCGTCGAATTTCCCGCTCGGCCGGAATCACCGTGGACGTAATTGTGGCGCACCACTGCGGCGCCAAGGCTGCCCTTTGGGGCAAAACAGCCCTGCCCGGATCGAGCGGTGTGATCATGGGGCCAATGAATCGAAACACCGAAACCACGACCGGCGGCTGTTCGCGTGGTCTCGCGGCGATTCCCCGCGATCCGCCGCGCGGAACCGCTGTGCACGTCCGCAGGGGGGTGTGGCCGTGCGGTTGCGCTTGCCGGGCGAGCCGGCCGTGCACGTGGACGGCCGGCAGGCGTGTCGGGCCGGTTCCGCCCGCCGCCGCTTGCAGCCCCGCCCGGCCCGACCCCAGGGGCGCGGACCACCCTTTCGGCCCATCCGCCTTCCGTAATTCTGACTGTGCGTAGCTTGGCGTTGCTGCGTTGGAGTGACCCTCTTCACCGGCGTGCGGTTCGCGGAGGTGGTCATTAGTTTCGGACGTGCCGGTGCCCGAGTGTGCGCCGGGTGTGTGCCGGACGCCGGGGGTGTCCGGTTCCGTGAGGGGGAATCGTTGTGAGACGCAGTTTTCTGCGTGGTTTCGCGCTGCGCGCGTTCGGCAGCACCGTGATGGCCGTGGCGCTGGCGGCGGGTGTGGTGACGGGTGTGGCGCAGGCCCAGCCCGCAGCGGGTGACGTGGTGCGGGCGCCGCGGACGTGGACGCCGCCGGCGGAGGTGAACCGGACCCCGACGGGCGGTCTGCCGCCCGAGGTCCCGGCCGCGCGGGCACAGGGGGAGGTCGGGACCAGGACGGTCCAGTGCAGCTCGTCGGGCGACCGACCGGGTGCGCTGCCCTCCTACCCGATGGAGCGCCACCGCATCAGCGACCGCCTGGAGTTGGCGGTCAACCTGAACAACGGCAACCTGCTCGTCATCGCCCGTGACCTGACGCTCAAGGGCACCGGGATGAACCTGTCGATCGACCACGTCTACAACAGCAACGACTGGGGGACCAACGGTTTCGACAACTGGCAGTTGAACACCGGCCGCGGCGTGTACCTGTCCCTGTGGGACAGCGGCTCGGTGGAGATGCACGGCCCCAACGGCTACTGCGTGCTGTTCAGCCCCAACCCCGACGGCGGCTACAAGCGCGTGCCGGGCCTGAACGCCGCGCTGACCAAGGGCTCCGACGGCACGTTCACCCTGGTGTTCGACTCCTCGCGGGAGAAGTGGCGCTTCAACGCCGACGGCTGGCTGCTCTCGCAGTCCGACCGCAACGGCAACACCAACACCATGGCCTACACGGCCGACGGCAACACCGCCTCGATCACCGACTCCCAGGGCCGGGTCACGACCTTCGGCCACAACTCGTACCGCATCAGCTCGATCACCGACCCGGCGGGGCTGACCTTCGGCAACTTCACCTACACCGGCGACAAGCTCACCAGCTACACCGACCGCGACGGCAAGGTGGTGTCGCTGACCTACCACGGCACCACGCGCCTCAAGTCCATCACCGACCCCCGTGGCGGCACTTACACCATCGGTTACACCGACGACTACCGGGTCTCGTCCTTGACCAAGCCTCTCGCCGGCGGGACGACGGCCACCACCACCTACGCCTACGACCGGCCCAACCGCAAGACCACGGTCACCGACGCCAACGGCAACCCGGCGGTGCACGAGTTCGACGACAAGGGCCGCCAGATCAAGGCCACCGACGCGCTCGGGCACGAGCAGTCGCGGACCTGGACGGCCAACAGCGACGTCAACACCACCACCGACAGCCTGTCGCACTCCACGACCTACTCCTACGACCCGCTCAACAACCTCATCGGCACCCAGTTGCCGACCGGCGCGAAGAACGTCGTGGGTTACACCAGTTCGGCGCACCCGCACCTGCCCACCCAGGTCACCGACGCCTCGGGCAACCAGGCCACCCGCGAGTACGACACCCGCGGCAACCTGACCAGGACCCGCTCCACCGGCCTGAACGCCGACATCGAGACCTACACCCACGACAACCGCGGCCTGGTCACCACGCGCAAGGACGGCAAAGGCGCGACGACGACCTACACCTACGACACCGCGGGCAACCTGACCAAGGCCGCCCCGCCCGCGCCCGCCGGCGCGACCACCTACACCTACGACTCGCTGTCGCGGATCACCAGCGTCACCGACGGCAACGGGGTCAAGATCGACTACGGCTACGACAGGCTCGACCGCGTCGTGTCGGCCGAGCACGGGGCGACCGTGGTGCAGGCCAACGACTTCGACGCCAACGGCAACCTCACCTCCACCCGGGTCCCCGGCGTCACCCGGACGCTGACCTACGACCCGCGCAACCAGCTGACCAAGGTCACCCGCGGCACCGAGGTGGTGTCCTACACCTACGACGAGGTCGGCAACCTCAAGACCCTGACCACCCCGACCGGCACCGCGACCTACGCCTACGACGTCGCCGACCGGCTGACCTCGTTGGCCGACGCCTACAGCGGCACCACGACGTTCGGCTACGACAACGCCGACCGGCGCACCACCACGAACTTCCCCGGCGGCGCGGTGCAGACCACCGGCTACGACAACGCCGGGCGCCACACCTCCATCACCGTCACCAAGCCCGGCGCGGAGCTGCTCAAAGCCACCTACCGCCACACCCGCCCCGACGGCAGCGACACCGACAAGCTCCAGTCCAAGACGATCAAGGGCGTCACCACCGACTACACCTACGACGGGTTGGGCCGCCTGACCAGGGCGGGCACCGGCTCCTACACCCTGGACAACGCCGCCAACCTGCTGTCCGGCGAGGGCCGCACCTACACCGTCAACGCCGCCGACCAGTACACCGGGTCCAACGAGACGACGGTGGCCTTCGACGGCGCGGGCAACTACGAGTCCACCACCAACCCCGACTCCGCCGTCACGCACAGCCCCACCAACCAGTTGCTCACCGGCAACCTGGGCACCACCGAGGTGCTCGACCTCCACTACGACACCAGCGACCAGACCCAACCCCGCACGGTCACCGAGACCCTCACCAGCGGCACCACGACCACGCACGTGTTCACCCGTACGGCGCTCGGGGTAACAGAGACCGTGGACAACGGGACGCGCTCCAGCTACACCCGCGACACCGAGGGCCTGCTCGTCGGCCTGAAGGACAGGGCGGGTTCACGCTACGGCGCGATCACCGACCACCAGGGCAGTGTCCTGGCGCTGGTCGACACGAACGGCAACCTGGCCGCGGAGTACAGGTACACCCCCTACGGCGCGGTGACCGCCACCGGCACGGCGGCGGCGTCCAACCCGTTCCGCTACCTGGGCGCCTACCAGCTCCAGCGCGGCCACTACCTGCTCGGCTACCGCGTCTACGAACCGAGCTACGCCCGCTTCTTCTCACCCGACCCCACCGGTCAGGAACCCAACCCGTACAACTACGCGGGGGGCGACCCGATCAACAACAGCGACCCCACCGGCGGGAGCTTCAGCTCAAGCGGTGGTGCCACCATCGGCGGCGGTGTCGGCGGGCTCGCGGCAACGGCATTCGTCACAGCCGCCTGCGGCACCGGCGTGGGGTGCCTGCCGGCCTTCGCGCTCATGGGCGGCTTCCTGGGCGGAGCCGGGGCGGCGATCGGGTCCCAGGTGGCCGGCGGAACGCGGAGCGACGTTTCCACCGACGGCTTCTGGGGCGTTGTGGGCGGGGCGGCGTTCACCTCACTGGGCGCCGGGTTGGGCAGGCTCGTCAAACCCGCACAACAATAGTTCCGCCACCTCGTAGGGGGTCCTCCGGTGGGTTCACGCGGTCACTCCGGAGGACCCCCTGCGCGCGGCACCGTCGTCGGTCGAGGACGGACCCGTCGATCCCGAGGAGGGTGTCCCGTGGTTGTGAAGCGCCTGCTGCTGGGAGCGTTCTGGCTCGTGCTGCTGGTCCTCGCCGTCGTCTTCCGGGACGAGGCACCCGGTGCGCTACCGGCGGTCCTGGCCGGAGGACTGGTCCTGCTCGGCGCGGGAACGGTCATGCGCGCCGTCGAAAAGCGGAAGAACCGGTCCCCGGATCGCTGATGACGGCAACGGCGGGCGCGTTCGACGGCGGCGCTGCCCGGGCGCTCACGCGACGGTCGACCGGCGAGGTCCACCTCCCTCCGGTCTCCGGGGACAAGGCGTGTTCCGGTCGCGCCAACCGGGAGGAGGGCCGCCGGCTCCGGGCAGCCCTAGTGGTGCGCGAGCCGGTAGCCGCTCCACCCGAAGCCGACCTGCACGGCCACGGCGAAGCCGCCGGTGCCGCTGCCGAGCCAGCGCCACAGGGTGTTGTCGTCGGCGCGCACGGCGACGAGGTCCGCCTTGGCGTCACCGTTGATGTCCATGACGTTGAACGGACCGAATCCACCCCACCCGGAGCCGACCCTCCGGCTGCTCGAGAACGTCCCGTTGCCGTTGCCCTCCCAGAAGTAGAGCTCGCCCGCCGCGTTCGTCCCCCACAGGTCACCGTCGCCGTCACCGTCGGCGTCGCCGCCCGCGAACTCGGGGAACGTCGCCCAGCCCTCACCGACGAACGCCCGCTCGGAGAACGCGCCCCTGCCCCTGCCCGGGTACCAGTACAGCCTGTCGCCGTCGCGACCGACGACGTCGGCGCGGTTGTCACCGTTGACGTCGAGCACCGCGAACCACTCCACCGTGTGCCAGCCCGAGCCGATGTCGGGTACGCGCTCGAACGTGGCCTGACCGGAGTTGTGCCAGTAGTGCAGCGACCCGTCCGCCTTCGTCGCGAGGATGTCGGTGAAACCGTCGGCGTTGGTGTCACCGACACCGATGCGGTTGTACGGCGACCACCCCGGGCCGATGTCGCTGGAGCCGCCGAACGTCCCGGTGGCCGTGCCCGGGTAGACGCGCAGCGTGCCACCGGGGTCGACCGCGAGCAGGTCGTCGTACTTGTCGCCGTTCACGCTCTCGGCGGCGAGGCCGCGCGGCGTGGACGTCCACCACGTGGTCTGCTTGCGCGCACCCGCCCAGCTGAAGCTGAAGTGGATGTGGTCGGTGTGGGGGTTGGCGCCGGTGTAGGTCTGCCAGCCCTTCGACGACTCGTACGCCCGCCAGATCTGGTGGTTCCAGATGATGTACATGACGCCGAACCGGCGGACCCTCGCATGCGTGTTGCCGTGCTGGTCGGTGGCGAAGAGCCAGTTGAGCACCTCGGCGGCCTGCGCCTTCTGCGTGGCGTTGGTCGCGTCGAACCAGGCGTCGAGCGCGCGGCCCTCCTTGTGCTCGCTCTGCCCACCCTGGTCGCACTCGCGGCTGATGCCGCCACCGCGCCCGTACTCGGCCGTCAGGATGTCGCGGAACCCCACGACGCCCGGCTTGGCGTCCGGGTCGCACGTCGACTGCCCCACGTACTGGGCGTAGGCGTCGATCGCCGACCCGAACGCCGGCGCGGGCAACGCCGCCGACGCGGGCGGCGTGAGCAGGACCACCATCATGACGGCGGCGCCCAGTACCGCGAAGAACCTTCTCATCATTCCCTCCCTTGTGCGCGACCGGCGGCTGAGGATCTCCTCCAGCGGTGTTCCGGTCTCGCTGTCCTGTGGAGTTCGTTCCTGTGGAGTTCGTTCCGGGCGCGCTGCCGTTCGTGCGGCAGAGCGCCTCACCGCGGCGTCGAAGCCGTTCGGCTTCTTCGCGGGCCGGCGGGCCCTCGCTGGAGTGGAGCCTCTTCCGGTTCGCGGCGTGCACGAGCGCGGCCGAGGCCACCGGTGCCGCGCACGAGACGATCCCGACCGGCAACGACCTGGACCCGCACGGGAACAAGACCTTGAGAACGCACGAAATCCACCCCTGTGGCAAACCCGGCGAGCGCACCCCGCTGTCACGCACCACCGTCGACGCGGTCTTACCCGGACAGGATCACGCGAAATTCCGTCTCATGACGAAAACGCGGAACCGCAGGTGCGGGTGATCGACCACAGCACCGGCAGACCGTGCGCTTCCCCGAAAGCGCACAGGGATTACGGAGGCCCCCCTCGCGACGCCCGACGGTCGGGCAGTCACCCCATACTGGGCGGTGCCTTTATGTCGAACAATCTGCCGTTCGAGTGACGCGGTCACAACCTCTGGGCTCTGCACCCGCACCACCACGGTGGCGGTCGACGTTCGAGGTTCCCGACGGTGAAATGGCTCCCTGCTCCTCGGCATCCGGAACACCGGACACCCGGGCGATCACGCGTCGGTGGGCAGCCATTCCTCCCGGTACCCGGGGTGATCGCGGAACGGCACGGACAGCCTCCGCAGAAGGCTTTCGGCCAGTAGGCGCTCGTCGGCCGTGCCCGTGTACAGGTCCAGTGTCGAGACGAGTTCCTCCAGGACACCGCTGTACCCGTCGTACAGGGCCCGGAAGCCGCCGGTACCTGCCTCGGACGCCCCCACTCCCTGTTCGTGGGCGAGCTGGTCGAGCCTGGCGCGCAACCACTCGGCAAGATCCTCCACGACGGACATCTTACGCCCGTTCGAAGCCGGTGATGGAGCGGCTGCTCAACGCGGCGCCCACGGTGCCGCCCGCTACCTGCGCCGGTTCGGCCCGCGGGGAACCGGAGCACGACTGGCCGGCCTCTGCGACGTCGGTGAGGCGCACGTGGTCGGCCGCGGCTTGGCCCTGGCCGGTCTCGGCGCGCACGGTTCGCGGGAAGACCTGGAGCGGTCGGGCTTCCACGTCTGCGTCGAGGACCTGGAGGACGAACTCATCCGCGCCGCCGGGCCGACGCGGGTGATCGAGGTCTTCGCGGCCCACGGTGATGTCGGCGCGTTCCGCAAGGTCCAGCGGCAACCCGCGTGGCGGGGGAAGGACGAGGCGGCCCAACTGCGCCGCTTCCTCGGCTCCGGCTCACAGCGCAAACTCCGCTACGCCCGCCTGCTGACCGAGGCGATCGCCCTGGACCGCGTACCGCGACCGCTCACCGGTCTGCTCGACGCCATCTGATCCGGTCGTGGGTCGGGACCGGACGCCGAACCGGTCACGGGGTGATGATCTCCAGCACCACCTGGCCGTACAGGGCGGACAGGGTGCCCAGACCCAGGTTGCACAGCAGGATGTTGGTGCTGGGGTAGATGATGGTGTGCACGAACGTCGCTCCCGCGAACACCCCCGAGGTGACCGTGCCGGTCGTGACCACGGTCAGGGCGAGGCCGCTCAGGCTCGACACGTTGTTGCCGGACAGGGTGGACGTCTCGCCGGTGTTCCAGGTGATCGGGATGGTGATCGCGTTCGCGCCGAGCAGGCTCAGGCAGGTCGCGCCCTGGGAGGTGCCCGTGGCGCTGGAGTGGCCCGAGGTGATGTCCGGGCGGGTGGCCGAGACGCACGGGCCGTACTGCCGGGACACCGAGAGCGCCATGGTCTGCGGGGAGTTGGTCGCGGGCGGGTCGAAGAGCAGGCTCGCGCTGCTGGGCGGGGTGCACGTGAGGTCGAGGCCCACGGCGGCGGCCGTGCCGGGTGCGACGAACGGGATGGACGCGACGGTCATCAGGACGGCGGCGAGGGCGGAGGCGACTCGGGACATGGCGGTCCCCTTTCCGAACACTAATTCCGCAGAAATGCGGATTCGGTGGTGTCGGCATTGATCTATCGCGCACCGCGGGGCTCCGTTACCGCAATTCCCGCACCGACCGCCGCCGGGCACCGGTCGTCACAAAAGGCGAGCGAGGGGTTCGCCACCGGAACAACTGCGTGACCGTCGGCCCGTCCGCGACGTGCGGCCACCGGGTGCCCCACAGCGGGACCACGGGCCGGCACGACAGCATGGTGGAGGCCACCGTGCGGTAGCGGCCCGGCCCGACCGGCTCGGCCACCCCGCCGGGTCAGGTAGCGGTGCGGCGGCCGGGCGTGCCGGCCGAGCTCAGTCGTCGAACCGCACCTTGACCCAGGTGGTGGTGCTGCCGGCCAGCGGCACGACGCCCCACTGCTCGCTCAGCGCCTCGACGATCAGCAGCCCGGCCGCCGGCACCGGGTCGACCGCCCCGCCGGTGGCCCGGTTGCGGAGCCTGATCGTGAGCGTCCCGGTCCCCCGGTCCAGCACCAGCTCCAGCACGTAGCGGGGCAGGCCGTGGCGCTGCGCGTTGTCCAGCAGCTCGACCACGATCAGCCCGACCCGCAGGACGTCGTGCTCCGGCCAGCCGGCCAGCCGGTCGCGCAACCACAGCGCGACCTGCTCCCGCGACAGCGCCCTGTCGTCCCGGATCAGCAGCAGGGCGGTGTCGTAGCCGGCGCTGTCGTAACCCGCGCTCATCGTCGCCCCCGGTCCGCCCCGAGGCGGTGGGGACGCGTGGCTGCGGCTTCTCGGGGCACGGCATCGAGTCTGCCACCGACATGTCCGGTTGCACCTGACGATCACCTTGCGCCACCCGGTCGCACCACGGGCACGTGATCGGCCGGACCGGGTCCGCCCCACCCGGGGCAGCGGGTGCGGCGGTGCGGGCGGTCACGGTCACCGGTCGTCGCCTTCCTCGGTGGCGGCCCGGGGCGGGGTCCCGGAACAGCGGCGCGCCCTCACCCGGCGCCCCACCGCCGGACAGCCGCCCTCGCGGACGCGCCCACCCCCGCGACCACCACGACGGCGCCGGTGACCGCCTCGTTGACGGCCGCGATCCCCAGCTCCGGGGAGCGTCCCGCGAACGGCGCGACCACCAGCCACGCCCCGACCAGCAGCAGGACGGGCCCCAGCCACGGCGTCTCCCGCGGCGCCATGGCGTGGACCAGGGAGCACACCGCCACCGCGAAACCGGCGAGCACGCCGTGCCAGCGGGGGTCGAAGTCGCCGACGGCGGTCTGGTAGCCCAGCGCGAAGGGCGCCATGAGCAGCCACAGGCCGGCGAAGAAGCCCAGCACGACCCCGAGCGAGACCACCGCGTCCCACCCGGGCCCGCGCCGCGTCGCCGCACCGCGACCCGTCGCGGGCGACCGCGTTCCCACGGACGTCACGGCGCCCTCCTCCCCCTGCACCGGTGGCGGCCGCACGCCGTTGCGCGGCCTCCCCCGATCGTGGCACCGTCCGGCGGAGGTGGACCTGACGCTTGTCTTGCGATCGCGTCGCCACGGGATCGGTCGGCCCACCCCGGAAGGGCTCAGGCGCCCGCGCACCTGCTCGGGCCGACGACCGCGGACGTGACGGGTACGGTCACGCTCAGGTCACCGGAGCGGGCGAAACCGAACTCCACGGTCACCGTCGAGCCGACCGTGACCCCCTCCCCCAGGTCGACCAGCACGACCCGGTAGTCCGAGCCCGCACCGCCGCCGGGCACCACACCGCCCTCCAGGGGCAGCGTCGCCACCGGTTCGGCGGCGCCGTCGCAGTCGCGGTCCCAGCGCAGCTCGACCCGCCGGGCCTCGTCGCTGCCGACCGAGACCAGCTCGTCGTCCGCGCCGTGCTGGGCGAAGACCCTGAACCTGACCACGGCGTCGTCCCCGGGCCGCAACGGCGACCCGCCCTCGGTCACCGCCGGGGCCACGCGCAGCACGACGTCGCCGACCCGGCCCCGCACGCCGGCGCCGGCGGCCGAGCCCAGCCCCCCGGCGATGACCACCAGGCAGAGCCCGATGCCCACCGCACCGGTCCCGATGCGCGTCACGACGTCCGGCATACCCGACCGGGCCGCCCGGTGGGGGTTCGCCGGCGAGCTGTCAGGTGATCGCAAGGTGGCGGTCGCCCGGGACGAGGCGCGCTCGGCAGGCTTCGGCCCGCAGCAGCCGACGACGGCCGGGTGGCGCGGGCGCTGGCGCTCGCGGCGGTGGCGCTCGCGGCCGGTCCGGGCGCGCTGGCCGACCGCGGGCCGTCCCCGCGCCGGCCGGCCGACCCGGCACCCGGCCGCACCACGCGCGACCCCGGCACCGGCAGTCCGTTGTAGACCGGCGCGCGGGTGACCAACTGTTCACCGGCTGTTCGCGCCCGAGCCCCGCCACACCACGGAGCGGGATCACGATACTTCGGTCCGCCGCAGTTCGGTTCAGGATCGGAGCCGCCAGGATGTCGCACCACCACCACGGCCACACCCACGAGCACCACCACGAGGAGGTCGAGGGCAGCCGGCGCGACGCCGAGGACGACCGGCCGCTGTCGGTGGCCCGCCGCAGGTTCCTGACCGGGTTGGGCGCGGCCGGGGTGGCCACGACGCTCGGTTCGCTCCCGGCGCACGCGCACGACGACCGCCCGCCGCACCCGGTGAACCCGTGGCACGGCCGGTCCCGCTGGTACGCGGGTGACCACCACATCCACACCAGGTAGTCCTCCGACGGCCAGTACGAGGTCGCCCAGCAGGTGGCCAAGGCGCGCGAGCACGGCCTGGACTGGGTCGTCATCACCGACCACGGCGGGGTCGCGCACGAGAAGCTGTCGATCGACCAGGTCGCGCCGGACATCGAGCGGGCCCGGCGGGCGCACCGCGACGTGCTGGTCTACCAGGGGCTGGAGTGGAACATCCCGGGCGCCGAGCACGCCACCGTGTTCCTGCCGCCCGGTCGGTCCACGGTGGACACCCTGCGGGCGTTCGAGGCGGCCTACGACGGCGGCGTGCTGTCCACGCCGGTCGCCCAGGGCTGCACGGGCCTGCTCACCCGCTCCGCCTCCGCCGACGGCGAGCCGTACGCGCCGGCGGCGCTGCGGTACCTGGAGGCGCAGGTGCTGTCCGGCCGCACGGAGATCGCGCCGATGTTCGCCAACCACCCGGCGCGGCGCGGGGTGGACAGCCCGCACGAGATCCGCGGCTGGCGCGACGCCGCGCCCGGCGTGGCCGTGGGCATGGAGGGCGCGCCCGGCCACCAGGCGGCGGGCACCCGGCGCGAGGCGGGCGGGCGCGGCGGCGCGCGCGGCTACTACGACGGCTCGCCCAACCAGGACAGCTTCCCCGGCTACGCCCCCACCGCCACCGAGAACCCCTACCGCGCCTACGGCGGGTTCGACTGGATGACCGCCAAGGTCGGCGGCCTGTGGGACTCGCTGCCGGCCGAGGGCCGGCCGTGGTGGGTGACGGCCACCTCCGACGCGCACCAGGTGCACCTGGACACGCACGCGCCGGGCAGCGGCGACCACAACGCCACCGGCAGCCGCGGCAAGCCCGTGGACACCGGCGAGCCCCAGGTCTACGGGGACTACTGGCCCGGCTTCTACAGCTCCACGCTCGTCGGCGCGGATTCACAGTCCTATGTGGACATGATGCGCGGTGTGCAGGGCGGTCGCGTGGTGGCCGTGCACGGCCGCGTGGTCGACGGGCTGAACCTGCGGGTGCGCTCGCTCGGCGGGGGCGACGACCGGGGCGTGACGATCGGCGGGCGCACGTTCGTCCGGCGCGGCGACTCGGTGGAGGTGGGAATCGAGGTCGACCTGGCCCGGGGCGCGAACTTCGGCGGCGCGGTGCCGCGCCTGGCGAAGGTGGACCTGATCGCGGGCCCGGTCACCGGTCCCGCCACCGACCGCGACGCGCTCGCCGCGCCGCTGACCCGGGTGGTCAAGACCTTCGAGGTGGCCCGCACCGCGCGCGGCACGGTGCGGTTCACGCACACCTTCCGCGACGTGGGTTCCGCGTTCTACCTGCGGCTGCGCGGCTCGGACGGCAACCGGCTCACCTCCGACGGCGGCCCGGTGATGGACGTGATCGGCGACGCGGACCCGTGGTCGGACCTGCGGTTCTACGCGAACCCGGTCTTCGTCGACGTCGTCTGATGGTGTGGCCCGACGCCGTGCCCGCGCTGCCCGGCGGGCACGGCGCGGCGCACCGGGACGCGCTGCTGCCGGCCGCGCTGGACTCGTGCGCGACGGCGGACCCGGTGTTCACCCGGGTCGACCGCAGCGGCCCGGTGGCGGTCACCGCGGTGTCCGCGCGCGTCACCGGCCCGTTCGAGGTGGCCGCCGCGGCGGCGGCGCTGGGCGGCCCGGTGACCGTGACCGACTCCCCCGCCCTCGACCGCTGCGTCCGGTTCCCGGGGCAGGCCGCGCTGACCGGGACGCACCCGGCCGGCGAGGTGGTCGCCTCGTCGGCGATCGACCGCGTCGTGGGCGTGGGTGTCCCGGTCTCGCCCGGCGACCCGGCCGAGACGCTGGGCTTCCTGCGCCCGATCCACCAGGAGGGGGCGCTGGTGCTGCTGGTGGAACCGGCCGTGGGCGGGGTGCTGCGGCCGATCGAGGCGGAGGACCCGCACGAGTGCCGCGGCGGCGCGCACCGACGGTGCGCGGGTCCCCGGCACCTCGGCGTGGACTGCACTTCGCGGGCCGAGGCCCACTGTCGGTCGCTTCGGTCCGAAGTCCCGGTAGCCCCACGAGAGCAGCCGTGTGCGGTGGTGTGCGGGTCACGGGGGCCGGCGGCGTCGACGCAAAGTTACTCACCGGAACGGCCTAGTAACCCCCGGGTCACGGCCCTCGATTCCCCATCGACGCGTACGAAGGGAAAACAAGGGACATGAGATCCAGACAACTGGCCGGGACGGCGGCGTTGGCCGTCGCCGTCCTGGTCGCGAGCCAGATCCAGGCCCACGCCACCGACGGCAACCTGCCGGGCGGCACCAGCATCTCCGTGGACATCACCAGCCCGGCCCCCGACACCGTCGTCCCGCGGGGGCCGGTGACGGTCACCGGCACCGCGTCCGTCGGCACGGGCGTCGCGGTCAAGGACACCGCGCTGACCTACGTCGTGGACGTGTCGGGCAGCACCGCGAGCCCGTGCGCCGGCGGTGACGTCCTGTCCTGCGAGCGCACCGCGGTGGCCAACCTCAACACCGTCGCGGCGGCGCCGAACACGGTGGTCGGCAGCGTGGGCGCGGTGGTGTTCGGCAGCGCCGCCGCCACCGTGGACGTGGGTCCGGCGGGCGGCGACCAGCTGCTGACCGCGCCGGAGACCGACGCCAACGGCAACGGCGTCCGGGACGTGCAGGAGGCCGTCGGCTCGGCCGTGCAGGGCGGCGTGGGCCAGTTCACCGCCAGGTCCGTCGGCACCGGCACCAGCTTCGTGCCCGCCGTGCAGTCGGCGACCACCGTCACCAACGCCCAGCCGCAGGCCCGCAAGGTCGTGCTGTTCCTGTCCGACGGCTTCGCCGTGGGCGACGTGACCGGTGTCGCGGGCGCGGTGCCGGCCAACGTCGACTACTTCACCTTCGCCGTGGGCCCCGGCTCGGCCTGCAACAGCGGCGACTACAACGCCAGCCTCCAGGCCATCGCGGACCTCACCGGCGGCACCTGCACGTCGGTGCCCGACCCGGCCAACCTGCCGAACGTGGTGCCCGGCGTCATCGCCTCGCAGCTGACCGACCTGACCCTGAGCGTGGACAACGGCGCGCCCACGCAGATCACCGACGTCACGCCGGCGCTGCCGCGGACCGGCCCGGCCTCGGTCACCTACACCGCCACCACCGGCACCCTGACCTCCGGCACCCACCAGCTGTGCGTGACCGCCCGCGGCACCGACGGCGGCGGTCCGGGCACCGTCACCGAGTGCACCACGGTCATCGTCAACGACCCGCCGGTCGTCGAGGCCGGTGGCCCGTACGCGGGCCAGGAGGGCACCCCGGTGACGCTGGCCGGCAGCGTCGTCGACCCCGACGGCCCCTCGCTGACCACGCAGTGGAGCGCGACGCCGCAGTCCGGCGTCGACCCCGGCACCACCTGCGCCTTCTCCGCGCCCACCGCGCCGAACACCACCGTGACCTGCAACGACGACGGCGTGTGGACGCTGACCCTGACCGCGAACGACGGCCTGAACCCCGCCGTGGTCGCCACGACCACGCTGACGCTGACCAACGTCGCCCCGCAGGTGAGCATCTCCTCGCCGGCCAACGGCACGCTGGTGCTGCGCAACACGCCGGTCACGGTCACCGCGCCGTTCACCGACATCGCCACGCACGACACGCACACGTGCACGGTCGACTTCGACGACGGCACCCCCGTGGTGACCGGCACCGTCGCGCAGGGCGCGGGCTCGGGCACCTGCACGGCCACGCACCCCTACGCCGGCGTCGGCTCGCACGACGTGCTGGTGACGGTCACCGACGACGACGGCGGGTCCGCCACCGCCGTGGTCACGATCGTGTCCCACGTGCGGGCGGAGGCGTGGTCGCTGAGCGCCTCGGGCCTGATCACCGTGGCCAAGATCCCGCACGCGACCTGCCCGCCGTCCTCCGACCGGACCACGGCCTCGGTGAACGTGCTCGGCCTGGCCTCGGTGCAGGCGCTGCACGCCGACTGCTTCCTGGACCCGGCGACGGGCCGCACCGACGCGGGCGCCGAGGTGTCCAGCGCCAGCCTGCTGGGCGGCGCGATCACCGTGTCCGACATCGAGACCAGCTGCGTGGCGAACGAGCAGGGCCTGTCCAGCTCCTCGCGCGTCGGCACGCTGAACGGCCAGCCGATCGGCACCGGTCCGGTCACCATCGGCGTTCCCGGTGTGGCGACCGTCCACCTGAACCAGACGGTCGTCGGGCCGAACGGCCAGCGCGCGCAGTACGCGGTGCGGGTCGTGACCCTGCTGGGCCAGGAGATCGTCCTGTCCGGCTGCCGGATGGGCTTCTGAGCCCGTGACGCGCGAAGGGCCCGGCCGCTCGGGTGAGCGGTCGGGCCCTTCGTCGCCGGGATCAGGACGCCGGCGGGGATCAGCACATGGCCGGGATCAGGACGCCGGCGGGGTGTCCGACAGGTCCAGGCTGGAGCGCAGCACGATCGGCTTGAGCAGCAGGGCCGCGACCACACCGACCACGGCGATGCCCGCCGAGATCAGGAAGATGTGCCCGGTGGCGTCGCCGTAGGCGGCGCGGACGATGTGCTGCACGGCCTCGGGCAGCGCGGCGAGGTTCAGGCTGCTGCTGCCGTCGCCACCGCCGGCCGGGATGCCCGCGGCGGTCAGGTCGCGGGTGATGGCCGAGTCGACCCGCCGGGCCAGCACCGCGCCCAGCACCGACACGCCGATCGTGCCGCCGAGCGAGCGGAAGAACGCCACGGTCGAGCTGGCCGCGCCGATGTCCTTGAGCGGCACGGTGTTCTGCACCGCGAGCACCAGGTTCTGCATGCTCATGCCGACCCCGGCGCCGACCAGCAGCATCGCGCCGCCGACCAGCACCAGCGAGGTGGCGTGGTCGATCTGGCCGAGCAGCAGGAACCCGACCACCAGCAGGGCGGCGCCCGTCACGATGTAGGGCTTGACCCGACCGGTCTTGGTGATCAGCCGCCCGCTGATGATCGACGCGCCGAGCACGCCCGCCATCATCGGGATGGTCAGCAGGCCCGCCTCGGTGGGGCTGTAGCCGCGGCCGATCTGGAAGTACTGGCCGAGGAACACCGCGCCGCCGAACATCGCCATGCCGACCGCGAGGCTGGCCAGGATCGCCAGCGCCGTGGTGCGCTGCCTGACGATCCCGAGCGGCACCACGGGCTCCGCGGTGCGCGCCTCGACCGCGACCGCGAGGGCCAGCAGCACCACCGAGGAGCCGACCATGGCGAAGGTCTGCCACGACAGCCAGGCGAACGACGAGTCCACGAACGAGATCCAGATCAGCAGCACGCTCACGCCGATCGCGATCAGCGACGCGCCGAGGTAGTCGATCTTGACGTGCTCGCGCCGGGTGGTCGGCATCCGCAGCGTGGCCTGGAGCACGAACAGGGCGATCACCGCGATCGGCACGCCGATGAAGAAGCACCAGCGCCAGCCCAGCCACGAGGTGTCCACGATCAGGCCGCCCAGCAGCGGGCCGCCGACGGTGGCCACGGCCATCACGCCGCCGAGGTAGCCGTTGTAGCGGCCGCGCTCGCGGGGCGCGATCATCGCCGCGATCACCACCTGCACCAGCGCCTGGAGACCGCCGACGCCGATGCCCTGGAAGGCGCGGGCGGCGATCAGCTGGCCGGCGCTCTGCGCGAGGCCGGACACGATCGACCCGGCCACGAAGACCACGATGGCGACCTGGACCAGGGTCTTCTTGTTGAACAGGTCCGCGAGCTTGCCCCAGATGGGCGTGGTGGCGGTGGCCGTCAGCAGGGTCGCGGTGACCACCCAGGTGTACTGGGTCTGCGAGCCGTTGAGGGCGCCGATGATCTGCGGCAGCGCCGTGGACACGACGGTGCCGCTGAGCATCGCGACGAACAGCACCAGCAGCAGGCCGCTCAGGGCCTCCAGCACCTGGCGGTGGTTCATCGTGCCGGTTGTCGGCGCGGGGGCGGGTGCGCCCAGCGCGCGGGGTGCGCTCATCGCGCGGCCTCCCAGGTGGAGCCCAGGGCTCCTTCGACGTCGGTGGCCAGTCGCCCGATCGCGGTGGTCAGGGCGCTGACCTCTTCAGGTGTCCAGTCGGCAAGGGCACGGCCCACCAGCGCGCCGTACCGGTCGCGGGAGTCCGCCAGCGCGGTGTGACCCCGTTCGGTCACCACCAGCACGCTGGCCCGGCCGTCGTCGGGGTCGGCGCGTCGCTCCACCAGGCCGTGCGAGACCAGCGCGGCCACCGCGCGGCTGACCGTGGACGGGTCCAGCCCGGCGCGCACGGCCAACTGCTTCGCGTGGCAGCCCGTGGGGTTGCCGCCCTCGCGCTCGATGAGCCCGAGGATGCCGACGAGACCGGCGGGCACGGCGGAGTGGTGCTGCTGCTTGACCATGCGCACGACCCTGAGCAGGTCTCGCATCCGGTCCTCCAGCTCCTGCGCGACGGCGTCCACGTCGCCCCCTCTCCCGCATTGCTTGCCACATACAAGTATCCACAATCTTGCGCGTCGTGCAAGATTGCCCAGTGGGAACTTTCGGTAGGCTGGGTGGGGATGGACACACTCCGGGAGCGCAAGAAGGCCGCCACCCGCATGGCCCTGCACCAGGCGGCGCTGCGGCTGGCGCTGGAGCACGGCCCCGACCGGGTGACGGTCGAGTCGATCGCGGACGCGGCCGCGGTGTCGCGGCGCACGTTCTCCAACTACTTCGCCGGCAAGGAGGAGGCGATCTTCTACGGCGACCTGGTCCGCCTGCGCCGCCTGCTGGACCTGGTCCGCGCGCAACCCGCCGGGCCGCCGCGACCGGCGCTGGTCCGGGCCGCCTCCGAGCTGACCGACGAGGGCTTCGACCCGGAGTGGCTGACCAGGCGGCGGCAGGTGTCCCGGCACCCGAGCCTGGTCGCGCACCAGGTCGCGGCCTACGCGGCGGTCGAGCGCGACCTCACCGCCGAGATCGCCCGCCGCCAGGCGGTCGACGACCCGCTGCGCGCCCGCGTGCTCGCGGCGACCTTCCTGGCCGCCCTGCGGGCCGCCACCCAGCACTGGCTGGACCACCCCGACCGGCCGCCGGCCGAGGTGATCGCCGAGGCGATGGGCCCGGCCTGGCCGACCGGGGAACAGAACTGACCGGGGAATAAAAAGGTGCACGGTGCGCATGTTTCTGCGTACCGTGGGTGACGGGTACGCCGCCACGACGCCGAGCAACGGCCCGGCCACCTCCGGGTCGGGAACGGACCAGGTGATGACCACCGCTCCCCGACGGCCGAACACCAACCGCCTCTCGCTGGGCCTCCCGCCGGGGCTGACCGCGCGCGAGTCCGGCGCCTTCGCCCCGCCCGAGCTGATCACCCGGCTGGCCGGGCAGGGCCCCGTGCACCGCCTGACCCTGCTCGACGGCGACCCGATGTGGCTGGTCACCGGCCACGACGAGGCCCGCGCCGCGCTCGCCGACCCCCGGTTGAGCTCCGACCGGTTCCGCAGCTCGCGCCTGGTCGCCAAGCTGCCCGAGGGGTTCCGGGCCCTGGCGTCCGACCCCGAGCGGCGGGCCGGCAACTTCCTCACCCAGGACCCGCCCGGTCACACCCGCTACCGCAAGCTGCTGACCGGCCAGTTCACCGTGCGGCGGATGCGGCAGCTGGCGCCGCGCGTCGAGGCGATCGTCACCGAGCACCTCGACGCGATGATCGCCGCCGGCCCGACCGCGGACCTGGTGACCGCGTTCGCCCTGCCCGTCCCCTCGCTGGTGATCTGCGAGCTGCTGGGCGTCGACTACGCCGACCGGCACGAGTTCCAGGAGCGCAGCTCAAGGCTGCTGCGGCTGGACACCCCGCTCGACGAGGTGGCCCGGACCTCCGACGAGCTGCGGGCGTTCATGCTCGACCTGGTCCGGCGCAAGCGGGTCGAGCCGGCCGACGACCTGGTGTCCGGGCTCATCGGAGCCGACCCGGGGCTGACCGACGCCGAGCTGGTCGGCATCGCGAGCCTGCTGCTGGTCGCGGGCCACGAGACCACCGCGAACATGCTGGCCCTGGGCACCTTCGCGCTGCTGGAGCGCCCCGACCAGCTCGCCCGGCTGCGGGCGGACCCGGCGCTGGTGGACGACGCGGTCGAGGAGCTGCTGCGCCACCTGTCGATCGTCCACCTGGGCGCGCTGCGCCTGGCCCTGGAGGAGGTGGAGATCGCGGGCGAGGTGATCCCGGCCGACTCGGAGGTGCTGGTGTCGGTGATCGCGGCCAACCGCGACCCGCGCCGGTTCGACCGGCCGGACGAGCTGGACGTGACCCGGCCGCGCGGGCCGCACCTGGCGTTCGGGCACGGCGTGCACCAGTGCCTCGGCCAGCAGCTGGCGCGGGTGGAGATGGCGGTGGGGTTCACCGAGTTGCTGCGGCGGCTGCCCGACCTGAGGCTCGCGGTGCCCGCCGACCAGGTGCCGCTGCGCAGCGACATGCTCGTCTACGGCGTGCACTCGCTGCCGGTGACCTGGGGTTAGGGATGCCGGCCGCCCGGACGCCCCCCGGCGCGGAGTCTGCGGGGAGGTCCCGGCCGGGCGGCCGGGAAGGCTCGGCCGGGCGACCGGGGGGGGAAGGCCCGCCAAGACGGCCGCGGACCCCCGGTCACGGCTCGGCGAACCCCGTGCGCAACCGGTGGACCAGCGCGTCGATCAGGTCGACCAACCGGGGCGGGTCGGCGCTGTCCAGCCACCGGCCGACGACCACCCGCAGGGTCGCCATCACGGTGGCCGCCAGCAGCGCCGGGTAGGGGTCGGTCCCGGGGTCGAGGCCGACCCGCTCGGCCACCGCGGCGGTCAGCTCCCGCTCCCGCGCGGCGAAGGCCGCGATCTGGTGCGGCAGCAGCGCCGGCGTGCCGCGCAGCGCCCGCAGCTGGGCGACCTTGCCGGGGTCGACGTGCTCCGGGACGACCTCGACCAGCGCCCGCCGCAGGGCGTCCAGCACCGGCTCGCCGGCGGGCCGCTCGGCGAAGGCGCGGACGAACGCGGTCGCGGTGGCCACGTCACCGGCGACCACCGCCTCCTCCTTGGAGGAGAAGTAGTTGAAGAACGTGCGCAGCGAGACGCCCGCGTCGTGGGCCACCTGCTCGACGGTCACCCCGTCCAGGCCGTGCGCCACGCACAGCCGCAGCGCCGCGTCGGCCAGCGCCGCGCGCGTGGCCTGCTTCTTGCGTTCCCTGAGCCCGGACACGGCGAAAGTGTCGCACCCGCCCGGGACGATCCGGACAGGTGCGACACCTCGTGTCTCGATCAGGGCCGACGAGCAGGGCCGGCCAGCAGGCCCGACGAGCAGCCCCGGCGAACGACCTCAGTGCAGCGGCGCCATCTCGGCCTCGGCCGCCAGGCGCTCGTCACCGCTGAGCGTCTTGAGCGGCTTCTCCTTGATGAACAGCACCGCGAGCAGGGCCAGCACCGCGATCGGCGCGCCGATCAGGAACAGCTCGGCGGTGGCGGTGGCGTAGATGTCCCGCACGATCACCCGCATGGGCTCGGGCAGCAGCGACAGGTCCGGCACCTCGTTGGTCCGACCGGCGGCCGCCGGGCCGAACTTCTCCTCGGACAGGCTGGTCACCCGGGTGGCGAGCACCGCGCCGAGCGCGCTCACGCCGATCGCGCCGCCGAGCGAGCGGAAGAACGTGAGCGTGGACGTGGTCGCGCCCAGGTCCTTGGCCGGCACGTCGTTCTGCGCCGCCAGAACCAGGTTCTGCATCACCATGCCGACGCCGACGCCCAGCACCGCCATGTGGACCGACACCACGAACACGGTGGTGTTGGCGTCGATCGTGGCCAGCAGGAGCATCCCGGCGACCATGATCGCGCCACCGGCGACCAGGAACACCTTCCACCGGCCCCACTTGGTGATGAGCTGACCGGCCACGGTGGAGGACACCAGCAGGCCGAAGATCATCGGCAGGCTCATCAGGCCGGCCTCGGTCGGCGTCTTGCCCAGGCCGATCTGGAAGTACTGGGACAGGAACACCGTGCCGCCGAACATCGCCACGCCGACCAGGGCGCTGGCGAGCGTGGTCAGGGCGACCGTGCGGTTGGCGAAGATGGTCAGCGGCACGATCGGGTCGGCCGCCCGCGACTCCACCCACACCGCCAGGCCCAGCAGCACCACGCCCGCGGCGACCAGCACCGCGGTCCACGTCGAGGCCCACTCGAACTGGTGACCGGCCAGCGTCGACCACACCAGCAGCGTGGACACGCCGGACATGATCAGCACCGCGCCCGCCCAGTCGATGCTGACCTCCTTGCGCACCACCGGCAGGTTCAGCGTGCGCTGGAGCAGGACGACCGAGGCGAGGGTGAAGGGCACGCCGATGAAGAAGCACCAGCGCCAGCCCAGCCACGAGGTGTCGACCAGCAGGCCGCCGATGAGCGGGCCGGCGACCGTTCCGACGCCGAACACCGCGCCGAAGATGCCCGCGTAGCGGCCCATCTCCCGGGGCGGGATCATCGCCGCCATCACGATGGTGGCCAGCGCGGTCATGCCGCCCGCGCCCAGGCCCTGCACGATGCGGCTGCCGATCAGCACCTCGACGTTGGGCGCGAACCCGGCGATGAGCGAGCCCACCGCGAACAGGCCCAGGGAGAGCTGGATGAGCAGCTTGCGGCTGTAGAGGTCGGCGAGCTTGCCCCACAGCGGCACGGTCGCCGTCATGGCCAGCAGCTCGGTGGTGACGACCCAGGTGTAGACCGACTGCGAACCGTGCAGGTCGGAGATGATGCGCGGCAGCGCGTTGGACACGATGGTCGACGCCAGGATGGACACGAACATGCCCATCATGAGGCCGGACATCGCTTGGAGCACGTCCCGGCGTGAGTGGGTGCCGGTTTCGGTGGACATGATCCCCCCGGTGTTCTTCCTTCAGGACTGCGGTGGTGTGGCGAGGCCCGTGACGAGCAGGTCGAGGGCCTCGGTGAGCAGGGTCGGCAGCGGGGTGGAGCCGTCGGCGGACCAGCGGGCGACGGCGACCCGGAAGGCCGCGCCCGCCGCCGCGGCGAGCAGCATCGGGTAGGTCGCGTCCACGGGCATGCCGACGCGTTCGGCGATGCCCGCCACGACCTCGCGCTCGACCTGCTCGCCGCCGGCGAGCACCCCGGCCAGCAGGACGGGGTGCCGCTGCACCACCGACATCCGCCGGGTCCAGAACTCCCGGTCCTCGTTGACCTCGGCGCCGAGTTCCGCGAGCAGCGCCTCGCGCACGGCCTCGGCGGCCGAGAGCCCGGCCGGCTGGGCGATCACGGACGCGCGCAGCCGGGGACCGGTCTCCGGGTCGGGGGCGAGGACCGCCTCCTCCTTGCCGGCGAAGTAGTTGAAGAACGTGCGCGGCGAGACGTCCGCCGCCGCGCTGATGTCCTCCACCGTCACGCCGTCGAGCCCGTGTTCGGCGACCAGGTGGACGGCCGCGCGGCTGAGCGCCTCGCGGGTCTGCCGCTTCTTGCGGTCGCGGAGACCCTCACCCGCCACCTTGCTCACTCGATCAGACTAGAGAAAAAGATGCACGCACTGCAACTTTGCAGGGACTGCACGATTGTGATCCGACTCTCCCGCGAACTCCACCGGCGCGCTCACCCCGTGACCAGGTGGCCGCCGACGGGTTCGCCCCGCTCGGCCGCGTCGAGCAGCAGGGCCGCGGCCACCGCCGCCCCGTCGGTGCGGATCGTGCCCGCCACCGCGCCCGCGCGGGCCCGGACGCCGGGGGCCAGGGCCGCGTCGAGCGCGACCGACAGGGAACCGGAGGTCGGCGTCGGGCCGTCGTGCGCGACGCCGATGCCCAGCGCGGCCACCCGCGCCGCCCAGTAGGGCTGGTCCGCGACCTGGGGCACCAGCACCTGGGGCGCGCCGGCCCGCGCCGCCGTCGTGGTCGTGCCCGCGCCGCCGTGGTGCACGACCGCGGCCACCCGGCGGAACAGCTCCTGCTGGTTGACCTCGCCGACCACGAGGCAGTCGTCCCGCCCGTCGACCGGAGCCAGGCCGGCCCACCCGCTGCCGAGCAGGACCCGGCGCCCCCGCGCCCGCGCCGCCCCGACCACGGCCCGGGACAGCTCCTCCGCGCTCGCGCCCCGCATCGGCATGCTGCCGAACCCGACGTACACCGGCTCCTCCCCGGCGGCCAGGAACGCCTCCACCCCGGCCGGGAGCGGACGCCCGTCCCGCCGGGTCCACGCGCCGGTCTGCGCCACGTCCGGGTCCGCCGTCGCCCGCCACGGGCCCAGGACCGGGTCCGCCGCCAGGAACGGGTGGTCGGTGAACACGTGGTCGCGGACCCGCTCCACCGGCGGCAGGCCGACCGAGGCCCGGTGGGTGTTGACGATCCCGCCGAACAGCGCGTCCATGTGCTCGGCGTTGAGCTCCCACAGCACCCGGTTGTCGGTCTCGCCCGCCGGGACCACCTGGCCCGGCCACACGGCCGGCGGGTGGTGCGGCGACGGCAGGAAGGACGGGGAGAAGGACGCGAACGCGTAGGGGATCCCCAGCCGCTCGGCCGCCGCCCGCGCCCCGGCCGCGGCCGGGAACGAGCCGGTGGCCACCACCGCGGCGCAGCCCCCGGCCGCGGAGCTGACCGCCTCGTGGGCCGAGGCGGTCAGCTCCGCGGCGATGTCGGGCAGGGTCGCCCGCGCCTTGCCGGGGACCGCGCCCGTCGCCAGCGCGCGGATCGGCCGGCCGACGGGGGTCAGCGGCACGGCCACCTCCTCCAGCAGCCCCGCGAAGTCCGGCGGCGCGCACACCCGGACCTCCGCACCGAGTCCGCGCAGCGCCACCGCGAGCCCCACCGGCGGCTCGACGTCCCCGCGCGACCCGTACGACATCAACAAAACCCGCACTCCGCGACTCCCCGTTTTTTTTCGCAGCTCCTGGCTTCGGGCGGCGATTCTGCGCCACGACCGGGGTCTTGCCGCAAGACCCCCTGTGCGCTATAAGTTAGAAGTGGCGAGGAGTGCGATCTCCTCGCTTTTGCCTTGTTCCCGCCCGATCCGGCCGCGTCGTCACCACCGGGCCGCGGTCCCTGGTGGACAATCCGGTGCGTGACGGGTGGCGATCCAGCTGACCGGGACGCGCCTGCCGCGCCGGTGACCCAGTCGGCCGAGGCGGGGCGGTCGGCCTTCGTGGTCCAGGCGGGGCGCGACGTCAACCTGCGGACCGGCGCGCCCGTGACGACCCGGTACCGCCACCAGGTCAAGCGGATCGCGCCCTCGGTGCTCCTCGACCGCGACGCCGAACTGGCCGAGCTGGGCGCGTTCTGCGCGGGCTCGTCGGGCGACGGCTACCAGTGGTGGCGCGCGGAGGCGTGGGCGGGCAAGACCGCGCTGCTGTCGCGGTTCGTGCTCGACCCGCCGCCGGGGGTGCGGGTGGTGTCGTTCTTCGTCACGGCGCGCCTGGCCGGCCAGGCCGACCGGCCGGCCTTCGTCACCAACGTGCTGGAGCAGCTGCTGACCCTGCTGGGCGAGGAGAAGCCGCAGTTCCTCGACCCCGCCACGAGCGAGGCGCACCTGCTGGGGCTGCTGGAGGAGGCCGCCGCGCTGTGCCGGGCGCGCGGCGAGCACCTGGCGCTGGTCGTCGACGGGCTGGACGAGGACCGGAGCGTGACCACGAGGCCGGACTCGCACAGCATCGCCGCCCTGCTGCCCGCGCACCCCCCGGAGGGGTTGCGGATCGTGGTGGCCGGGCGCCCGGACCCGCCCGTCCCCGCCGACGTGCCGGAGGACCACCCGCTGCGCCGGGGCGGGAACGCGCGGTCGCTCACGGTGTCCGAGCACGCGCGGGCGCTGCGCGCGGAGATGGAGCGCGACCTGAGGTCCCTGCTGGCCGGCGCGGAGGTGGAGCGCGAGCTCCTGGGCCTGGTGGCGGCGGCCGGCGGCGGCCTGACCGCCGGGGACCTGGCCGAGCTGGCGGGCACCGGGGTGTGGCGGGTCCGCGACCACCTCAGGACGGTGTCGGGGCGCAGCTTCACCCGCCGCGACAGCGACCTGGACCCCGGCGCGGACCCCGAGGTCTACCTGCTGGCCCACGAGGAGTTGCAGGTCACCGCGGTGGACATGCTCGGCGCGGCCGAGCTGACCGCGTACCGGCGGCGCCTGCACGACTGGGCCGACGGCTACCGGGAGCGCGGGTGGCCGCCCGGGACGCCGGAGTACCTGCTGCGCGGGTACCACCCCGTGCTGCTCACCACCGCCGACCTGGGGCGGGCCACCGCCCTGGCCACCGACCCGGCCCGGCACGAGCGGCTGTTCCACCGGACCGGCGGGGACACCACCGCCCTGGACCAGGTCACCGCGACCCTGGACGCGCACGCCGGCGGGGACGTGCCGGACCTGGTCGCGGTCGGCCGGCTGGCCGTGCACCGGGATTTCCTGACCGACCGCAACACCCACATCCCCCCTGGCGTCCCCGCGCTGTGGGTCCGCCTGGGCCGGCCCCACCGGGCCACCGGCCTGGCCCGGTCGATCACCGACCCCCACCGGCGGGTCCTGGCGCTGGCATCGCTGGCCGAGGCGCTGGTGGACGCCGGCGACCACGACCGGGTCGACGACCTGCTGGACGAAGCCGCCGACACCGCCCGGTCGATCACCGACTTCCACCGGCGGGAACCCGCTTCGGCGGCGGTCGGGGTGGCGCTGGCCAAGGGCGGGCACCACGACCGGGCCGCGGGGATCGCCCGGTCGATCGCCGACCACGACCGGCGCAACGCGGTGGTCGCCGCGACCGCGGTGGCGCTGGCCGCGACCGGGGAGCACGACCGGGCCACGGCGGCTGCCCGATCGATCACCGACTCCTACCGGCGGGGGCCGGTGCTGGCGTCGGTCGCCGAGCGCGTCGCCGCGGTGGACCCGCACCGGGCCCGGGAGCTGCTCCGCGAGGCCGAGAGGACCACCCGCGCGATCATCGACCACTACCTGCGGAGCCTGGCGTTGGCGCGGGTGGCCCTGTCGTCGGCCAGGAGCGGGCACCGCGACCGGGCCGACGTCCTCTTCCGCGAAGCCTCCCGGGCCGCCAGGTCCAGCGCCGGCGCTGGCCGGCACGATTCGGCACTGGCGGCGGTCGCCGAGCAGCTGGCCCGAGCCGGGTACCACGACCGGGCCACAGCCGCCGCCCACGTCATCGCCGATCCCGATCTCCGAATCCCGCTGCTGGTGGCGGTAGCCGGGGAGCTGGCCACCGCCGGCCACCACGAGCGGGCCGAGGAGCTGCTGCGGGAGGTGGAGGGCGACCTCCGCTCGATCACCGACCCCGGTCGTCGGGGTGCGGTGCTGACCTCGATGGCGGAGGCGGTGCTGGGGGGCGGGCAGCAGGACCGGGCCAGGGACCTGCTCGACCAGGCGCTGAGGACCGTCCGCTCCGTCACCAGCCCCAGGCTGGACAACCGGGCCTTGGCCGCGGTGGCCGAGGTACTGGCGAGGAGCGGGCACCACGACCAGGCCGCGGAGTTGATCGACCGGGAGCTGGAGACGGACCGGGGCATCACCGACCGCCTCGCGGTGACGTTGTCGATCGTCACGGCGTTGGCCGGGATCGGGCGCGTCGAGGAAGCCGCCGGTCTCCTCAACGAGGCGCAGGTCAGGTACTCGACGGACTTCTCCTTCACCCCTGAGTTGACACTCCTGCCGTTCGCGGTGGCGTGGATCCGCATCGGTCACCACGACCGGGCGGTGGCGATGGCCAAGTCGATGTCCCACCACCACCGGGAATCGGCGCTCAGGTCGATCGCCAACGAGTTGGCCGAGGTCGGGGAGCACGACCGGGCGCTGGAACTCGCCCGCTCGTTGGCCACCCCGGGTTTCCGGAGTGAGGTCATGGCGTCGGTCGCGAGGGCGTTGACCAGGGCCGGGGACCGCGACCGGGCCCGGGAATTGCTCGACCAGGCGTTGGAACTCCTCCCCCGACAGGATGGCCGGTGGGTGTCGGCTCCGGAAGCGGTGGTGCGGGCGCTGGCCGAATTCGGGGACCACGACCGGGTGCTCGAACTCGCCCGCGCGGCGGGCCTGCACCACCACCCCGGTGCGCTGCCGCTGGTGGTGAGGGCGCTGGCCGCAGCCGGCGACCACAAACGGGTCAACTTCCTGATCGCCCGCCTCATGGCTGCCTCCAGCACCTCCAGCGTGTTCACATCGGCTCTGCTGGCGCTGGCGGGGTTCCTCTCCGGGGACCACGACCTGGCCGACAAGACGATCGACTCGATCGCCGACGTGGACGACCGGTGTCGAGTACTGGTGCGGCTGGCGCGCGAACTGGTCGAGGGAGCGGCCCCGGAGCCCGCGGCGCGCTTCGCCGCACGGGCCCTGCGGATCACGCACTGGAGCACCGCCGTCGACGACCTCTGCGCCGTCTCGATGCCGGCGGCGCTGGCCGTGGTGGCGGACTTCCTCGCGCTCTCACGCTCCTGATCCACCGGCAGGCGCAGCGGTGCCGGGAAAGACTTCCGCTCCGCGGTCATGAACCGGGCTCAGGAGGGGTAGTGAGACGCGCGGCGGGAGGAGGTTCCATGGCGGTGGAGCTGCGCGTGCTCGGCGAGGTCGGGCTGCTGGTCGACGGGCGTCCGGTGGACGTCGGCCACGCGCGCCAGCGGTCCGTGCCGGCGGTGCTGCTGGTGGAGGCGGTGGGGCTGGGGCGAGGCGAGGCGTTCGAGGGGCTGGACGAGGCGTTGGGCGACGGGCCGGAGCGGGTCCCGGTCGCCGCGATCGCCGGCGCGGGCGGGATCGGCAAGACCTGGCCGGCGCTGGACTGGGCGCACCGCAACGCCGACCGGTTCCCCGACGGCCGGCTGTTCGTGGACCTGCGCGGGTTCGGCCCGGAGGGTGAGCCGATGGACCCGGCGGTGGCGGTGCGCGGGTTCCTCGACGCACTGGGCGTCGCCCCCTGCCGGGTGCCGGTCGACCCGGCCGCCCTGACGGCCCTGTTCCGCGACCTGGTGGCCGGCCGGCGGGTGCTGCCGGTGCTGGACAACGCCGTCGACGCCGCCCAGGTCGCGCCGCTGCTGCCCGGCGGCGACACGTGCGCGGTGCTGGTGACCAGCCGCAACCGGCTGCCCGACCTGATCGCCCGGCACCTGGCGCTGGACGTGCCAGCGGACGCCGAGGCCCGCGCCCTGCTGACCGACCGGCTGGGCGCTGCGCGGGGACGACCGGCGCGCCCTGGAGCAGGCCCGGCTCGCCCTGGACCTGTTCCGCGCCCTCGACCAGCCGGTCTGGCAGGCCCGCGCGCTCAACGCGGTGGGCTGGTACGCCGTCCTCCTGGGCGACTACGACACCGCCCGCACCCACTGCCGGGCCGCCCTCGACCTGCCGCGCCGCCACCTCAACCCGGTCGGCGAGGCGGACACCCTGGACAGCCTGGGCCTGATCGACCACCGCACCGGCCGCCACCGCGGGTCCGTCGACCACTACCGGCAGGCCCTGGCGCTGTTCCGGGCCCACGGCGACACCAACGCGGTCGCCGAGACCCTCGACGCGCTCGGTCACCCCCACGCCGCCCTCGGGGAGCGCGAGCAGGCCCGCGCGCGGTGTGGCGGGAGGCGCGCGAGCTGTTCCGGCGGCAGGGGCGCGGTCGGCAGGCCGAGGCGGTGCGGGGGCGGCTCGACGCGCTCGACCGCCCGGCTCCGGCGTGGCGGGGTGGCGGGGTGGCCGCAGCACAGCGCCCACCGGGATCACCCCGAGGCAGGCGTTCAGACGCGGGGAACCGGACGCCCCGCCCCGAGCCCCCTCACCCGGACGTGTGACCGTCCACTTGAAACACCGGCCCATCGCGGGGAAGCTGTCAGCGCCTCCAGCAAGATCAACCCGCAGGGACCGCGATGCTCCGCAGCACCCGCCTGTTCGGCGGCAAGCGCCACGTGACCTTCTCGCTGCCGCTGGACGACCCGCACGGCCCGGTCAGCGTGGTCGGGTCGTTCAACGACTGGACGCCCGGCGTGCACGAACTCATCCCCCGCCGCGACGGCACGCGCACGGTGGCGCTCGTCCTGCCGCCGGGCACGCACCGCTTCCGCTACCTCGCCGCCGACGGCCACTGGTTCGACGACGACGACGACGTCCCGCACGTCGACGGTGAGGGCGGGGTGATCACGATCGAGGTCTGAGCAGCCCCGGTTCAGTCGGTCGTCGGGGCGAGCAGGCGGTTGAGCACCTGCTTCACCGCGACCGTGAAGCGCCCCATCACCGTGTCCCGCGAGCCGAGCACGACCAGCAGCAGCGTCCCGCTCAGCGGCTGCACGCCCACGCAGCCCCGCTCGCCCTCCAGCACCACGGACTGGAGGCGACCGTGGTCGGACGCCTGGACGAAGCGCTGGCCGATGCCCGCCGAGGCGGCGGCCATCGCGGCGGACTGGTCGGCCGCGTCACCGGGGTTCGGGGTGCCGGGGTCGAGGTCGGCGGCGACCACGATCCCGTCGCGGCTGGTCACCACCAGGCCGGCCACGCCCGCGACGTCCGCGCGCACCCGGCCGAGCAGCTCACCCAGGGCTTCGGGGTCCTGGAGGCGGATCTGGACGCGGTCGGTGGTCATACGACCAGGGCCTGCTCGATCCGGCGCAGGTGCAGCCGGGCCAGGGCGAGGTTGGCGCGGGCGCGGTCGAGCACCAGGTAGAGGAACAGGCGCGAGCCGTGCGTCTCGGTCAGCGGCCGGATGATGTGGTACTGGCGCTGGAGGGTGATCAGGATGTCCTCGATCGTGTCGTCCAGTTGGAGGGCCGCGATGGTGCGCAGCTTCGCCCGCACGACCTCGGTGTTGCCCGCGCCGGCGGTTTCGAGGTCCAGCAGCGCGTTGCCGCCCTGCGCGCCCAGCGTCATGCCGCTGTCGTAGTCGACCAGCGACACACCGACCGCGCCTTCCACGGACATCGCCTCGCGCAGCATCTCGTCGATGTTCACCCGCCGGACCTCCAGTCGACCACCTGATCGACACGCACGGTAACCCAGGCTTCCGGCGAACGGGCGACCAGTTCCTTACGCGACCGATGAAAACAGCGAAAAGTTACGAGAAGCGCGGAGGCTACTGCTCCATTCGGAGGTAGGACCCAGGCCCGTGGGTGGGACCGGCAACCCGGGCGCGCCCGGATATCCGCTCCCCTCCCGAATCCGACCGGGTTAATGTAACAGCACTGTTGTATCCGTACGAGGAGGTGGGTCGTGCTGTACCCGGAGATCGAACCCCACGACAGCGGGATGCTCGACGTCGGCGACGGGCACCGCGTGTACTGGGAGGTCAGCGGCAACCCGGACGGCAAACCCGCCCTGGTGGTCCACGGCGGGCCGGGCGCGGGCTCCACCACCCGGGCGCGCCGCTTCTTCGACCCGGAGGCGTACCGGATCGTCCAGTTCGACCAGCGCAACTGCGGGCGCAGCACGCCCCACGCGAGCGAACCGGTGGTGGACCTGTCCACCAACACCACCGACCACCTGCTGGCCGACGTGGAGCGGCTGAGAGAACACCTGGGCATCGACCGCTGGCTGCTGTTCGCCGCGTCGTGGGGGTCGGTGCTCGCCCTGGTCTACGCCGTGCGGTACCCGCACCGGGTCAGCGGGATGGTGCACGCCGGCGTGGCGGTCGGCCTGCGCGAGGAGACCGACCTGCTCACGAAGGGGCTCGCCCCGATGTTCCCCGGGGCGTGGGCCCGGTTCCGCGCGCACGCCCCCGAGGGCGACGACCTGTCGGCCGCCTACCTGGCCCTGCTCCTGGACCCCGACCCGGCCGTGCACCAGCCCGCCGCCGACGAGTGGTGCCGGTGGGAGGACGCGGTGGTGCCGCCGCCGAGCGGCCCGAGCCGCTTCGACTCCCCGGAGTACCGGCTGGCGTTCGCCCGGATCGTCACGCACTACTGGGCCCACGGGTGCTGGGTGCCCGACGGGCTGGTCCTCGACCGGGCGTCGCGGCTCGCGGGCATCCCGGGCGTGATCGTTCAAGGGGTGCTGGACCTGGGCAACCTCACCGGGGTCCCCTGGCGGCTGACGCACGCCTGGCCGGACGCGGAGCTGGTCATGATCCCCGCCACGGACCACGGCGGGAACGACGCCATGACTGCGGCCAGGGTTCGGGCCACCGACAGGTCCAGGTAACACCCGGCAACTCCGTGCGATGGTCTGGTGACAGCCCGAGCGCGGAGGGCGTGCCCGAAGCGGTGGCGAGGGGTTGACGGTGGATCGGTTCACGGAGGGGGCGCGCCGCGTCTCCGCGCTGGCGCTCCGGGAGGCGCGGGGGTTGAACCACACCGCCCTCGGCACCGGGCACCTGCTGCTCGGCCTGCTGGGCGAGGGCGGTGCGGCGGCGGCCGTGCTGGCGTCGTTCGACCTGTCGCTGCCCGGCTGCCGCGAGCACGTCCGGGGGGTGGAGGGGCGCGGCACCGCGCGGGTGCCCGGCCACCTGCCGTTCACGCCGGGCGCGAAGCGGGCGCTGGCGGCGGCGGTGCGGGAGGCGTTCGCGCTGGGCCGGCGGCAGGTCACGACCGAGCACCTGCTGCTGGGCCTGCTGACCGAGGAGGAGGGGCTGGCGCTGGACGTGCTGGCCCGGTGCGGGGCGCGGGTCGACGCGGTGCGGGACCGGGCGTTCGCGGTGCTGGCCGGGATCGAGCTGCCGCCCGCCTGGGGGCCCGCGCGGCTGTTCCTCAGCCACCCGCCGCAGGACCTGCACGTGGCGGGTCGGATCGCGGACCGGCTCGGGGACATCGGCCTGCCGGTGGTGGACGACGTGGCGCGGTGCGACGTGCTGCTGGCCGTGGTCGGGCCGGGGTGGGCGCCGACCGGGGCGGTGCTGGACCACGTCGAGTCGGCGCGGACGCGGTCGGTGCCGGTGATCCCGGTGCTGGTCGACGGGGCCGAGCTGCCCGCCGACCGGCTGCCGGGCACCGAGGGCGTCCCGGTCCGGCACGAGACGTTCCGCGAGGACGTGGCTCGGCTGGCCGACGCGGTCCACTACGCCCGGCTGGGCGCGGGCTGACCGTCGTCGGGGGGGTACCGGTGGGCGCGGGAGGCCGGGAAGCGCACCTGCCCTTCTCCCTGGTTTGAGGGTTTCGACCGTCGCTCCTGGCGCTTTCCGCCCAAAGCCTCATAAAGCAGTTCAATGGAACACTTGAAGCATGGAAGCCGGTGAGGTGCAGCGGTACATCAGCGAGACGTTCGAGGGGGTCACCGCGCTGGAGAGCGACGGCGACGCGTACTTCCTCTACGACCCCGACCGGGACCTGCCGCCGGAGCGGCAGACGCCCTTCGCCACCCTCGTCACCGGCGACCGCCACGACCGGGTGTCGGACCTGGACCG
This sequence comes from Saccharothrix lopnurensis, assembly GCF_042658445.1. Taxonomy (NCBI): domain Bacteria; kingdom Bacillati; phylum Actinomycetota; class Actinomycetes; order Pseudonocardiales; family Pseudonocardiaceae; genus Saccharothrix; species Saccharothrix lopnurensis. Next base: position 23,193 of record NZ_JBHSQO010000001.1, on the reverse strand, counting down.
CCCCGGCGCCTACCGGCTCAACATCGGCCTCACCAAAGCCACCTACACGTCGCTGTTCGGCGCCCCGCCCACGCGGCGCGACGAGGACCACGTCCTGGACACCGGGTACGACCACGCCGAGCGGGACCGGCTGGTGCCGCACCCGGTCTACGCCTCCCAGCACTGGGTGTGCGTGGTGATGCCCGGCAGGGCGACGTTCGAGACCCTGCGGCCCCTGCTGGCCGAGGCGCACGGGTTCGCCGCGCGCAAGCACGCCAACCACGCCCGGCGCGCGAGGTCCGGGCACGCCGTCGACCAGGAGGGCTGACGCGCGGCGAAACCGCGCGAGCCGGTGCGGGGCCGCGTTCGGCCCCGCACCCGCGACCTCAGGCCCAGCCGGGCATCGGGTAACCCGACATCAGCTCGGCCACCTCACCGGCGATCCGGTCCAGCTCCCCCTCGTCCCCGACCGCGGTCACCGCGCGGTCGATCCACTCCGCGACGCGCGGCATCTGCTCCTCGGTCAGACCGCGCGTGGTGACGGCGGCCGTCCCGAGGCGCACACCCGACGGGTCGAACGGCTTGCGCGGGTCGAACGGCACGGTGTTGTAGTTCGCCTCGATCCCGGCCCGGTCCAGGGCCTTGGCGGCGGGCTTGCCGCCCACGCCCCTGCCGGTCAGGTCGAGCAGGACCAGGTGGTTGTCCGTGCCGCCGGACACCAGGTCGAACCCGCGGTCGAGCAGGGCGGCGGCCAGCGCCCGCGCGTTCTGCACGACCGCGTGCGCGTACAGGCCGAACGAGGGGTCCAGCGCCTCACCCAGCGCCACCGCGATCGCCGCCGTGGTGTGGTTGTGCGGGCCGCCCTGCAACCCCGGGAACACGGCCTTGTCCACGGCCTTGGCGTGCTCGGCGTCGCTGAGCACCATCGCGCCGCGCGGGCCGCGCAGGGTCTTGTGCGTGGTCGTGGTGATGACCTGGGCGTGGCCGACCGGCGACGGGTGCGCGCCGCCCGCGACCAGGCCCGCGATGTGCGCGATGTCGGCCACCAGCACCGCGCCGACCTCGCGCGCGATCTCGGCGAAGCCCGGGAAGTCGATGGTGCGCGGGATGGCCGTGCCGCCGCAGAAGATCACCTTCGGGCGTTCGGCGCGGGCCAGGTCGCGGACCTCGTCCAGGTCCACCACGCCGGTCTCCTTCCGCACCCCGTACTGGGCGCTGCGGAACCACTTGCCGGTGGCCGAGACGCCCCAGCCGTGGGTGAGGTGGCCGCCCGCGGGCAGGGCCATGCCCATGACGGTGTCGCCGGGCTCCAGGAAGGCCAGGTACACGGCGAGGTTGGCCGGTGAGCCGGAGTAGGGCTGGACGTTGGCGTGGTCGACGCCGAAGAGGGTCCTGGCCCGCGTGACGGCCAGTTCCTCCACCGGGTCGACGACCTGCTGGCCCTCGTAGTACCGGCGGCCCGCGTAGCCCTCCGAGTACTTGTTGGTCAGCACCGAGCCGGTGGCCTCCAGCACCGCGGTGGACACGTAGTTCTCCGAGGCGATGAGCCGGACCTTCTCGAACTGGCGGCGGGCCTCGGCCTGGACCAGGCGGGCGATCTCGGGATCGGCTCCGGTCAGGGACGGGATGGCGGGGTCGTGCACGACGTCCTCCACGCGCGCGGGGGCGCTGCCGTGGCACCCAGGCGCGCGGTGCGTTCCGGCCTCACGCTCCCCGGTGGTCCGTCCCACCCTCGACACGCCAGTCGCGAACGGCACCGATCCTACCCGCTCCCGCGTTCACGTCACCCCTTTTCCGTGGACGTATTGGGCGGAACGGTCCATTGCCCTCCCCCGTACCCAACCCAATACTCAGGGTTGGAAATCTTCCAACCGGCCCTGTGCCACGTCAGCACTTCCCCCTGCCCCGAAAGGACTGACGTGCTCGATCGGCGAACGTTCGTGCTGGGTGCCGCCGCGACAGCGGCACTCGTCACCGCAGTACCGGCCCACGCGACGGCGGCAGCCGCCGCGCCGGGCAAGACCGCGGGCGCCCTGCTCGCCCCCGACGGAAACCCCTACCTCCTCACGTGGACCGACGGCCAGTGGGTGCTGCTCGACGAGCGCGGCTCGGTGCGCATCACCCGGGGCCTCGGCAGCGCGGCCCTGGTGGACGTGGCCGCCGACGGTGACCGGCTGGTCGCCGTCGGCTCGCTCGCCGGCGCCGACCCGACCGCCGCGATCTGGGAGTCCACCGACGGCGCCACCTGGCGCGAGGCGCGCCGCCTGCACGGCGTGCGCTCGGAGTTCACCGCCGTCGGCGGCGGGCTGGCGCTCGGCTCGGTGGTCAAGACCGAGCGGGCCTCCGTGGTCCGCATCGCGGCCCGCCGCACCGGGTCCGGCTGGGCGACCGTGCCCGTGCGCGGTCTGGAGTGGACCGACGGCCTCGCCGCCACGGCGGTCGCCCGCACCGCCGACGGCTGGGTGGCGGCGGCGGTCGACCAGGCCGGCACCGTCCTGCACACCTCGCGCGACGGCGTCTCCTGGACCGCCCGGCCCCGGCTGGACGGGGTCGCGGTGCGCGCCCTGGCCCCGCTCGGCGGCGGCGTGCACTGGGTCGGCAACGAACTGGTCGAGGCCACGCCGCTGACCGGTGTGCTCGACGCGGGTCAGCGGCAGCCCGCCGTGCCCGCGGACGCGAAGGCGCTGGGCGTCGTGGGCGCCCGCTCGGCCTGGCTGGCCGGTGGCCGCCTGATCACCGCGGAGGCGACCCGATGATCACCTTCCAGCGCATCGACGGCACCCCCGTCTACTACTGGCGGTCCGGCCGCGGCAACACCACCCTGCGCAACTGGCAGGTGACCCAGGGGTTCTACGACACCCTGGTGCTGTGGATGCGGGACCTGCGGTCCCTGTCGTCGGCCTACGGCAGCATCACCTACCTGGTGTCGGCGGGCTTCTACGTCAACAAGCCCGGCGAGCACGGCGCGGGCACCGCGATGGACCTCGACCACGTGCGGTGGAGCGGCGGCCAGACCTGCTCGCCGCTGGACCGCGAGCACGCCTCCGGCACCCTGGCCACGCGCCGCCGGTACCTGGCGGTGGACGCGGTGTGCCGGCGGCGGTTCCGGTTCGCCCTGGACGGCTGGTACAACGCCGCCCACGAGGACCACATCCACTCCGACTTCGGCGGGCTGCCGGTCCGCTGCGTGACCGGGTCGGAGAGCGACACCAAGTTCGTCCAGGCGCTGTGCAACAACTTCATGAGCTCCGGCCTGGTCGTGGACGGCATCTGGGGCCCGAAGACGCAGAGCGCGTTCACCACCGCCAGGTCGCGGCTGGGCGTCACCGGCGACCCGCACTCCAGCAGCGCGGCGTGGCAGTCGTTCCTGTCCGCGGCGGCCCGGCGCGGTTTCGCCAACCAGGCGTTCTGAGCAGCACCCGGCCCGGGGGCGCGACCCCGGGCCGGGTGTCCCCCTCCTGGCGGCACCCACGCTCGTACCCGCGCTCCGGACCTGCCGTGGAACCCGTCGAGGACCGGTGGTCCGGTTCCCCGGTTCACCATGCGGCCCCCACCCTCCTGCCCTATACCTTGTGCTTGCGGTGACAAGGGGTTGAGGAGGCTCGCTGGTGACGGCACCGGGTGGCCCCGACCGGGCGCGCGGCGTCCCGGCCGCGGGCGGCGAGGCGAGACGGCTGGTCCGCGACTTCGACTGGGCGGCCGGTCCGCTCGGACCGAGGGGCGGGTGGCCGCAGAGCCTGCGCACGGCCGTCGACGTCTGCCTGTCCTCCCGGTTCCCCCTCGTGCTGCTGTGGGGCCCGGACCTGGTGATGATCTACAACGACGCCTACCGGCCGATCCTGGGCACCTCCAAGCACCCGGCGGCGCTGGGCGCGCCGGCCGAGGTGGTGTGGCCGGAGATCTGGCCCGTCATCGGCCCGATGCTGCACGACGTGCTGGCGGGCCGCGGCGCGACCTGGTCCCGGGACGAGCTGCTCCCGCTGGACCGCAACGGGTTCCTGGAGGAGTGCTACTTCACGTTCTCCTACAGCCCGATCGCGGACGAGACCGGCGCCACCGGTGGCGTGTTCTGCGTGGTCACCGAGACCACCCAGGAGGTCGTCGGGGCCCGCCGGCTGGCCACGCTCGGCGCGCTGGCCGCCGAGCTGGTGGACACCACCGACGTCGACGAGGCGTGCGTGCGGGCCGCCGCGGTGCTCGGCAGGCACCCCGAGGACGTCCGGTTCGCCGAGATCCACCTGGTCGACGAGACGGGTCCGCGCCGGGCGGCGTCCACCGGACCGGTGGGCGGGGTGGGCGGGGTGGCCGAGGCGGGCGAGGTGGCCGAGCTGGTCGCCGACGTCGCCGCCACCGGGCGGACGCGGGTGCTCGACCGGGTGCGCGCGACGCCGGTGGTCGAGCCCGGCGCGGCGGGGCCGAGCGCGGTGCTGGTGGTGGGGTTGAGCGAGCGCAGGCCGTTCGACGCCGACTACCGCTCGTTCGCGGACCTGATCGCGGGCCACGTCGGCACCGCGATCAGCGGCGCCCGCGCCTACGAGGCGCAGCGCCGCCGCGCCCAGGCCCTGGCCGAGCTGGACGCCGCCAAGACCGCGTTCTTCGCCAACGTCAGCCACGAGCTGCGCACCCCGCTGACCCTGATCACCGGTCCCGTCCAGGACGCCCTCGCCGATGCCGAGCACCCCCTGCCCGCCGTGCAGCGGGCCCGGTTGGAGCTGGTGGGGCGCAACGCCGAGCGGCTGCGCCGCCTGGTCAACGGGGTGCTCGACTTCGCCCGCGTCGAGGGCGGCCGGCTGCGACCGGAACCGGCGGCGGTCGACCTGGCCGCGGCGACCCGCGACCTGGCGGTCAACTTCGCGCCCGCCGCGGAGCGGGTCGGCCTCGCGTTCACCGCGCACTGCCCGCGGCTGCCGCGACCGGTGCGCGTGGACCGGGACATGTGGGACCGGGTCGTGCTCAACCTGCTGTCCAACGCGGTGAAGTACACGCTCGCCGGGAGCGTCCGGCTGGAGCTGCGCGACGGGGACGGGCACGTGCGGCTGACCGTCGCCGACACCGGCGTGGGCATCCCGGCCGAGGAGCTGCCCCGGCTGTTCGAGCGGTTCCACCGGGTGCGCGGCGCGCACGGCCGCTCGCACGAGGGCAGCGGCATCGGCCTGGCGATGGTCGCGCAGCTGCTGGACCTGATGGGCGGCTCGGTCCGGGTCGAGTCCGAACCCGGTCGCGGCTCGGTGTTCACCGTCCTGCTGCCCTACGGCGAGGGCGCGCCCGCCGCCGCGCACCCCGACGCGCCCCCCGACGCGGGCGAGGCCGTCGCGCCCTACCTCCAGGAGGCGCTGACCTGGACCGCCCCCGCCGGCGCGCCGCCGGCCGCCGACCGGGACCGGCCGCGGCTGCTGGTCGCCGAGGACAACGCCGACCTGCGCGACTACCTGCGCGACCTGCTCGCCGGGCACTTCGCGGTGGAGCTGTCCGGTGACGGCGAGGACGCGCTCGACCGGGTCCGCCGCAGGCCGCCCGACCTGGTGCTGGCCGACGTGATGATGCCGCGCCTGGACGGTTTCGGGCTGCTGCGCGAGCTGCGCGCCGACCCCGCGACGCGGCACCTGCCGGTGGTGCTGCTGTCCGCCCGCGCGGGCGAGGAGGCCGCCGCCGAGGGGCTGGCCGCGGGCGCGGACGACTACCTGGTCAAGCCGTTCTCCTCGGTGGACCTGGTGGCCCGGCTGCGGTCGAACCTCGCGCGCGCCACCGAGCGCACCCGGGACGCCGCGTGGCGGACCGCCGTGGTGGGCGCCTTGCACGACGGGGTGTTCATCGCCGACGCGTTCGGGGTGGTGCTGGAGGTCAACGACGCGTTCGAGCGCATCACCGGCTGGGGCCCGGCCGACGCGCCTTATTCGCCGCCGCTGCCCTGGCTGCCCGGCGGGAGGGAGCCCGCGCGGCCGACCGACGAGGTGGAGTTCCGCCGGCGGGACGGCGGCGTGGCGCGGGTCGTGGTGACCACGGGCACCGTGGCCGACGAGCGCGAGCACCGGGAGCTGGTGGTCGGCACGGTCCGCGACGTCACCCGGGACCACGACGCGCGGGCCCGGCGCGCCACCGCCGTGGACATGGCCGGCCGGCTCGCCTCGCTGCTGGACCCGGGCAAGCTGCTGGAGACCGTCATCGCCGGCCTGGGCGAGGTGTTCGGCGGCGAGGTGGTGCCGCTGGGGGCGGACATCGCGGTGCCCACCGCGCCGAGCCGCTCCCCCGTGCCCGGACTGCTGCTCGAAGCCGGCGGGCGGCGGTTCTGGGTCACCTTCCCCCGACCGCGCGTGGTCGGGGCGGACGAGCGCACCCTGGCCGACGTGCTGGCCGCGAACCTGGCCACCGCCCTGGACCGGGCCGGGCGGGCCGCCGAGCACGCCGACGTGGAGCGGCAGCTGCGCCAGGCGGTGCGCAGCCACCAGGTCATCGGCCAGGCGGTCGGCATCCTCATGGAGCGGCACCGGTTGACCGACCAGGCGGCGTTCGACCACCTCGTGACCACCTCGCAGCGCCGCAACACCAAGCTGCGCGACCTGGCCCGGAGACTGGTGGAGACCGGGGAGGACCCCGGCCTGGTGGAGGGGCCGCCGCACCGGTGAGGGCCCCGGCCCGGCGCGGGGACCGCCGCCGCACCGGTGACGAGGGGGCCGCGGCGGTGGCGGCCCCCTCGCGCCCTCAGCCGAGCCGGTACGCGCGGATCACGGTCTGCCGCAGCTCGTGGCCCCGGCCGTCGGTCGCCCCCACCCGCAGCGAGGCGTACGCGCCCTTCGCCGCGCCGTTGCGGACCAGCGCGGTGGAGCCGGCCACCGGGACCGGGGTCCACCGCCCGCCGTCGTCGAAGGACACCTCCACCCGGAACCGCCGCGGGTCGACCCGGTCCGGGCCCTCCTGCCGGTCCACCACCAGCGGCACGCGCAGGACCCCGCCGGCGGGCGCCGCCCCGGACGCGTCCAGGCGCGGCGTGAAGCGGACCACCGACAGCGGCAGCGCCCGGTAGCCGTTACCCGGCACCGTGCCGGAGCGGAACGTCCAGCTCAACCCCACCCGCGTGGCGAACTCCGAGATGCCGGGCGCGCGGTCCGCGCCGACCTCCAACCGTTAGTCGGCCGGGCCCGGCGGCACCGGGAACGTGGCGAAGGTGTGGTCGTCCGACTCCCCCACCAGCTCGCCGTCGCGGTACAGCGCGGTGCGCGCGGACGAGGTCAGCGAGAAGCCCCGGTTCCCCTGGCCGTCGCCGAACAGCGGCAGGCCGATGTCGACCAGGTCACCGGCCCGGGACAGGTACGGGTAGCGCGCCGGCGGCAGCGCGGGTCCGAAGACCGGGTGGTTCGACGACCGGTCGTAGGTCCGGCCGGCCCGGTAGCGCTCCGCGCCGGAGAACAGGCCGGTCTCGCTGAGCACCTCGCCGTCCTGGAAGAACGCCCGCCGCCACGGGTTGCCGTCGGTGGTGACGTAGTCGATCGCGGTGCCGGACGGCGGCACCGCGGTCAGCCAGGAGATGCCGCCGATGCCGGAGGAGTCGTCCATGGCCAGGCCGTGGAGGTGGACCTTCCCGGGCGGCGCCGGGCCGAACGAGGTGCGGACGCGCGCGAGGTCGCGGGCCGCGGGCGCCCGCTCGAACCCGGTGGGGACGTGGCCGGGCACCTCCCAGGCGAACCGGTGGCGCACCGGCGCGGAGTCCACCGGGGACGCGGCGAACTCCGCGCCGATCACGCTGCTCACCTCGTCCTCGGACAGCTCCGGGCCGACGTACCCGATGGTCGTGCCCGCCGGGAAGCCGCCCGGGTAGATGGCGACGATCCCGGTGAGGTCGCCCGGCCGGCCGCCGAGGCGCCGGGAGAGCCGCACCGAGCCGAGGAGGGGTTCGGCGGCCGGGTCCGGCGCGGTGACGCGCAGTGGTTCCGCCACCCTGGCGTCCAGGGTGACCGTGCTCGTCGCGGTGACCGCCAGGTCGGGTCGGACCAGCAGGCTGAGCTGGCTGTCGGTCCTGAGCTCGGACATGACGAAGTAGCTCCCCGCGGGCAGCCGGACGGTGTCGCGGCCGGCGGAGAGGGTGGCGGTGCGCTGGTTGGACAGGCCGATGACGTAGGTGCGGTACTCGTCCTCGGGCCCACCGGACCGGTCGAGGTGCGCGAAGGTGGTGTCGTGGCTCTCCGCCTCCCGGTCCACCGCCACCGGCGTGCGCAGCGGCTCGTCGCCGCCGGTCGCCACGACGGCGCCCGAGTAGGCCCCGTCCAGCCCGGCGACGGGCCGGCGTTGCCCGCGGCGACCACGAACAGGGCGCCGGTCCGGGCGGACAGCGCGTTGACGGTCTCCTCCAGCGGGTCGACGCCGGGGCTGTCCTGGTAGCCGAGGCTCAGGTTCACCACGTCGGCGCCCTGCTCGACCGCCCACTCCATGCCCGCCAGGATCGCGGACTCCCGGCAGCCGCCGCTCGCCTCGCACACCTTGCCGTCGAGTACCCGGGCGTCCGGCGCGACGCCCCGGTACCTCGCGCCCCCGCCCGCGATGGTGGCGGCGACGTGCGTGCCGTGACCGGCCCGGTCGACCGCGTCCGGCTCGGCGCTGAAGTTGCGCTCCGCGACCTCCCGACCCGCCAGGTCCGGGTGGTCGCCGTCCACACCGGTGTCCAGCACGGCGACCCGCACGCCCGCGCCGGTGTGGCCCGCGGCCCACGCGGCGGGCGCGCCGACCTGGGCGGTGGAGCGGTCCAGGAGGACCCGGCGCACGCCGTCCAGCCAGACCTTCCGCACGCCCGGGTCGGTGAGCAGCCCCTGGAACGCCGAGACCGCCCCGGTCTTCGGCGTCCCGGTCTTCGGCGTCCCGGTCTTCGGCACCGCGGTGGCGGTGAAGTCGTCCCCGCGGGCCACGATGAGCGGCACGCTGTCGCGGCGGGCGTCGTCGTAGCCCGCCTCCACCAGACCGGTGACGTCGAACAGCCGGGGGTCCAGCCGGTCCTGGGCCAGCGGCCGGGCGGCGTCGCCCGGGACCACGTGCACGTGGTCCGCGCGGTGGAACGCGTGGAACGACACGCCCCCGCGCCCCGCGCCCGGCCGGACCACCACGACGCGGCCGCGGTCGAGCACCACCCGGTCACCCGTGACCAGGGTGACCGTCGTGGTCGGGCCGCCGGTGGTGGTGGACGGGGTGGTGGTGGAGGTGGCGGCGGTGCTGCCCGTCAAGAGGACCACCACGAGGGCGGTCGCCGCGCGGGCGGCGCGCCGACGTGTTCGAGGGTGCGACACGGTTGTCTCCTGATTTCGTCCGACATCGGGAGGAACCGGTTCGACGTTGGGGTCCCGGCCGCTGTTCGGGTCCGTGCCCCCGGCGCTGAACAACGTTGTGTGGACAACGGAATCGCGGGAGGGGTGGTCTGAATCCGCACCGCGGCGGGGACCGGGTGGCGGGGCACCGTAAGGCGCGGTGTCCGGCCCGGCGCGGGGTGTGCCTCGGTCGGGTGGGCGTCTTCGCCCGGTGGTGTGCGCCGTGTCGCGGCGGTGGTCCCGTCGTGGTGCTGTGGCGGTGCAGTTCGATTCACCGATGAAGGAGACATGACATGCGAGGACTGATCCTCGGGGCCGTTCTGCTCGCCGCCGGTGCCGCGACGGGCACGGTGGCCGGCACGGCCGGCGCAGCGGTCGAGGCGCCCTCCGTCGCGCGAGCGGCCGAGTTCTACTGCGACGAGATCCGCGAGCAGAGCGACCGGATCGCCGCGAACCACTGCGATCCGGCCCCGTTCGAGGAGATCAACGACATGTTCGTCGTGCGCGACTCCGAGAACGCGTACGAGTGTTGGCACGGCGCGCCGTACCGGGAGAACGGGATCGTCGCGGAGGACTGCGAGCAGATCGGCTGATCCACGAGGACGTGGTCCGGGTCGGCGCGGCGCGGCGCCGGCCTCCCCGTCCGGTCAGAAGGCGTAGCGCACCCGCAGGTACGGGGCGTGCCGGTCGATCAGCGCGAGCAGCTCGTCGAGCAGCCCCCGCTTGAGACCCGCCCGGTACCGCACGTTGACCCCGCCGCCCTCGCTGCGCTTGACCTCCTGGAGGTCGGGCCGCCACAGCAGCTCCTCCGCCTTCGGGTGCCAGCGCAGGTTCACCTCGTGCAGCGCCCGGTTGTGCGTCAGCATGATCACCTCGGCGGCCAGCTGCGCCCGGGTCTCCGGCGAGGCGGCGTCGCCCAGCGCCTCCAGCAGCTCGCGCCAGTCGTCCAGCCAGCCGTCGTGCACCACGACCGGGCTGAGGTTGACGTGGACCTCGTAGCCCGCGGCGCGGAAGTCGTCCAGTGCGGCCAGGCGCTCGGCCACGGGACTGGTGCGGATGTCGAGCAGCTTGGCGGTGCGCTCGGGCATCAGGGAGAAGCGCACGCGGGTGCGGCCGCGCGGGTCCCAGTCGAGCAGGTCGCGGTTGACGTGCTTGGTCGCGAACGACGCCTTGGCCGTGGGCAGGTCGCGGAACAGCTCCACCAGGTCGCGCACGTTGTCGCTGACCAGCGCGTCGACCGCGCAGTCCGAGTTCTCCCCGATGTCGTAGACCCACGCGTGGTCGTCGACCTGGTCCGGTTCGGTCAGGGGGCCCTGGCGCGCCACGTGCCTGGCCAGGTAACCGGTGATCTGCTCGATGTTGGCGAACACCGTGATCGGGTTGGAGTAGCCCTTGCGCCGGGGCACGTAGCAGTAGGCGCACGCCATCGCGCAGCCGTTGGCCGTGGACGGGGCGATGAAGTGGGCGGAGCGGCCGTTGGGCCGGGCGCTGAGCGACTTCTTCACGCCGAGCACGAGCGCCTCCCGCTTGATGCGCACCCAGCGGCGCGCGTTCGCCTCGTCGCCGTGCAGCTCGGGGATCTGCCAGTGGCTCGCCACCTCGACCAGCTCGGCGTCGGGGAAGCGGTCGAGCACCGCGCGCCCGCGGGGCAGTGCGGCGGCGGCGGGCTCCACGTAGATGCGGGTGGGCGAGATCAGCGGTGGTGCGGTCACCCCTCCAGTGTCCGAGCAGGACCGACGAACCCGCACGACGAGCGGCCCCGTGTGCCGGGCCTCACCGCCGTGAGCCGGGCCACCCCGGGAGTTCCCCGCTACGCGCCGGGGTCGGTGGTCGGGGTGGGATCGGCGGTGGGGCCGCCCGTGGCGGGGTCGGCCGTGGTGGCGTCGCCCGTGGCGGGGCTGCCGGTTCGCTGGACGACCGAGCCCAGCGCGTCCAGCGCCTCGGCCCGGGAGGCGTAGATGTCGAGCACCGCCGTGACGCCGGTGACCTCCAGCGGCCGCAGCACGGGCCTGCGGTCGGCCACGACGGCGACCGCCCCGCCCGCCCCGAGCGCCCGCTCGTGGGCCCCCAACAACAGCGACAGGCCCGGCGAGCCGAAGAACACCACCTCGCTCAGGTCGAGGACCAGCAGCGGCGGCCCGGCCCTGAGTGCGTCGTCCACGGCGGCGTGGACAGGCGGCGCGCTGTCCACATCAAGTTCACCCGAAAGAGCGACAACATGAGCGTCGCCCGCGCGACCGACGCGCACGTCGAGGTCGAACGGTGGCGGCTCGACGGGCTCGGTCACGGCGTCTCCCGCTGTGGGCTGCGGTGTTCCCCCGACGTTCTACCAGTGCCGAGGCGTCGCACAGCAGCCACTATGTCACGGTTGGGCGCGCCCTTGACGATGTACTCGGTGACCCCGGCCGCCCGGATGTCCTCCACGGCGGCCAGGTCGGCGTGAGCCGAGAGCGCCAGGATGCCGGTGCCCGGCGCCAGCCTGCGGATCTCCCGGGCGGCGCGGCCCCCGCCGCCGCCGGGCATCCGGACGTCGAGGACCACGACCGCGGGGACGTGCCGCCTGGTCAGGTCGATGGCCTCGTCGGCGTCGGCGGCGACCCCGACCACCTCCAGGTCCGGTTCGGCGTCCAGGACCTCGCGCAGCGCGTCGCGGATCATGGCGTCGTCGTCGGAGATGACCACGCTGAGCTTGGCGGGCGTCACCGCTCGGCCTCCACCGTCGTCGGTACCCAGAACCGCACCACCGCGCCACCGCCGGGGCGGTCGGTCAGCGACCACCAGCCGCCCGCCGTCTCGGCCCGCTCGCGCATCTCGATGGTGCCGAAGTGCTCCAGGGCGTTGGGGTCGGACAGCCGCCCGACCCCGACGCCGTCGTCGGAGATCTCGACCAGCGTGCCCTCGTCGGCGGAGGACAGGTTGATCTCGACGGTGGTCGCCCGCGCGTGCTTGCGCACGTTGTTGACCGCCTCCTGGCAGATGCGGAAGATCGTGATCGCCGTGTCGGCGGGCGGTTCGTGGTCCAGCGCGTGCCGCAGCCGGTAGTCGATCCCCCACGAGCCGGTCGCGTCGGCGAGGTAGTGGTCCAGCGCCTCGGCCAGGCCGTACCGGTCGAGCTCCGGGGGCCGCAGCCGGAACACCAGGCCGCGCAGGCGGCCGATGGTCTCCCGGACCGTCTCGTCCAGCCGGTGGACCACGGCGGCGTGCTCGGCGGGCAAGCGGCCGGCCAGCAGCTGGAGCCTCATGCCGACCGCGACCATGGCCTGGATCGAGTCGTCGTGCACGTCCCAGGCGATGCGGCGGCGCTCCAGCTCCTGGGCCTCCACCAGGTGGCCGACCAGCCTGCGCTGCTCGCGCAGCGCCTGCTCGGACCGCCGCCGCTCGGTCAGGTCCCGGGTGACCTTGGCGAACCCGCGCAGCCGGCCCTGGTCGTCGAACAGGGCGGTGATCACCACGTTGGCCCAGAACCGCGAGCCGTCCTTGCGCAACCGCCAGCCCTCGTCCTCGAACCGGCCGACCTCGCCGGCCACCTCCAGCTCGTGCCAGGGCTTGCGCGTGGCCAGGGACTCGGCCGGGTAGAACACCGAGAAGTGCCGGCCGACGATCTCCTCGGCCAGGTAGCCCTTGATGCGCTCCGCGCCCGGGTTCCAGCTCACCACCCGGCCCAGCGGGTCGAGCATGAAGATCGCGTAGTCCACCACGCTCTCGACGAGCAGGCGGTAGTCCTCGACCGGGGGCCGCTCGTAGGGGTCCAGGGGGTGGGGCGGGTCCGCGGTCATGACGACACTGTCCACCACCGGGCCCACCGACCGCACCGGCCACGCCGCCCGGGGTGGGGTGGCGACGCTCAAGACGCCACGGCGGGCATCTCGCACCAGACGACCTTGCCACCGGGCCGGGGCTCGGTGCCCCAGCACGCCGTCAGCCGCTGGACCAGGGGCACGCCCCAGCCCCCGGAGGAGCCGGGGGGACGCGACCTGGGCAGCGCGGGGCTGCTGTCCGCGACCTCGATCCGCAGCCCGCGCGCGGCGCCGACCAGCCGGAGCAGCGGGACGCCCGAGGCGTGCCGCAGCGTGTTGGTGACCAGTTCGGAGACCACCAGCACGGCGTCGTCGTGGTCGCCCCGGTAGCCCCAGTCGGCGAGGGTCCTGCGGACGAAGTCGCGGGCCAGCGCCGCCCCTCCCCGGCCCAGCGGGGCGCTGAACTCCGCCACCGGGTTCGTCACCGAAACGTCCACGAGGACACCGTGCCGCACGGGCACCAGTCCGCCCAGACGCAGCGGCACCCGGTCAACTGGTGCAGGAGCATCAGTCGAGCAGGCCGTCACGGCGGGCGATGGCCACCGCCTCCAGCTTCGACCTGGCGCCCAGCTTCTCCAGCACCCGCTGGACGTGGTTGCGCACGGTGTTGCGCGCCACGCCCATGCGCTCGCCCATCTCCTCGGTGCTCGCACCCTCCGCGAGCAGGGACAACGCCTCGCGCTCCCGGGTGGTGAGCGCCACGCCCGGCGGGGCCGACCTGCCGGTGAGCCTGTCCAGCACCCCGGCGAGCAGGCCGCCGTCGAACACGACCTCGCCCTCCGCCACCCGCCGCACCGCTTCGGTCAGCTCGTCGAGCCGGGAGGACTTGAGCACCAGGCCGGACGCGCCGGACTCCGCCACCCGGGAGGCCGCCGACACGGTCGCCTCGCCGGTCAGCACCAGCACCCGGGCCCCGAACTCGACGAAGCTCGACACCGCCCGGAGGCCGTCGCCGTCGGGCAGGCGGCGGTCGAGCAGCACCACGTCGGGGCGGTGCCGCCGGACGTCGGCCAGGGCGTCGGTCACGGACCCGGCGGTCGAGACCACCTCGACCTCGTCGGAGTCCTCCCAGGCCAGCCGGATCACCTCGGCCACCAGGTGGTGGTCCTCGACCAGGACCACGCGGACGGGAGCGCGCGGAGCGCCTTGGTGCGGCATGGCGGTGCGGTCCCTACGTAGCCGTGCGGAGCCAGCACCCCACCCTAGTCGGTCTGCGGCCCGGCCCCCGATCGGCAACTCGCTGTCGGGGGATGAGCACCCAGGGGTGGAACGGGCCGGAGGTGTCGGCGGTCGCGGAGCCGCGGGTGGCGGCGTGCACGCCGCCGACGGCGGAGCGGTCGCCGCGGGTGGCGGGGTTCGACGGGCCGGTGGCGCGGGCGGGGGTGGGTCGCGCGGGCCGGTGAGCACGGGCCGGTGAGCACGGGCCGGTGAGCACGGGCCGGTGAGCACGGGCCGGTGAGCACGGGCCGATGCTCACCGGCACCGGCCACTACCGCGCCCGGGGCAGCTTGGCGGGCGCCACGACGATGTCCACCCGCCGCACCCGGTCGCCGACGGCGGTGATCGAGCAGACGAAGCGCGTCGTGCCGTCCGCCCGCAGCACGGCGAACCCCGGACCGCCGTTGACCGCCAGCGGCACCAGGCGCTCGTCGGCGGCGACCTTGCGGCGCACGCCGAGCACGAAGCGCGCCACGTGGTCGGGCCCGTGCACCGGGCGGCGCGCCACACCGAGCAGGCCGCCGCCGTCGCTGGTGAGCACCACGTCCGGGTCCAGCAGGCCGACCAGCGCGGCCAGGTCGCCGCCCTCGACCGCGCCGAGGAAGGCGTCCACCACCCGGCGGTGCTCGGGCGCGGCCACGTCCACGCGGGGCGCGCCGGCCGTGACGTGCGCCCTGGCCCGCACCGCCAGCTGCCGCACGGCGGCGGGACTGCGCCCCACCACCGCGGCGATCTCCGGGAACGACATGCCGAAGACCTCGTGCAGGACCCACGTGGTGCGCTCGGCCGGGGTGAGCGTCTCCAGCACGACCATCAGCGCGTAGCTCACGGTGTCGTCCAGGGTCACGCGCTCGGCCGGGTCGGGCGAGCCGGGGTCGACCAGCGGTTCGGGCAGCCACGGCCCGACGTACTCCTCCCGCCGCACGCGCGCCGACCTCAGCACGTCCACCGCCCGCCGGGCCACCGCCACGACCGCCCACGCCTCCACGTCGAGGACGCGCTCCCGCGCGTCGGCGTCGGCGAGCTTCAGCCAGCAGTCCGAGACGACGTCCTGCGCCTCGGCCAGGGTGCCGACGATGGAGTAGGCGACCCCGACCAGCCGGGGCCGCACGCGGGTGTACTCGGCGGCCAGCTCGGCGACGCGGCTCACGCCCCCACCGAGTCCAGGTACTCGGCCCAGGTCCGCCCGCCCCCGGTGTACTCGCCCCGGGGGGTCAGACCGCCGGTGGCCAGCCCGGCGGGCCCGCCCTCGGCCTCCTCCACCCGCAGGTCGTCGCCGCGCCGGGCGACCAACTGCCGGGCCATGTCCACCACCCGCAGCCGCTCGGGCCCGGCGATGGGCGGCACGAACCCCCGCGGCTCACCGGCGGCCAGCTCGACCAGCCGGACCGCGACGTCCTCGGTGGCCACCGGCTGCGACAGCATGGCGGGCACCCGCGCCACCGGCCCGCTCGCCTGCGCCAGCACCTGCCCGGCGAACTCGAAGAACTGCGTGGCCTTCAGCACCGTCCACGGCACCCGGCCGGCCGCGACCAGGGCCTCCTGGCGGCGCTTGCCGAAGTAGTAGTCCAGGTCGACCTCGTCGGCGCCCACGATCGACAGCACCACCAGGTGCCGCACGCCCGCGCGTTCGGCCGAGTCGAGCAGGTGGGTGGTGGCCGAGGTGAAGAACCGCTCCGCCTCCTCGCGCGTCCACGCCGGACCGTTGGAGACGTCGATCACCGCCTCGCACCCCGCCAGCGCCTCGTCCAGGCCCTCCCCCGTGGTCAGGTCGGCGGTGGACCGGCTGATCACCACGGCCTCGTGCCCGGCCCGCGCGACCTCCTCGACGACCTTGCGCCCGACAACTCCGGTGCCACCCGCAACCGCGATCTTCATCCCCGCGTCCCAACGATCGTGCGAATTCCGTCATCACCAGGACGATCCGGCCCGACGAACTGTGACATCCCCGGCGGCGCCCCGCGCCGACCGGGCGTGAAGATCCTCCTGGCAGGGCTGTTGGCCCTGGTCACGGGCTGTGCCACGACCGCAACGGGCTCAGGCGCCGCGGTCAGGACCACGACCGGTGAAACCACGACCACGACCACGAGCACCACCGAGCCGACACCCCTGGAGCTGCCCGAGATCGACGAGGGCGCCCCGGCCCGCTACTGCGACCAGCCGTTCCCGGGCGCCCTGGGCAAACCGATGCTGGCCGTCGTGGTCGAGACCCCGTCCGGCCGCCTGGACTGCGACGGGGCGGCCGCCGTCCTCGTCGACTACTACGCCGAGCGCCACGACCCGACCCCCGGCCTGCCGCCGCTGGTGGTCGCCGCGATGACGTGCAACCAGGTGCCGGAACCGGCGCTGCCGCAGGTGGTGTGCTCGGACGGGGACGACGTCGTCTACTCCATGTGGCCGCAGACCTGAGGTGACCGCACTCCTGCGGTGCGCGGGACCCCGCAACCGGGTGGTCCTCGACCGATCGCGGGGTGATCCCCTTTCTGCGGCGTGGGTTCCGCGCGCCCGGGGTGACACTGCGGACGGGACCGTGGGCCGCCGGCGCGGGTCGACGCCGGGGCTCGCGGTCCGGGACGCGGTGGAGGTGAGCGGCGACGCCCGGACCGGAGGACCGCGGCGAGCCCGCCGACGTGGTCGGCGGGCCGGTGGTGCGCAACGAGGTCACCGCGCCCGCGGTCGGGGTGCTGGCGCAGGTCGGGGTGGTGCACGGCGGTCTGCACGTCCACCCGCCGGCCGCGGTGGTGGTGCCCCGGCAGTTGCCCGCCTCGCCCCGTTCGTTCGCCGGGCGCGCCGGGCCGTTGGCGGAGCTGGACCGGGCCTGCGCGGCGGAGGGCGCGGCGGTCGCGGTCTCGGCCATCGGCGGCGCCGGCGGGATCGGCAAGACCTGGCTGGTCCTGCACTGGGCGCACCACAACGCCCACCGGTTCCCCGACGGGCAGTTGTTCGTCAACCTGCACGGCTTCAGCCCCGCCGAGGACCCGGTCACCCCCGATGCCGCGCTGTTCGGGTTCCTCACCGCCCTCGGGGTGGCCCCCCGCGGCATCCCGACCGACCTGGCGTCGAAGTCGGCGCTGTACCGCAGCCTCGTCGCGGACAGGCGGGTGCTGGTCGTGCTCGACAACGCCGCCACCGGCGAGCAGGTCGCCCCGCTGCTGCCCGGCGGCGCGTCCTGCACCGTGCTCGTCACCGGTCGCACCCGGCTCGCCTCCCTGGTCGACCGCCACGGCGCCCACCACCTGAGGCTGGACGTCCTCACCCGCGAGGAGGCGCGGGACCTGCTGGTCCGCCGCCTGGGCCCGGCCCGCCCGGCCGCCGAACCCGACGCGGCCGACGAGCTGATCGCGCTGTGCGGGCGCTACCCCCTGGCCCTGTCGATCATGGCCCGGCACGCCCGCGCCCACCCCTCCGTCCCCCTCGCCGAACTCGCCGCCGAGCTGCGCGAGCTGGGCCTGGAGCTGCTCGACCACGACACCGACCCCGCCGCCGGCCTGCCCGGCGTGCTGTCCTGGTCCCTGCGCGGCCTGACCGCCGAACAGCGCGAGGTGTTCGCGCTGCTGGGCACCGCCCCCGGCCCGGACATCGGTCTGCCGGCGGCGACCAGCCTCACCGGCTCGTCGGCGAGGCGGACGCGCGAGGTGCTCAGGGTGCTGGAGGACGCCTCCCTGATCGAGCGACACCCCCGCGGCCGGTACGCGATGCACGACCTGATCCGCGACTGCGCCGCCGCCTCCGCGCGCGCCCTGGCCGAGCCGGCGCGGCGGGCGGCGCTCGACCGGGTGGTCGACTTCTACCTGCACACCGCCCACACCGCCGACCGCGTCCTGAGCCCGCACCGCCGACCGATCCGGCTCGACCCGCCCACGCCCGGCACCCACCCGCACCCGCTGCCCGACCACCCGACCGCGCTGGCCTGGCTGGACGCCGAACACCTCCACGTGCTGGCCGCCCAGCGCACCGCGGCCGCCCACCACCGGCACCGGACCGCGTGGCGGCTGGCCTGGACCCAGCAGAGCTTCCACGAGCGGCGGGGGCACCACCACGACGACCTGGCCGTGTGGCGGGTGGCCGCGGCCGCCGCCGACCACCTCGACCCCGGCAGCCGCGCCCTCGCCCACCGGCGCCTCGGCGTCGCGCACGCCCACCTGGGGCAGCACGAGGAGGCCATCGAGCACCTGGGGCGGGCCCTCACCCTGGCCGCGGACGACCCCGGCGAACAGGCCCACACCCACAACAACCTGGCTCGGGCCTGGGCACTGCGGCACGACCACCCGCGGGCCCTGGAGCACGCCCGGCACGCCGTGGACCTCTACCGCGCCCTCGGCCACCCGGTGTGGGAGGCCGACGCGCTCAACGCGGCGGGCTGGTACGCCGCCCACCTGGGCGACCACGACACCGCCCGTGAGCACTGCCTGGCCGCCCTCGACCTCAACCGGCGCCACCACGAACCCGCCGGCGAGGCGGAGACCCTGGACAGCCTGGGCTGGATCGCCCACCAGACCGGCAGGCACCACGAGGCCGTCGACCACTACCGGCGGGCCCTCACCCTGCTCCGCGACCTGGGTGCCACCCAGACCGCCGCCGAGACCCTCGACCACCTCGGCCAGGCCCACACCGCCCTCGGCCGGCACCACCGGGCCCGCACCGCCTGGCGGGAAGCGCTCCGGCTGTACCGGCACCAGGGCCGCGACGCCGACGCCGAACGCGTGGCGCGGTACCTCGACACCCGGGTCCCGGGCGCCCGGCGCACCCCCTGATCCCCCGGTGGGGCGACCCGTCGCGAACGCGCCGCCGGGTCGCCCCACCGGATCAGCGGTCGGCGGCACCGGGCGCGGCGATCACCCCACGCGCCCCATCCACCAGTTGCCGGGCGCGGACGGGTCCGTGCTCGACCAGAACTCCACGCACGCGCGCGTGAACTCCTCGGCGGTCAGCCGGCCGTCGCCGTCCGCGTCGAGGTGCTCGAACGCCTCGGCGGCCTCGGCCTCGCTCAGGCCGGGGAAGTGGCCGCGCTGGAAGACCAGGAACTCGGCGGGGCTCAGGCTGCCGTCGGCATCGACGTCGGCGACGGCCAGGAACGCCTCGGCCAGCGCGCCGATGGTCGACCGGGCGGCCCCCGGGTCGTCGGAGAGGGAGCCGGTGGAGGCGAGGAACCGCTCGCGCGAGATGGTCGTGCCGCCGCCGGGGACGTGCGGCAGGTGCAGGTCGTGCCAGATCCTCAGGTAGGCGTCGACGATGCGCTGCTCCTGCGGCGACCCGGGCGCGTGCCCGAGGGCCTCGGCCGCCCGCTTGCCCATCAGGACGTGGTCCTGTTCGTCGAGGAACCCGTCCCCGTCGACGTCCAGGTGGTCGAAGCCGTGGTTGATCTTGGCCTTGAGCAGGTCGGTGAGAGGCACGAACCCTCCGTACGCGGTCGGTGACGCGGGCGGCACACAGGATGGTGGCGCCGGGGAAGGGCGGGCAAGGGTTGGGCGGG
This sequence comes from Saccharothrix lopnurensis, assembly GCF_042658445.1. Taxonomy (NCBI): domain Bacteria; kingdom Bacillati; phylum Actinomycetota; class Actinomycetes; order Pseudonocardiales; family Pseudonocardiaceae; genus Saccharothrix; species Saccharothrix lopnurensis. The sequence continues at coordinate 3,439 of NZ_JBHSQO010000001.1, read as the reverse complement.
GATACCGCACGACCGGACCGCCGGTGTCCACCATCGGGGGATGGACGGGCCGCCGAACCGCGGTCGGCGCCGGCCCGTGGACTACCGTGCCGCTCGTGGACGACTGGCTGGCCGACACCCGCGCCTCGTACGACACGGTCGCGGTCGCCTACGCCGACCAGGTGCGCGGGGCCATCGCCGAGCGCCGGTACCTCCGGGCTGCCCTGGCGCTGTTCGCCGAGGACGTGCGGGAGGCCGGCGGCGGACCGGTGGCCGACGTCGGCTGCGGTTCCGGGGAGGTCACCGCCCACCTGGGCGGGCTCGGGCTCGACGCCTTCGGGATCGACCTCTCCCCCGGCATGGTCGACGTGGCCCGGCGCGCCCACCCCGGCCTGCGGTTCGAGGTGGGCTCGATGACGGAGCTGGACCTGCCCGCCGCCTCGGTGGCCGGCCTGGTGGCCTGGCAGTCGCTGATCCACGTGCCCGACGACCTGGTGCCGACCGTGTTCGGGCACTTCCACCGGGCGCTGCGGCCCGGCGGCCCGCTGCACCTGCTGTTCCACGTCGGCGACGAGACCCGGCTGAAGACCGCGGGTTACGGCGGCCACCCGATGAAGGTCCACGTCCACCGCCGCCGGCCCGAGCGGGTGGCGACCTGGCTGCGCGAGGCCGGTTTCGAGGTGGAGGCCCAGCTGCTGCTCGACCCGGAGGGGGAAGCCCCGCAGGCGTTCCTCTTCGCGCGCCGCGGGTGATGGCGGCCCCGTGGCCCTCGGGGCCGTCCCGCCCGGCGGGACGCGCTTTTCCTTTTCCCCCAACGGTGTGACGCCGGTTCCTTGACACCTCCCCCGGAAGTGCGGTTCGCTCGGCTTCGCGAAACGATCAGCCAGGGGGGCGACGCCGTGGAGCCGGCTTCCGCAGTGCCGGACGCGACCCGCGCGTCGCGGCCCCGTGCGCGACCGGTGCCGCGCGGATGATCACGGCCCTGGCGGCGGTCGCGTTCTGGGTCGGGCAGCTGGGCCTGGAGCGGGCGTGGGCGCACACGGACGGGTCCGGCGTGACCGTGGCCGTGCTGGACACCGGGGTGGACCCCGACCACGCCGACCTCGCCGGGGCGGTGCTGCCCGGGGCGGAGTTCCCCGACCTCGGTTCCGGGGCCCGGGACGCCTCGGGGCACGGCACGTCCGTCGCCGCGCTGATCGCGGGGCGGTCGGGGGTGGCCCCCGGCGCGCGGGTGCTGCCGGTGAAGGTGACCGGGGGCAGCGCGGACGCCACCGAGGCGCTGACGTGGGCGGTCGACCGCGGGGCGCGGGTGGTGAACCTGTCGCTCGGCGGCGGGACCGGCTCGTTCGACGAGGGCCTGCTGTACGCCGCCGAGCACGACGTGGTCGTGGTGGTCGCGGCGGGCAACACCGGGACGGACGCCGGGGTCACGGCGTTGGCGCGCGGCGAGCACGTGGTGGCCGTGTCCGCGGTGGACCGCGAGGGGCGGTTCCGGGAGGACGTGAGCGTGTCCGGACCGGAGGTCGTGCTGGCCGCGCCCGGTGTGGACGTGCCCACCTCGCGCGGCGAGCGCAGCGGCACCAGCTACGCGGCGGCCCTGGTGTTCGGGGCGGTGGCTCTGGTGCGGGCGGAGCACCCGGATCTGGACGCCGTCGAGGTGGTGGAGCTGCTGACGTCCACCGCGCGGGACGCCGGGCCGCCGGGCCGCGACGCGGAGTACGGGTTCGGCGTGGTCGACCCGGCGCGGGCACTGGAGGAGGGTCCGCCGGGGGGCGGCGGGGTGTGGTGGTGGTCGGCGGTGGCGCTGGTGCCGCTGGGGGTGTGGGCGGCCTGGCGTGCCCGTGGACGCCGCACCCGGTGCCACGCCCGTGGACGCCGCACCCGGTGATCCTGCGGATCACCCGGCGTTCTCCCGACACGCGGGAGCCGTCACGACCACCTCGTCCAGCTCGCTCCGCCTCCACACCCTCGACGGCCTGCCCCTCCAGGGCACCCTGGTGCTGCCCGAAGCCCCGGCTGAGCACGCCGTCGTCCTGGTTCACGGCGGCGGCGCGACGCGCGAGGAGGGCGGCTTCCTCACGCGCCTGGCGGCCGGTCTGGCTGACACAGGCGTGACGTCGCCGCGCTACGACCTCCGCGGGCACGGTGAGAGCGACGGTCGTCCCGAGGAGTCCTCACCGGCGGCTCACCTGAACGACATCCGAGTTGCCCTCGCCCAGGTACACCGGGAGTCCGACGGGACCTGTGGGTCACCGCGGAGCTGCGGGACCAGGGCGAAGTGGTCAGCGCCGAGAACGTCGCCGAGGTCATGGCCGGAACCGGGATCGAGGCCATCAGCCCACGTGCGTTCGAGGTGAGAACGACGACCGCCGGTGCGGCGGCGTCGTTCCCGCCGGATCCGGTCGAGCGCGAGTTCGACCAGGATCGCCCGGACGCGGTGTGGCTGACCGACATCACGTACCTGTCCTGTGGTGAGGGCGACGTGTTCCTGTGCGCGACCCGGGACGGCCATTCCCGCAAGGTGCTCGGCTACAGCGTCGCTGACCACATCGGCGCCGGGATGGTCACCAAGGCCACCGAGGCGGCGGTGGCCGTCCGTGGCGAACGGTGCCGTGGCACGGTCCCGCATTCCGACCGCGGCGGCGAGGGCGGATTCACCTGGTCGTCGCAACACCCCTGATCAAGAGGTGAAACGATGGCCGGGCCGAAGCAGGAACAGGTTCGGGCGTACCGCGGGCAGATACCGTCGCCGGGACGCCCGACGGTCGCCTGGCGCGAGGATCGAGTGCGGTTCTGGGCGGTGGTGGCCCCCGGGGTGCCGACCGACGAGGCGTCGGAGGTGGCCGGCGTGTCGGCTCCGGCCGGTTACCGGTGGTTCCGCCACGCCGGCGGGGTGAACCCCCGACTGTCCACAACGGTCTCCGGCCGTTACCTGTCGTTCAGCGAGCGCGAGGACATCGCGCTGTTGGGCGCCCGGGGCCTGGGCGTGCGCGAGATCGCCCGGCGGCTCGGACGCGACGCCCCGACGACCTCGCGGGAACTGCGTCGCAACGCCTCGACACGAACATACGACGTGGAGTACAAGGCATCGACGGCCCAATGGCATATCGAACGGCGTGCCCGGCGTCCCGAGGTCGCCAAGCTCGTGGCCGACGAGCGGCTGCGCGATCACGATGGCCGACACCCTCGCCAGGACCGTCACCGCGCTTCCCGGGCAGTTGCGTCGGTCGTTGACCCGGGACCGCGGCAAGGAACTGTCCGCACACGCCCGATTCACCGTCCGGACCGGGCTGCCGGTCTACTTCGCCGACCCGCACTCCCCTTGGCGGCACGGCACCCGCCGAAGCACTCAACGACCACCTACAACCACTCTAAGTAGCCGTTTCCGAGCTACTGGTGTTGGGTGAGTCGGCGGCTGGTGATGCGGATCATGGACCAGCGGACCATGGCCTCGTGGTGG